>VYAQ01000034.1 GCA_009844885.1 Gemmatimonadota bacterium
CCTCTGCGGGCGCTCAACAGCCCGGGCCTTCCCCGTGACCCGGTCATGCAAATCAAGCGGGAATCTGCATGATTATGGGAGACAAGCCAGCCTACCCCCCGTGGCCACACTCCGTGTGTCTCCCGGCGGGGCTGGCGAGGGGTGCTCCGCCCCCCTTCGAACCCCTGCTTCGCAGTCCGCCGGACGCGGCTGTGACGCCCGCTGCTCACCGTGCGGTCTTCCGGTGCGCCGGCATTGAGGCGACCACCACGCTGCGGGTGTCGTCGTCCCAGAAGTAGTAGATCCGCAGGCACCGCCTCGGGTCGCGGGTGCCCGTGCCGTTCTTGATGTGCCAGTCCACCGTGCGGCGGCTGCCGTTCCATACGCACTCGAAGGAGTCGCCTCCACAGGGGAGGTTGAAGACGCCCTCGTCGATGTCGCCGATCCGCCCGTGGAGATCGGGCGCGCCACCACGCAAGCGCCCGTCCCGGTACTCGCGGGCAAGCCAACTCAGGCACCGCGCCGCCAAGCCCACGTTTCGGAACTCGGCCCCGTTCAACCCTCGCCTCGCCGATCCCGTCAGCGAGACCCGGCCCGCGAGACTCTGGTCGCACCAATCGGCCACTTGGTCCCATGTGGCCGGGAAGGGGATTGCGGCGTCCGGATCGCCCCCGAGCGAACGCACCAGCCCGGTCAGCTGCTCGATCCGCGTTTGCAACTCCTCGTTCTTGCGTTCGGCGGCCTCGGCCCTCTGTTGGGCCTGCTCGTGGCGGTCGGCCCGCTTGCGCGCCTTGTCCAGCGCCTCCGTGAGCTTTCGGCGCAGGACACGCACTCCCTCCCCGGCTCCGTCGCGGCGGGACCCGCTCCCCGGCACGGGGTCGGGTCGCGCGGACCCGTTGGTTTCTTCAGCCGGCGACCTTTCCTTTCCGGTCACCGCGGAATCGCGCCGGATCGCGTTTCGGAGGAGCGAAACCAGTCTCAGTGTTCCGCGAGGGGCCGCGTCCGCTTCACCCGCAATCGCGTCGAAGCCGAGCGTGTCCCGGTCGCCGGTGCCGAAGCGCAGCCGCTCCTCGGCGGCGAGCCGCTGAAACTGCGTGGTCGCCATATCCGGCCCGCCCTCTTCGGACAGGCGGTTCACCACCACGAGCGGATGCTGCCATTGATCCGCCCGGTCGTTGAATCCGGGGCGGTAGAACCGCCACGAACCCATGTATACCGACAGCGGCTTGCCGACCGTGTCGCTCAGCCGGAAGGTCATGTCCACCGGCAGCACCCACACCACGGCCAACCCGGCCAAGCCCCGCGCCAGCGCCGTCCACTGGTTGGCGAGCAAATCCATGTCCGGCGCGTCCGGCGGGATCGAGGCCACCGCGAACGGCATGTCGCGCGCCGGATCCTCCAGCCTGTTCAGGAAGCCGCGCATGGCCTCCTCGGTATCGATCAAGATCGGGTCGCGGACGAACCGTCTTCCGTTCTGAAGGAGCGGAATCCTCCCCGCGATCTCGGCGACCAACCCGGACGGGTACTCCTCGACGGCCGCGCCGGGAACCACGGATCGGTCATGCACCTCGACTCCGATCCTGGCCGGGTGCCCACGAAGGCTCGCGACCGTGATCGAGGTGGCCACGTGCCCGCCCGGATCGGACATCCGTTCGACCTGCAACGCCCACACGTCCTTCTCCGGGCTCCGAATCCTCACCGCCCGGCAGGAAGCATCCCCTTCCCGGTGCGAGAACGGCCGGCCGAGGCGTGCCCGGCGCGGCAAGCGGTCCTCGTAGCCCTTCCCCAACCACTCCAACGCAATCGAACGGCATTCGCGGGCGGCGGACGGCTCGGCCTGCGCAGCCACATCGAACTGGACCCAAACCCGCTCGGTCTCCGCAACCTGCGGAGACGCGCGCAACGCGGCCGCCGAGCGCTGCTTCCGCTGCACTCGCGCGAGTTCTTCGAACGACTTATACCGTTGTGGCGGCATCATCCCATCGGAGTCACATGATCGTTACGGGCCACCTTCAAGGTAATCCAGAAGCGGTCGGACTCCGTTGCTGCGGGGCGAAGTGCCGACGACGAGTGAACCCGCTTCGCAGTGATCCGCTTGCGGCCGGACAGTTCGCGACACCGGGGCGATTCCAGCTTCCCGGCTGGTTCGTTCGGTCGATCCAGCCCACGGCAACAAAGCACCGCTGACGCGCGCCTTGGCCGGTGCCTTCCCGCACGGGATTGTTGGACCGGTAGCGACCCATGGGGGGTTGGGATGGCGTGCACATCCCAACCCCCTGCGATGCCACGACAGGCATCGAAACACATGGGTCGCTACCGGCATCGGCCCTGAAGGCCGACACGGCATCGGTGCCCCGGTGGACGGATCACAAGCCCAACAGCGCCAGCAGCTTGCGGAATCGGTGCCGTGCACGTCGAGGACGCTTTTTCGTGCACAACGACCCCCGCGTCAAATGTGCACCTCTGGATCGGCATCGGGAGTGCCGAGAACCACCTCCACGTCATCGCTTCCCGCCCGAAGACCGGGAAGCTCCGGCACGACCG
>VYAQ01000326.1 GCA_009844885.1 Gemmatimonadota bacterium
ATCCCGGCCCCTCGGCGGAGGAACTGGAGCGCATGCGTCAGGACTCGATCCGTCGGGCGCAGGCGGAGGAGGAGCGTCGCCTCGCGGCCGAGCGGGAGGCCGCCGAGCGGGAGCGGGAGCGCCGTGCCATGGCCGCCCGCCGCACCCTGCAGGAGATGGTCTACTTCGAATACGACGACGCGGCCATCGACGACGAAGCCCAGGAGAGGCTGCGCGCCAAGGCCGTGATCATGCGCGACAATCCGGGCGTCGAGGTCCGGATCGAGGGCCACGCGGATGAGCGCGGGGACCCGGCATACAACATGGAGTTGTCCAGACAACGTGCCGAAGCGGTGCTCGAATTCCTGGGCGGGCTCGGGCTCGATGTGGCCCGTTTCACCGTGGAGTACTTCGGCGAAACCAGACCGCGCGTTCCGGGCACGGACGAGGCGTCCTGGGCGCAGAATCGCAGGGTCGAGTTCGTCATTACCGCGGGGGGTGACGGGATCGGGCGCTAGTAGCCGGTGCGGGGGGTGGCAGCTAGCCTGTGACTGTGACGCGGCTCCGGGGCCGAGTGTCCCGGAGCCGCGTTTCCAGTGGCAGCGACAGAATCGCCACCGCGCCTCTGGGACTGCGATTTCGCAGCGCCAGGCGGCCTCCGTGTCCCTCGGCAATCTGCTGGCAGAGGACCAGGCCGATCCCGGAGCCACCGGGCTTCGTGGAGTAGAACGGCACGAAGAGGTTGCCGGTGTCCTGCAGGCCCTGCCCGTCGTCCTCCACCACCACTTCGAGTGACTCCTCGCCGCGGACCCGCCACCATACCCTGACCCCCCCGCCGCACTCCAGCGCGGCGTCGGCCGCGTTGCGCACGAGGTTGATGAGCAGCTGGTCCAGCTGATCCGGGTCCGCCATGACGCTCACCGAGGGCCCATCGGCCACCTCCACATGCAACCGCGTTTCCAGGTCGGCACTTCGTCTGATCAGCGGCCCGACCGGCGTCGACACGAGCGTCGGAGCCGGCAGACGGGCAAGGCGCGCGTACGCGGCCATGAAGCGGCCGAGAGACTCGGCGCGGCCCACGATTACGCCGAGTCCGCGGGACAGATCATCCCGGAGCCTGCCCCGGATTGAATCGCCGCCCAGGAGCTTGCGCAGACTGCTCGCGATCGACTTGATCGGCGCCAGACTGTTGTTGATCTCGTGGCTGAGCACCCGGATGATGCGCTTCCAGGCCAGGCGCTCCTCCTCCCGCAGGGCCCGGGAGAGATCCGACAGCACCAGAAGCTTCAGTGGCGCGCCCTCCTGGCGGATGGTGGTGCGCTTCAGCTCCCATCTCCCCTGCCCGCCCGGGAGGTTCACCTCCATCGTCCGCGGTGCCTCACCGGCCAGCCCTTCCTGGAGCCGCAGGTCGTCGGCAGACCTGCCCAGAACGGCCGCGGAGGGTTGGCCCAGCAACCGCTCCCCGGCCCGGTTGAGAATGCGGAGCCTCTCGTCCTCGTCGAACGCAAACACCGCCACGTCGATCTCCTTCAGAATCCTCCGCAGCAGCACCGTGGCTTCGACGGCACCCAGCCGCTGTTCCCTCAGGATGGCTTCAAGCTTGTTGGCCTCCTGGAAGGCCAGTGCGAGCGGTCCTTTCAGTGTCTTCGGAACACGCGTCCGGATCGAGAAGTCCCCTTCCCTCAACGCCAGCAGGACGCTGGACAGCGTTCGGATCGGGCGCACAAGCCTCGCCCGCAACACCGCGGTCAACCCTCCCCACAGGAGCAGGATCCCCCCGGTTGCGAGCCAGCGCGTCGATGTCGCGGTATCTCCCGTCCACAGCAGATACATCGCGAGCGCAAAAGCCGGGAGTCCGGCCAGGTTGGACAACAGAATGATCTGGAGGTCGAATTCGAGGCGCGCCCAGCGGCCTACGAGCGGCGCTCTGCATACCTTGCCCCTGGAGTTGGCGCTCGACTCCGGCGTGCCGCCGTCACCGGTCACCGGACGTCGCCGATCCTGTAGCGGGCCAGGCGCCGGTAAAGCGCGCTGCGGCTGAGGCCCAGCCTTTCGGCCGCCCGGCTTACGTTGCCGTCATGCCGATCCATCGCCCTCTCGATGAGGAGACGCTCCACTTCGCCGAGCTTGAGCTCCTCCAGCGGGAGCGTGCCGCCCGCCAGCGTGCGCAACGCCAGGTCTTCGACCTCGATGGCCAGATCGTCGGACATCAGCACCGCGCGCTCCACGGCGTGCTTCAGCTCGCGCACGTTGCCCGGCCACGGATGGTCCAGCAGCGCGCGGGATGCGGCGGCCGTGAAGCGCAGTCCGGGTCGGCCGTAACGCTCCGACTCGCGTTCCAGGAAGTGTGCGGCAAGGAGCGGGATGTCCTCATGGCGGTCCCTGAGGGGCGGGATCGGAATCTCGACGGTATTGATGCGGTAGAGCAGGTCCTCCCGGAACCGTCCCTCGACAACCGCCTGGTCGAGCGAGGCGTTGGTCGCCGACAGAAGTCGGACGTCGACCCGAATGACGTCGGAAGATCCGACGCGCTGCATCTCCCCGGTCTCCAGGACGCGAAGGAGCCTGGCCTGCGCCGGCAGCGAGGTGTTCGCGATTTCGTCGAGGAAGAGCGTCCCGCCGTGCGCCAGCTCGAAGAACCCCGCCCGGTCGGTCTTGGCGTCGGTGAAGGCCCCCTTCACGTGTCCGAACAGCTCGCTCTCGAACACGCCCTCCGAGATACCGCCCATGTTCACGGTGACGAGCGGGGCCAGCCGCCGAGCGGATGAGGCGTGCAGCCAACCCGCCACGACCTCCTTTCCGGTACCGTGCTCCCCGGTGATGAGAATGTTGGCGTCGGAAGGTGCGACGCGCCGCACCGCCTTGAGAACGGGTTTCATCGCCGTCGACGAGGCGATCAGGCGGGGACGAGCGGGCGGGCGCGTTGAGGCCGCATCCCCGTTCCGCGGCTTCCGGGACCGGCGGAGCGCACGTCCGAGCTGGATCTGGGTCTTCAGGGTCGCCAGCAGGCGATCGTTGTCCCACGGCTTCTCGATGTAGTCGCGGGCTCCGCGCCGCATCGCCTCAACCGCGCTTTCGACGCTTCCCCACGCGGTCATCACAACCACGGGCAGGGTGCTGTCGATGTCATGAAGCCTCCGGAGCAGGTCCAGGCCTTCACGCCCCGAGGTCGTGTCGCGCGTGTAGTTCAGGTCGATCAGCGCCGCGTCGAACACACTGTTCGTCACCCTGTCCAACGCCTCTTCGGGACCCCCCGCCGCCTCCAGCTCGAAGCCCGCCGAAACCAGAAGCAGACGCAACGCTTCGACGACATCGGGCTGGTCGTCGGCAATCAGAACGCGCGATGCCACGATGCCCCGGACTGCTAAATGTCCACGGGCTAAAAGAAAACCGGCTCCCTGTAGGCCCCGAAGACGTCCTCCATGGCCGCTCTGATCTCGTACAGGGTGCAGTAGGCGTGCGCGCACTCGAGGATGTGCGGCACGAGGTTCTCTTCACTGGCGGCGGCGGCTCTCAGTCTGGCCAGGCTACGATCGACGCGCTCGCCATCGCGCTCCCTGCGAAGCCGGGCCATGCGCTGTCGCTGCCGTTCCTCGACATCGGGATCGATCTGCAGCGTGTCGATCTCCACCTTGTCGGAACCGTCGACGAATTCGTTCACGCCCACCACCGTCCGCATACCGGCTTCGATCTCGGCCTGCTGCCTCGCGGCCGACGCCGCGATCTCGCGCTGGAACCAACCGTTCTCGATCCCCGCGACAACCCCGCCCTCCTCCTCGACGCGAGCGAAGATCTCCTCGGCCTCGGCTTCGAGACGATCCGTGAGCGCTTCCAGATAGTACGAACCCGCGAGGGGATCTATGGTGTTGGCGACCCCGGTCTCGGAGGCGAGCACCTGCTGGGTCCGCAACGCAATCCTGACCGCCTTCTCGGTCGGCAGCGCCAGGGTTTCGTCCATGGAGTTCGTGTGAAGCGACTGCACCCCGCCCATGACCGCGGCCAGCGCCTGATAGGCAACCCGAACGATGTTGTTCTCGGGCTGCTGCGCCGTAAGCGTGACGCCCGCCGTCTGCGCGTGCGTGCGGAGTCGCCACGACTGTGGACTGCGTGCGCCGAAACGGTCGCGAAGGTGGCGCGCCCATATCCGCCGGGCGGCCCGGAATTTGGCCACCTCCTCGAAGAAGTCGTTGTGCACGTCGAAGAAAAAGGACAGGCGCGGCGCAAAGGTATCGACATTCAGTCCCCGGGCGATGCCTCGGCGAACGTAGTCGAAGCCGTTGGCCAGGGTGAAACCCAGCTCCTGTCCGGCGGTCGCGCCGGCCTCGCGGATGTGATACCCGGAGATCGAGATGGGATTGTACTTGGGGGCATTGGCGCCGCACCACTCGAACATGTCCACGATCAGCCGCAGCGCCGGCTCTGGCGGAAACACCCACGCGTGCTGGGCCTGGTATTCCTTCAGGATGTCGTTCTGGACCGTGCCCCGCAGCTGCTCGGGTGAGACGCCCTGCCGCTGGGCCGCCGCCATATAGAAGCAGAAGAGGATGATCGCGGGCCCGTTGATGGTCATCGAGACCGAGACCTTGTCCATGGGGATGCCGCCGAAGAGAGTCTCCATGTCCGCTAGTGACGAAACCGCCACACCGCACACACCCACCTCGCCGAGCGAGCGCGGGTGGTCGCTGTCGTAGCCCATCAGCGTCGGGAAGTCGAAGGCGACGGAAAGCCCGGTCTGCCCGTTGGCCAGCAGGTACTTGTAGCGCTCGTTGGTCTCCTCGGCGGTTGCGAAACCCGCAAACTGCCGCATGGTCCAGAGCCGGGTCCTGTACATCGTGGCGTACGGCCCACGGGTGAACGGGAACCCACCGGGCACCCCGAGCCTCTCCAGATAGCTCCCGGATACGTGTTCGGGCGTGTAGAGGGGTTCGATCTCGTTGCCGGAGATCGACGTGAAGAACGGAAGCCGCTTCGGGGTACCCTCGCAGGTCGCTTGCCACGCCGCCACCTCGGCGCTCAGCCGCTCACCCTCGCGCTGGTGCGCCTCGATCGCCGCAACGATGGCGTCGGCATCACGCAACCGACCCTCGGTCGTGGACATGTGACCCTCCTAGCCGTGACCCGACTTCTCCGCCCCCTTCAATATGGCGGGAATCAGTTCGTCTGCCACACCGTACGTCGTGGCGCGTCCGGCAGCGATATCCGCAATCCGGCCCGGCAGATCCGGATTGGACGCCAGAAACGCCTCCGCCCGGCCCCTCAGGCGGCCCACGATTACGTCGCGCAACCGGCTCCTTGCGCGGCGCTCGCGACGTTCCGCCAGCACTCCCGACTCGTTGAGATAGCGGTTGTGAGCAACGAGCCCGTCGAGGAATCCCTCAATGCCTTCGCCCCTGCCGGCCGATGTCTTGAGGACCGGGATGTCCCAGGCCGTGACGTCCGCCGCGCCGGGCTCCTCTTCCGCCCCGCCCAAACGGGTCAGATCCACACCGTGGTGCGCTGGCACCCCCTGCATTCCGTGCCCGGCCCGGAGCGCCAGCGCCTGCCGGATCTCCCTCACCATGCGGTCCGCGCCGACCCGGTCCGCCTTGTTGACCACGAACAGGTCCGCGATCTCCATGAGCCCTGCTTTCATGGCCTGGATCCCGTCCCCTGACTCGGGCACCAGCACCACCGCGACCGAATCGGCCGCCGACGCGATCTCCAGTTCCGTCTGTCCGACGCCCACGGTCTCCACGAGAACATTCGGGAAGCCGAAAGCGTCGAGCAGGTCGACCACCTCGCGGGTCGTGGCGGCAAGCCCTCCGAGTGATCCCCGCGTGGCCATCGAGCGGATGAAGATCCCCGGGTCGGTAGCCAGGTCGTTCATCCGGATTCGGTCGCCCAGCAACGCACCGCCGGAGTAGGGTGACGTGGGGTCGACGGCGACAATGGCGACCTCTTCGCCACGACCGCGAAGGAGGGTCGCCAGGCCGGCTACGAGGCTGGATTTTCCCGCGCCCGGGGGGCCGGTGATCCCGAACCGCCGGGCCTGGGGCCGTGCCAGAAGCAACTCCTGAAGCAGGTCGGCAACGCCGGGGCGCCGCCCTTCCACCATCGAAATGGCGCGCGCCAGCGCGGGGCGCTTTCCAAGCCGGAAATCGGCGGCGAGACGCCGGTTCCTGTCGGCTCGGGTCGGGGCTGGCATCTCAGCCGCGCGAGTTAGAAGAGGAGGGCCGCGGCAAGGTTCAGCACCATCACAAAACCGATCAGATCCGTGAATGTGTGGACGAAGACCGACGAGGCCACGGCAGGGTCGACCCCGAGCCGGTGCAACACCGTGGGAACCATCGCGCCCGCGAATCCGGCAACGATGATGTTCGTCCACATGGCCAGGAGCACCACCAGTCCCAGACGCGGGTCGCCATCCTGCCACACATACGCGAAAACGGCGAAGAGCACGCCGAGAACAAAGCCATTGAGGAGCCCCACCAGCACCTCCTTGCCCACGACCCGGAATTGGCTCGCGTTGATCCCTCCGCCTACGGCGATGCGACGAATGGTCACCGCCAGCGCCTGGGTCCCCGTGTTCCCGCCCAGGGCGGCGATGACCGGCATGAGGAAGGCGAGGAACGCAACCTCCTCGATCGTGCTTTCGAACGCCAGGATGACCGACGCGGCAAGGGCTGCGGTCGCCAGATTGAGGACGAGCCAAGGCAGACGGGCCCGAACCGCCTCGAACCAGCCGCCCTTCAGCTCCTCGTCGTCCGAGACGCCGGCCAGTCTCAGAATGTCCTCGGTGGTCTCCGCCTCGATGACGTCGATCACGTCGTCGAATGTGATTCGCCCAAGGAGGGAACCGTCCGGATTGACAACGGGGACGCTGACCAGGTTGTAGCGCCCGATGAGTTGGCCCACCTCCTCCTGGTCGGTGTCGGGCAACACGGTGGCCACCGGCGGTTCCACCAGAGACGCGACGGCATCGGATGGTTCGGCAAGGATCAGGTCGTCCAGCGGCACTGTTCCGCGCAGCCGGTTCCGTTCATCGACCACGAAAACAGTGTAGAAATCCTCCACTTCACGGCCCTGTTTTCGTATTTCGGAGATCGCCTGGGCGGCGCTGGCACCGGTCGAGACCGATACCAGGGAAGTGGTCATCAGGCCCCCCGCCGTCTCTTCCCCATACCGAAGGAGGTCGCGGATCTCGCCGGCTTCCTCGGTGGGCAACGCGGCCAGCATCCGGTCCCGGTCCCGCGGCTCCAGTTCGCCCAGCAGGTCGGCGGCATCGTCGTCCGCCAGTCCCTGGATCAACTCGGCACCTCTCTGCTCCTCCAGTCCGGTCAGGAGTTCCGCGCGGTGCTCGTCCTCCTCCATCTCGGCGAGGGTCTCGGATGCCACCTCCGTGGGAAGGGCCTTCAATACCTCGATCCGGTGTTCCTCGATGGGGATCGAGGCCACGAGATCGGCGATATCAGAGGGGTGCATCCCCTCGAACAGGTCGGGCAGCCGCGAGAACTCGCTCCTCTCGGCGAGATCCATCAACTCGTCCAGGATGGCCCGGCTCGCCACGACGGAAGGGACATCCGTGCTCACGGCTTCGCCCTCAGTCCGCACACGACCTCTTCCTGCACACGGAACATCTCGCTCCCGGTTCGTTCCGGGCCCTCGGGATGATCGTACCCGAGGATGTGCAGCGCCCCGTGCACCGCGAGCCGCACCAGTTCTTCGTCGGGTTCGGCACCCGCGTCCGACGCCTGGCGATGCGCTTGCGCGTGGCCGATGTACACGTCGCCGAGCGGCGCTTCGCCCGCCTCGTGGAGTGCGAACGACAGAACGTCGGTCACACCATCCCCGCCGAGATACTCTTCATGCAGCCGCCGAATCTCCACGTCGCCGACGAACGTTACCGAGAACTCGGCACGCTCGTGTCCCTCGCGCCGGAGCGTCTCACACAGCGCGCGACGGATCAACTGACGCGGGACGCCGGTCCCCTCCGGGGCGTTGACATGAATGGTGATCACCGTCCGTCTCCGCGCTGCGGGTACTGGATCCGGGTGTGGTGACTCCCGCTCAGATACGTGGTGAATTGTCTCTTCAGCCGGGCCAGATCCCGAAGGGTCAGGGGGCAGTCGTCGAGTTGGCCGGTTGCGACCTTGGTCTCGAATATGTTGTCGACGAGTTCCCTCAGGCGCTCTTCCGTTGGGCCGTCCAGGGCCCGCGCGGCCGATTCCGTGGAGTCGGCGAGCATCGCAATGCCGGTCTCGCGGGTCCGTGGCCGGGGGCCAGGATACTGAAAAACCGAAGGATCCGGCGGATCGCTCCCCTCACGTTCGGCCAGTTGACGCGCGGTGTGGAGGAAGAACCCGATCGTCTGGTCCCCATGATGCTCGCGAATGAAGTCCACCACCACCTCGGGGACCTTTTCGGAGTGCGCCATCCGGACTCCGTCGACCACGTGGTCGCGGATGATCCTGGCGGACTCGAGCGGATCGAGGCCCTCGTGGGGGTTGGCGCCGTGCTGGTTCTCGATGAAGTACTCGGGGCGGCGCATCTTCCCGATGTCGTGGTAGTAGACGCCGGCCCGGCAAAGGAGGGTGTTGGCGCCGATCGCGCGTGCGCCGGCTTCGGCCATGCTCGCCGCCTGAAGCGTGTGCGCGAACGTGCCCGGCGCCTCGACGGCCATCCGGCGCATGAGAGGCCGATTGGCGTCCGCCCATCCGATCAGCGTCTGGTCGGTCGTGATTCCGGCGACCCACTCGTAGACCGGTATGAAGCCGATGGCGAGGATCACGCCGGTCACGGTGCTGAGAAGCGCCCATGTCAGGGACTGCGCCAACGCGAAATCCGCGCCCCGTATCTGGAGTCCCGCCAGCACCAGCGCGTACGCGCCTGCGGTGACCGCGATGAACACCCAGGTCTGTGCCAGCCGCCGGAACGTGCGGACCGAGAGCGCGGCCGCGGAGCCACCGGCCAGAAGCGTCAACACCACCGGGACCTCGCCAAAGGGCTCCTGCACGGCCGTCATCGCGCACATCACGAAAACCGCAAGCAGTGCGAGACGTCCGTCCCACAGGATCGACAGCGAAACGGCGACAAAGACGATCGGCAACCCGGCGGGTGGAAGACCGAGGCCGGTAATCACGAAACCGGCCACGAAATAGAGGACGAAGATGCTCAGTATCGCCAGGACGAACCGGAACGAATGATAGATCTCGGGCCGGAAGAAGAAGACGAGTACGCCCAACACGGTCAAGAGGATCGTGTTCAGCAGGAGCCCGCCCAGATTGCCCGCCAGGTTCGAGCTGTCCACGCTGATCCCCTCGGCCCGCAACTGGTCGCGGTAGGCTTCGATCTTGCGCAGCTGTTCCTCTCCGACCTGGTCGTTGGCCCGCACGATCGCCTCGCCCTCCAGCACTCGTCCCGCCATGATCGGGATCGTGTCGCGCGAGAAGGCCCGCTCTCTCTCGGTCCTGACCGTGTCAGGCAGCAGATTGGGCGCGAGATACCGTGCGAGAACAACCCGCAGAAGGTCGGTTTCGGGTCCGGGTTCCATGCCGGCGAGCGCACGATCGTAGAATTCGCGGCCCGAGAGGACCGTGGCGCGGGCCACCACCGCACTGCCGCCGTTTCGGACCACGCGGATGGAGTCGGTCGTGACTCGGGAGGCCGCGCCGGGCGCCATCAGCCCATCCGGCGTCAGCGTGCGGACCGCGGAAGCCGCGTGCTCGTGGAGATCGGTGCGGCGTTGCGCTTCGGCGAGCAGCTCGACCTGGGCGGCGTCCGCGTCGATTCCGGAGGTTGCCAGCACGCCGGCGATTCCCGCGACGCCGTCCTCCACGGACGCCGAATCCACGCGCGCAAAGAAGGCAGCCAGACCGGCGAGTGTCGAGTCGACGGCGGCCGCGCGATAGGTAAACGTCGGAACGACCGAGGCCGCCGCCGCGTCCCGTTCGCTTCTGAGCACCGCGGAGTCTTTCGGCACCGGGAAGCTGACCTGAGCGATGATGTCACGCTCGGCCACGGTGCCCGCACGATATCGGCCGATCCCGACGCCCGGATCCGACGGATACAGAATCACAAGCCCTCCCGCCAGCACCACGAGAAGCAGCCACCGCACGCCGTGGTGGACTGCGGCGTCCGGCCATCTGCGCTCCGGGACGCCCGAAAGCAGGTGGCGTCTGCGGCTAGCGGCGCTCATGGTCGCGTTCCTCGGCGAGGCGTTCGTCCGCCGCCGCGTAGGCGCGCACAATCTGCTTGACGAGACGGTGGCGAGTAACATCGCTCTCGTCCAGGTACACGAACTCGATGCCTTCGACCTCGCTCAGGATGTTCTCGATCTGAATCAGACCGGAGACCTGGGCGCGGGGCAGGTCGATCTGGGTCTTGTCGCCGGTGATCACGACGCGCGAACTGATGCCGATGCGCGTGAGGAACATCTTCATCTGGGCCGCGGTGGCGTTCTGGGCCTCGTCGAGGATGACGAACGCGTCGGAAAGGGTTCTGCCGCGCATGTAGGCGAGCGGCGCGATCTCGATCGTACGCTCGACGATCCCGCGCCGGACCCGCGCAGCCGGCATCATGTCCTCGAGCGCGTCGTAGAGAGGGCGGAGGTACGGGTCGACCTTTTCCTGCAGGTCGCCGGGAAGGAAGCCGAGGTTCTCACCCGCCTCGACCGCGGGGCGAGCCAGAATGATGCGCCGCACGCGCTTTCGGAACAGCTCCGCCACCGCGCGAGCCACGGCCAGGTAGGTCTTGCCGGTTCCCGCCGGGCCGATCCCGATCACAATGTCGGAGTCCTCCATGGCCTGGAGGTACGCGCGCTGACCCTCCGAGCGCGGCACGATGGTGCGCCGCGAACCCGGCACCGATATCCTCAGCCGCTCATCGTCGCTGCGGATGTCGGGCCCGTCCCGCGCGTCGAGGCTCGCGGCGAAGCGCGCGATGTCCGAAGCCGGAAAGGACTTCCCCAGGCGCGCAAGTTCGATCATATGCTCGACGACGCGGGCCGCGTCGGCAACCGACTCAACCGTCCCCGCGATTCTCACCTGATCCCCGCGCATCACGACCTGGACGCGGAAGAGCGTCTCCAGCTCGCGAAAGTTGGCGTCGCCGACCCCGGCAAGGATGAACTGGTCCGCACCCTCCGCGTTAAGGTTGTGTTCGACCAGTGTCCCGCCCGTCATTTGCGCTCTCCGATCGAGATCCCGAGCGCTTCCAACTCCCCGGCCGACACCCGGGATGGCGCGCCCTCGAAACTCGCCCGCGCCGCGGTCGTCTTCGGAAACGCGATCACGTCGCGGAGGCTCGTTCCGCCGGAAAACCGCGCCACAAGCCGGTCCACGCCCAGGGCGATCCCGCCGTGCGGCGGAGCCCCCGACCGAAGCGACTCGAGAAGGAAGCCGAACTTGCGCGCAATCTCGTCGGGGTCGAGCCCCAGCAGCGCGAGTATGCGCGTCTGCAGATCGGCATCGTGGTTGCGAATGCTGCCCGAGCCCAGCTCGGTTCCGTTGTAGACCAGGTCGTAGGCGAGGCCCCGCACCGCCAGCGGGTCGGAGTCGAGGAGGTGCGCGTCCGCGGGGTCGGGATGGACGAACGGGTGGTGGTTCGCCGCGAGCGCCCCTTCTCCCGCATCCTCGAAGACGGGGAAGCCGGTCACCCAGAGCCACGCGTGCTCGGTGATCCTGGGTAGTTGCAGCGCCTCGATGGCGGCCGAGCGCGCCGCGTCCAGCGCCGGAGACGTGACGCGGTCGGGCCCCGCACCCACGACCAGGAGGTCACCCGCGCGCACACGCAGCTTCGCGCCGGTATCGTCCCGGAAGAACCGGCCAAGCGGACCCGTGGCGCCGTTTCCCGTGACCTTGGCCCACAGCAGGCCGGGCGCCCCAGCCGCCTTGGCGGCATCTTCGATGGCGACGATCTGTTTCCGCGTTAGGCGTGCCCCGCCCTCCAGGGCAAGGCCCCGGATCCGCCCGCCCCC
>VYAQ01000193.1 GCA_009844885.1 Gemmatimonadota bacterium
CTCCTCGATCGCGTCCGCCACCCCCTCCAGATCCCCACGCACATCCGACTCCCAGAAGCGCAGTACCGTCCACCCATCCTCCTGCAACACCGCTGTCACCTCGTCGTCCCGCTTCACGCGCCTGGTGAACTTGTCGATCCAGTAGTCCCGGTTCGCGGTCTTGATGCGGGCGTACAGCGCCTCCGGCCCTTTCTCGCGCAAAACCCGGGCGTGCCAGTAGTCCCCGTCGATGAACACGGCCACCCGCGCACCGGGGAAGACTATGTCCGGCTTGCCGATCAGTTTGGCGTAGTTCTTACGGAACCGGAGACCGCGGCGGTGAAGGAGCGAGCGTAGCGCGACCTCGGTCTTGCCGCCCGTACTGCGGATGGCCGACATGTTGCGCTGAATCTCCTCAGGGGACTTCGGGCGGTAGTCCACGCGGGAAGTCAGACAGCGAGGTCGAGGGGTAGATCGGAAATGTCCCGCAGCCTCCTCCCCTCCACCATGATGGCGAGCATTTCCTGGGCGTCGCCCCAGCGGTCGCCGGAAACGACTTCCTGGAGTTCGTGCAGTGCTACATGGTAGGTGCAGTCGATGTCGCCGGTGCCAATCGCGATGGAAGCCAGGCGGCTCGGAAGCGGTTCGGCGGTGACCACCGCGATGTGCGGTGCCCGGCCTTTCCGGTTCCGAAGGAGATTGAGCGCCTCGGCGCGCGAGTTCTGCGTGCGGTCGCTGCGGATGGTCCACTTGCAGGAGACGCTGGCGTGCAGGATCTCCAGTTCGGAGTTCCTCCGCCGGAGGGGAGTGAGTCGCGCCAACCCTGCGACCACGAATTCCTCAAGCTCGTTGATCCGCTCGTCGGGTTCCGGCTCGCGCGTGATGATGATGTCGGGCTTGATGGTGTAGTCGCTCCCCAGGGCGGCCGCGAGTTCCCGGTTGGCCGCTGCTGCCTGCTGCAGGGCCTCAAGGTGAGCGTATTGCTCGAACTCGGAGATTGCAGTGCCCGGCCCAACCCGCCAAATGCCCGGCCGGAGGTGGCTTAGGCGCGGGAACGTCGCTTGAAGGAAGTCCATCGTGCGCCGCTCGAACTCGCTGCCGGCTTCGGACCCACGAAGCCGCTCCCGGTCGGCAGAGACGCCCACAGCCTCGGCCAGGGCGAGTCCAATCGCCTTGCTCGTGGCGTTGCTGTTGTCCGAATTGCTGGCGACGCCCCCCCGAACAGACCAGAGCCGCTCCTGCAGTGCGGCGTGAAACTCCCTTCTGGCGGCGGACAGGATCTCTGTCATGCCATCTGGGCCTGCAGGGACAGTTGCTGGCCAGAGCGCCGCACCGGCGTTTCCCGCATCAGCGCGTTTGCCAGCGAGCGGCCAACGGCCTCGGCGACCGGTGGTGGGAGCGCGTTGCCGACCTGCCGGTATGCCGCCGTCTTTCCCCCCGACAACCGCCACGAATCAGGAAACCCCTGGACGCGGGCGGTCATGCGAAGGGTCAGGCGAGGCATGGTTTCCGATGGGAAATCGGGACCCGGGGGAGCGTCGGCCAGCGACAGGCCGTTCACTCCGAGCTTGCTCCACGCGGCCCTGGCCCTGGTCGGACCGAGGTCGGCTCCTCCGTGCTTTTTCGAGCCACCCACCAGGGTCGGCGCGATCCCGTTTGCTCCGTCCGCCCAGGAGGACGCTTCCGGCCAGCCGCCCTGGCCCATCAGGTCGGCGAGGCATTCCCCGACCGTCTGTTCGGCCGGTTCCTTGGCCGGCCACTCGAAGAACGGAACGAACCGCTCCTGTAGGGCGACGAGGATGAACCGTGGCCGCAGTTGCGGGACTCCGTAGTCGCTCGCGTTGAGCACCGCCCAGTCGACCCAGTAACCCAGTTCGTTGAGGCGAGTGGCCAGCGCTCGGCGATACCCGAGGAACCGGCTGGCCGCGAATCCGGGGACATTCTCCAGAAACACAGACTTCGGCCGGATACGCTCGATCATGTCCAGCGCCGTCGGGAAGAGGTCGCGGTCGTCGTCGGCTCCCAGCTGCTTTCCGGCCACGGAAAACGGGGGGCACGGCACCCCGCCGGCGAAGAGCTCCACCCCTTCGTAGCCGACGGGATCGAGAGTTCGGACATCGGCTTCCAGGACATTCCAGGAGGGCCGGTTGGCCCGGAGGGTCGCGCAGGCGTGTGAGTCTATTTCGACCAGCGCCACCGCCGCAAAGCCCGCCTTCTCCAGGCCGAGAGCCATGCCGCCCGCTCCCGCACAGATCTCGAAGACTCTCAGCAACGCCGCGTCACGCCCCTTTCAGCCGGGTGCAAGAATGACCGATACTGCAAGTTGGCCCGTCTGCCGGGACAACGCCATAGCGGGATGGGCCGACTTCGCGCCGGGGATGCCCTCACACCACCTCACCCCCCCACAGCCCCTCCAGGAACAGCTCCCACGGCAGGATCCAGATCCCATCCTCCGTGCGCCTCGGCGCGCTGTCGTTGCACACCACGAAGGCCTGACGCGGCGCGTGCTCGTCGGCAAACGCCCGCACGCCCTTCAGG
>VYAQ01000065.1 GCA_009844885.1 Gemmatimonadota bacterium
ACGGGGGGTGGGGCCGGTTACGGACAGTTGCTACTCGACGACGACCCAGTAGGCCTCGCCGTTGTTCAGCTCGGTGAGGGTGTTGGCCAGGCCAACGTCACCGGCTGCGGAGAAGTAGCCAACCCAGCCGGAGCCAGTCCACTGCCAGATGGCAACGACGTCGCCAGCATCGGCGGGATCAGCACCGTCTTCGCCGACCCACACGAGGTTGTGCGTGCCGGAAGCAAGCGGCTTGTTCCAGGTCGCGGCCTCTTCGGCCGGGGCCTCACCGATGTTGATGGTGACGCGGTGGTTCACATCACCGGCGGTGATCAGGACCTCCGCCGAGCCCGCAGTCGAAGGTGCGATGAAGGTGAAGGTCGTTTGACCGTTCATGGTCCCCGTACCCGCGTCCTCGACCAGGCCGTCGCCGCCAACCTTGCGGATGTTGATGACGTCGGTGATGCCGACGAGGACTTCCTCGTCGTCGAACACCGAAACCGTGACCTTGGTGACGCTGGCGGGATCAACCGACGGTGGAGCATCCGTGGAGATGCTGTTCGGCTTACCGGCGACCTCGATCGTGGCCGAAGCAGTGATGGCAGCGCTGATCGAGAAGTTCAGCGTGTGCGCACCGCGCGTCGCGTCCTTGGTCGTCGGATCCCCGGCAACCGCCTCTGGCGCCGTCACATGGACGACACACTGGCCGCTGACGTCGGTGCCGTTAGACGTGAAGTCCTCCGTGGTCGGAGGCGTCGCGCTGGTATCCGTCACCGGATCCTTGTCGTCACCGCAGGCCGGGATGTTACCCGTCGCGGCAATGAGGTCCATGTTGTAGCCGCTGCCATCGGCAGCGTTGTCCGCCGTCGCGTCCTTTGCGGTCACGACAAGCACGGCGTCATCGGTGGGCCCGACGACTTCCTTCGCTGCGGCGGGCGTAATCACCTGGCCGGACACGGGGTTGCCCGCGCCGTCCGTGACCTTCAGCACGACGAACACAGACCCACCGATCTCGATGGAGCCCTGCTGCGGCGTTGCCGTCAGGTTCTTGGCGGTGCCGTACATAGTGACGTCAACCGTCTGCTTCAGGCTGCCCAGGGTCGCCGTGATGGTGGCGACGCCCTCGACGCCTCCGCCTCGCAGCTGGACCGTCAAGTAGCCGGGTGTGCCGTCGGTTTCGACGCCCGGAGTGCTGGCACTGTCGGCTGTGTCGCCAGAGCACGCCTGCGCGTAGTTGGTACCGTCACAGGAGATGGTGCCCAGCGTCGTGAAGAGCGTGACGCTCTGGCCGTTCACGCCGGCCGGCGAGGTCGCGGCGTTCTTGACGTTGACCACGAGGGTGGTCTCGTTCGGGCCGCCGTCGCCGCCGTTGGTGTTGTCGTCATTCGCCGCGATCGTCTTTGCGGTCGCCTTCAGCGAAAGCGAGCCCACCAGTGCGGCCTTGGAGACGGTGATGACCTTGGTGACCGTCGCGGTGTTGGTGTCAGCACCAACGCCAGTGACGCTGACGAGGATGTACCCCTCACCGGCGTCCGCGTCGATCTTCAGATCGACCCGTACCTGGTCCGCAGCGTTCTGCTTGCCGGGGGTGTTGGCATCGCTGTCGTCCGAGTCGCACGACGTGCCATCGGCGCAGTTGATCGACTGACCACCGTTTGCGACGAAGCTGCCGCCGACGCCGTCGGCCGTGCCGGTGATGTTCACCTGCGCGAGCGCGCCGTTCACGACGATCTGGACCGTGTCGCCCGGTGCCCCGGTCGTCGCCCCGACGTTTTCCGCCAGCGGGACGTTCGCGGCCTCGGCCGTGTGGGTGTTGGTGAGGACGCCGCTGAAGGCGACGGCCGCCACCACTGCAACAATCGCCAGGAGAGCCGCGCTCTTCCAGCTGGCGATGCCGCTAATAAGGTTGTTCTTCAATTCAAGTACCCCTTTTGGTTGGGTGTTGAGTTGGTTCTGTCCTGGTGGCCCGATGGGGCCTGGTTCGAGTTCCGGACTCGCCCGGATCGTGCGGGCGGTTGCGGAGGGGTGCTCCGCTTCCTCTGTGGGGCCGCCCGCTCGTTCTGCCGCCTTTGCCTGGCGCATGGCTCCAGGCGGGTCCGGGCCGTTCCCCTGTGCGTGGTGTTGGTTAGTGAAACCCTCGCGTCTCACGCCTCTCGCGCTGGGCCTTTCGGGCCGGCGCGCGCGCCTCGCTCAGCGGGGGAAATCGGCCTCCTTTCTCCGTGTAACGTAGAGCGGACAGGGTAGGAGCGAGCCTACGTATCGCACGCCCGATGGTCAACCTTATCCGCCCACGCGCAAGGCCCACGGAGGCCCGCGCGCGGAGTGATTCTGAGGGGAATAACGTCGGCAGTGCTGAAAGGTTAACTCGTGGGTTCAGGACGGGCTGAGGGGGCAGTAGTGAATAGTGGATAGTGAATGGTGAATAGTGGGCTCGCTGCGCTCGCGGGGGGCCGGCGGGGCGGACTATTCACTACCCACTATTCACTACCGCTCCGCCTCCGGCGGAGCGACCGCTTCAAAGCGGTCAGCATGCGGC
>VYAQ01000094.1 GCA_009844885.1 Gemmatimonadota bacterium
CTCCTGGGGCAATGGTGCCTATGCAGGGCAGGGGGAGGGGGACAACGGTGCTGATGGTGACGTCAGCGGTGCCTTGACGGGGATCTTCCCCTATGGTCGCTATGGGCTGACGCCACGGCTGGATATCTGGGCCATCGCCGGCATTGGCTGGGGCAATCTCTCCCTCCAGCCCGATGGTCGTGATGTCGAGTACACCCCCGACGCCAGTTTGACGATGACGGCTGTGGGCATGGACGGGCTCCTGGTGGATGGCGGTGCTGAAGGCTTCAGCCTCACCGCCACTGCTGATGTGCTCACCGTCAGGACCACCTCGGAGGCGGTGGATGGGCTGGCCTCTTCCGAGGACAACATCTCCCGGTCCCGCCTCGCATTAGCGGCCACCCGTCCTGTACCCCTGTCCGACGGCTCCTCCCTCGTCCCATCCCTGGAGATGGGCATCCGGCAAGACAGCGGCGATGCAGAAACCGGCTTCGGCATGGAGTTGGATGCTGGACTCTCCTGGAATGATCCGGAGCGTGGCATCAGCGGTGCAATCAAGGGTCGCACCCTCCTCTTCCATATGGAAGAGGAGTTCCGGGAGCAGGGCCTGGCACTCTCCTTCTCCTGGGATCCCAACCCAAGCAATCGTGGTCCGTCCTTCTCTCTAAGCCACGCCGTGGGCGCCACAGTAGAGGTTGGCTTGGACGCCCTGCTCGACCCGACTGCCCTGGAGATGAAGGCGCTGGATGCTGCTGCCGCCAGCAACGGGCAACAACTGTTTGCAACCCAGTTTGCCTACGGCTTCCCCGCCTTCGATGATCGCCTCACCCTGACGCCAGGGGGGAGACTGGCCCTCTCCTCCCACAGCAGAACCTACAGCCTGCTATGGGCATTGAGCCCTTATGTTGAGCAGCAACAGCCCCAGGCCGAACCTTGGGAACTCTCCCTGGAGGGGTCGCGACAGGAGGACAACACCGCAGATTCTCCCGTGGAGCATTCCCTCAAGCTGCGCTTCTCTCTCTTCTTCTGATGACGACGCCCCCCAGGAGGGTGGAGCTTGCGTTCATGCCCCTTACGGGGGCACCGATCATCAGCACCTCTTCCGACTCTGTGCTATCGGACCGTGCCAACTCCGAGAAGATCAAGGCAAAGACACCTTGTCCGACCAGCGGCGGAAACGGTTGTAGAGGGTTTTGTGGGGTCCCAGTAAGATGAGACTGCCGGGATCCAGGGCAAGGAGGTGCCGTCCCAGGGGAATCCGCCTGGCCGTCAGGGGAGCTCCGGCGGGCCAGCCTTCTGTCGGTGCTGCCGGGCCGGGGCCGGGGCTTGGCCGGCCAACAGCAAGTCCCAGGCCTCCTCGCTGAAACGCTCCGGCCGGGTGATCAGGCTCATGGGATTGGGAAGTGGGGATCGGAAAAATGTGAATTACCCGCATGAACGAGCGACTGGGGAAGGTTGCAGGTACTCTGCTAGCCCTGGGGGCAGGCTCGCTGGGGTTTCCAGCAGGAGACGGTTAAGGTAAAGACCAGAGCATCCAGGATCTCCTAGGATAACCTCAGTTCTGGATAAGGTCAGGGTGTGGTAGGGATGGGGATGCTACCGATGTTGACCTTGGGTTGTGCCCGGGTGTAGGCGGCCAGACAAGAGAGAATATGGACGAGGGCATTGACGGGCCAGCGGTGGCGAGTGTGCTCCAAGCCCATGCTGGACTTGAGCTTGGCAAAGAGGGTCTCGATGATGAAGCGCTTGCGCAACAGCACCATATCCAGCAGAGGCAGCAGATCGTTCTTCCTGTTGCGGCGAATGCCGGTGACCCAGTGGAGGCCCCGCCGCCAGAGGCGCGCCAGCAGCGCCTTGGACAGGTAGCCCTTATCAGCAAACACCTTCCCTTGCAGGGCAGCAGTCAGGCCCTCAAGTGGTTGGCGGCCATCGGTGCTGCCGTCGGTAATCCTGAAGGCCATGAGCTGGCCCTTATGGTTAATGAGCAGGTGGAGCTTGAAGCCAAAGAACCAGCCCATGGTGGTGCGACCACGCTTGGCCAGCCTTTGGAAGACTCTGTTGCGGCTGATGCGGGCATTGCGGCAGAGGGCCAGCTTGGTGCCCTCGGCAAAGTAGATGCCGGTCTCCTGGCCACGGAAGGAATGCAGCAGCAGGCGGGGAGCAGGCTCACAAACCGGCCATACCTGGGGAGAGCGTCAAGCAGGCCCGATACTGGTGTCTGAGGCTGTAGTGCCAGAAATGCTTGAAGTCCTTGTAGGCGGAGACGTGGAACAGCACCAGGATGGAGAGCATCTCCCCGAGGGAGAGCTTGCCGGCTCTGATGCGCTGGCGCCCTGAGGGGAGCAGGTGGTGACGTTCCCACTGCTCAGTCATCCAGACAGCAGAACAGGGCAAGGGTAGCCTCAGGCTGAGGGGGTCTTCTGCTTGCGTGAGTGGCACGGATACCCAGTCAGGCTATGCCTGCTTTGGAATCGCGGCCCCCTCCCCCCACTGCAAAGCCTGGGAAGCCGCAACAACAGGCGCCAGCAG
>VYAQ01000197.1 GCA_009844885.1 Gemmatimonadota bacterium
GTCCAGGTGACCCCCACCACCGCGTCCGTCGAGGTGGGGGACACCGTCCGCTTCACGGCCACCGTGACCGACGCCAACGGCCAGGCGGTCGCCAATCCCGCCGTCACCTGGTCCACGTCGCAGGCCGGTCAGGCCTGGGCCAGCGAGGACGGCCTGGTCACGGGCGCCGGCCCTGGAACGCCCACCATAACCGCCACCAGCCAGGGGGCGACGGGCGCCGCCAGCCTGACCGTCGTCGCGTCTCCGATCTCGGCGCTGCTGCTCGACGTGCGGGTACGCCACGGCCTCATCGGCCTCGCCGGCGCGATCGTCACCAGTGAGCGGGTCGTGGCCGTGGGTGCGGCGGGCACGCGGGCGCACGGGTCCCTCGTGCCGGTCACGATCCACGACAAATGGCACCTGGGGTCCATCACCAAGTCGATGACCTCCACGCTTGCCGGCACCCTCGTCGAGGACGGCGATCTGGAGTGGACCACCACCCTCGAAGCCGCCTTCCCCGACTTCCCCAACATTCACCCCGACCTGCGTCCGGTCCCCGTCGAGCCGATCCTCGCCCACCGCGGCGGCTTCACCAACCAAATCGACCAGTTCTCGACCTGGACGCAGATGCTCACCAGCACGGACGCGCTGCCGGCGCAACGGCGCGCCTTCGCGCTGGAAGTCCTCGGCACGGCCCCCGAATTCCCGCCGCTGCAGACCTACCACTACTCCAACGTGGGCTACATGATCGCGGGCGCGGCGCTCGAAGCCGTGGCCGGGCAGCAATGGGAAGCCCTCATCCGCACTCGCCTCTTCGCGCCGCTCGGCATGGACGACACGGGATTCGGCGCTCCGGGAATGCCGGGCGCCATGGACCAGCCCCGCGGACACCTGGGACAGGGCACAGGGAGATTCGCGCTGGAGCCGGGCGATCCGCGCGCCGACAACCCGCCGGGTCTGGGTCCCGCCGGGACGGTGCACGCCACGATGCAGGACCTGGGACGCTACATCGCGATGCACCTGGCCGGCGAACAGGGCCGGGCCGACCTGCTTCAGCCCGAGACGATCCAGCGGCTGCACACCCCGGCCGAAGGGTTCAACTATGCGTCGGGGTGGGTGGTCACAAGCCGGGAGTGGGCGGGCGGACGCGCGCTGGCGCACTCCGGCAGCAACCTGCGCTGGTACGCCGTGGTCTGGATGGCACCCGAGAGGGACTTCGCGGTGCTGGCGGCAACGAATCAGGGCGGCGAAACCGCGTTCGAGGCGACCGACGAAGCCGCTTGGCGCCTGATCCAGCTACACCTGGGGTCGTAGCCGCCCTATCCTTCGATAGCCTGGTACACCAGCTCCAGGAACCGACGCACCGGATTGTTCCCCCTCGGCGTCTGGGTGAACACCAGTACGATCAGCCCGTCGTCCGGGTCGACGAAGGCGTTCGTCCCGTCGGAACCGCCGTGCGAGAACACCCCTTCATCCGAGACCGACCACCCGTACCCGTAGTAGCTGGCCGGACCGTCAGACCCCGGATTGGTCCGGATCTTCGGGGTGGTCATCAGCGCCACCGATTCCTCCGACAGGTAACGCCGCCCGTCGTACACCCCGCCGTTCAGGAACATCTGGCAGAAGATCACGTAGTCCTCGGCCGTCGAGATCATGCCCCCGGAAGCGCGCACGAACGGCACCTGAGGCGGATCGCCCGGGGTCCACCCCGGCATCCAGCCGCCCTCGCCGTCGCGCTGGTAGTAGACGACGGACATGCGGTCGAGCTTGCCGTCCATCTTCTCGTCGACCTCGTGATGATAGCTGTCGTGCATGCCCAGCGGCGTGTACAGCTCCCGGTCCAGATACGCGTCCAGCGGCGTCCCCGAGGCCATTTCCACGAGCGCACCGAGCGTATTGTAGCCGGGGTTGTTGTAGCTGTACCTGGTGCCGGGCGTCACCTCGGCGCCCACGGCACCAAAGCGGGCCGCCTCCAGCTGCAGGGTCGGCGCGTGCGGATGCTCCGCGCTCGGCTGCATGTACGGCTGCAGGAACAGCGTCGGGATCCTGAGACCGCTGGCGTGCGACAGCAGGTGGCCGATGCTGATGAACCCCGCCCGGTAGTTGTCCCACTCCGCAATGTGCTCGCGCACCAGGTCGTCATAGGCCAGCTTGTCGTCCTCCACGAGCATGGCAACGCCCGTCGCCACCACCGGCTTGGTGTTGGAGGCCATGCGGAACAGCGTGTTTGGTTCCATCGGAATGTCGCGCGCCTTGTCCCGCCATCCCACCGCCTCGTGGAGCACGACCTTCCCACCCCGCGCGACCAGCAGCACCGCGCCGACCATCTCGCCGTCCGCGACCGCCTCTTCGTAGAGCGCCACGGCCCCGCCGAGAACGCCCGCGGACATCCCCGCCTCGGCAGGCGTCGCGCGCGTGACGACCTTTCCCTGCGCGGCCGCGTCACCGGCCGCAACCGCTGTCCCAAGCGCGCCGGCAAGCAGCGAAAGTGCCAGCACCAGGTGCATGCAGTCCTTGATTCTCCTCATGAGATGCTCCCTTTCGTTGCCTGAACCAGGTACTTGACCGCGAACGAACCGATCCAGTGGGACCCTGCGTAATCGGCGTCGAACATGGTGTCGAAGCCGGCACGCGCGTGCTCCGACGCGAGCGCCCGGATCGGCTGGACACGGGGATCGTCCGCAGGCAGGGCATTTGCGATACGCAACATGGCGTCCGCCCGCGTGAAGGCGAGGCCGATCAGGTGCGAGCGAGCGCCCAGGGCCGCGCGCAGCGAATCGTTGGTGATGACCGCGCCGCCCTCCGACGGCGGAGACTCCGCGGGCCCGGCCGGAGCCGGATTGCGCAGGTTGGCGAACTCGTCCGAGTCGATCGGAGGGAGAAAGCCATCCAGCCACGCCGCGTACTCGCCCCGATCCATCACCATGGCCATAAGCGCCGCTTCTTCGAGACACGGCGACACGAAGTCGGACCGCCCGGGCTCGTAGGCGGTCGGACACCCGCGATCGCCCGCGAAGAAACGGACAGCGGCGTTCTTCAGGATTTCATCCAGTTCCGGGCGCACAGCCATTGCCGTGGCCTGCAGGGTCATGGCGATCGCGAAGGCCGTGTTCGGATGCACGCCGGTCCTGACGGGTACCTCCAACTCCGCCAGGTAGTCGCCCAGCCGCTCCGCTACCAGATCCGTGACCGGGGTCATCCGATCGGCCCAGGTCGCTGCGTCAGGGTCGTTCCACGACGCGAACTCGGCGTGCAGCAGGAGAAGCCACGCCCATCCGTAAGGCCTCTCGAACGAGGGGTTGTCGGTCAGGTACTGCAACTCGCCCGCCATCGCCGCCTCGGAAAGGTGGTCGCGCAGCTTCTCGCGAATCAGGGGGGCGACGGCGAGTTCCGGAACCTCTTTCATGAGCCGGACCATCGCCCACGTGGAATTCACGGCCGAGTGCCAGTCCCAGCAGCCGTAGAAGGCGCGCTCCTGCTCGAACCCGCGACGCCGTGCGTAGGTGATGTCGTCCAGGTATCCGGCGCGGTCGGGCCGGAGCGCGTGCGGCCGGTCGACGCACGAAAGCGGCATGGCCGCCAGGGCCAGCGCAGTCTCGAGGTCTAGCGCGGACGCGCTGTCCTCGCCTGCTTGCCGGGCCGATGCCGGGTCGGGTGCGGCGTTGTCGGCGGCCGCGGAGCCGTCCCCTGGCATCCGACCGTTGCCCGACGCAGAGTCGTCGCCGGGTGTCTCGGCCGTGCAGTTGGCCGCCAGCAGCACGGCAGCAACGGTCATCAGGGAGCGAGCTCTGTTCAACGGAGTGGCATCCCTTTTGGAGTGATTCGTCCTGGTCCGTGATGCGTTGGCCCGTCCCCGCGTCGCGGCCCGTCGGTCTTCATTGTGTCCTTCAATCGACCCGCCCGAAAGGGCAGGATCCGCCATCCGCCGGGCGCCGACAGCTCGTATGTACCTGCAGGAATACGACAAAATCGGTCATTCATACGACAGAAACGGACAGGGACCGCAGGCCGTGTCTGGAAAACGGTCGCGCGACGTGTCATTATTGATCATCGTTTCATCACCGTTCCATCATCCTCCTACACGGACATGCGCCATGGCCAGCTTCGACAGACCCATCACACTGAAGAAAGCCGTCGATCTGCAGATCGTCGGTGAGAACATCCTCGACGTCGCCGACTTCGCGATCGCAAAGTACGAGTTCGAGAACGACATCACCCTGTCCGATGAACTCCGGGAAGCAGCGACCGAACAGATCCGTGACGATCTGTGGGATCTGGTGAAGGACTTCCGCGCGCGGCGCAAGAAGTGGCTCCAGATGATGTTCGACACTGCCGGCAAGGCGGTACAGGAAGCAGTCGACGCTTCGTAGTATCGCCGCAACCGCCGGCGAGGAGGCAAGGAACCGCCTCATGAGCCCCTCTGGTCCTGCGGCAATCGTCGGGTACGCCTACCGAATGCCCGGCGGTATTCGTACAGACAGCGACTTCTGGCGCCTTCTCAGCCAACGGGAGGTCGTACGGGAGCCGGTAACCGACCGGTACGGCCGAGGCTACCAGCCGATCGGCGACTTCTCCGGACCCGGTCGCTTCGGCAGCGCGTACGAAGGGCTGATCCGCGACGAGGGCGAGCAGCGGATGGACGGCAGCCTTTTCGGAGTCTCGCGCAATGAGATGGCCTACATGGATCCGCAGATCCGCATGTTGCTGGGCTGCTCATGGGAAAGCTGCGAACACGCCGGCTGGGATCTGAACTCGCTACGCAATAGCCCAACGGGCGTCTTCATCGGGGCGCAGGTCGCGTCGACCGCCAATTGGCGGGCCCTGTACGGCACCAACGAATTCTCCATTCTGAGCATCGACGCCTCGATGCTGGCAAACCGCATCTCCTACCACCTCAACCTCATGGGGCCGTCGATCGCGTGCTCCACGGCCTGCTCGGCGTCCCTGACCGCGCTGCACACGGCCATGAACTCGCTGCGGCAAGGCGACTGTGATCGGGCTCTGGTGGGGGCCGCAACCTATCTGGGCTCGGCACGCTGCAGCGCCTCGTTCAATGCACTCGGTGTGATCAGTCCGGACGGCCGCTGTCATTCATTCGATGCCGACGCCAACGGATACATGCGGGCGGAAGGGGCTTTCGTCTTCGCGATCAAGCCACTGGAAGCGGCCGAGAGGGACGGCGACCACATCTTCGCGGTTATCGAGGCCACCGCGGTCAACACGGCCGGTACCGCCGACGACGCCGCGGGAATGGCGCAGGGGCGCTACATCACCGCGCCGACCCGTCATTCGCAAGTCGAACTGATGCGCGCGGCCTGTGCGCGCGCAGGCTTGGAGCCGGGGGACTTCGACTATATCGAGGCGCATGCGACCGGCACCGTCGTAGGAGACCGCATCGAGGGCAATGCGATAGCCGAGGCGTTCGGGGGCGTCGAGCGCGAGGTCCCGCTGCGCGTCGCCAGCGTGAAGAGCAATGTGGGGCACCTGGAAGCAGCGGCGTTCAGCGCCGCCCTGCTGAAAGTCGTCCTGATGATGCGGCAACGAGCCTTTGCGCCCATTTCCAGGAATTTCCTGGCTCCGAACCTCGAGATCGACTTCGACAGCTGCCCGATGCAGGTGCAGACCGTCTGCGAACCCTTTCCCGACCGTCCGGTCGTAGTCGGGATCAACTCCTTCGGGTTCGGCGGCGCCAATGGGCACTGCGTGGTGAGGGAGTACCGGCCCGAGCGACCCCGGGTGTGGTCAGTGCCGCTGGCACCCGGAGCCGGGTACATGATTCCCCTGTCGGCGCGCACCACGAACGCTCTTGTCGAGAGCGCGCGGGAGCTGCGAAGGGTTCTCGACGAGCGGGAAATCGACCTCTACACCCTGGCGGGCAATCTCGGCCGGCGACGCGGACAGTTTGCGGCGCGTGCCGCGTTCGCCGTGCGAGACCCCGACGAGCTCGCCGAGGCGCTGGACGCGTTTGTGGACAACCCGGATCCCGTCTCCACCGTGGAAGAGGGTGAGCCCCGCGTGGCCATGGTGTTCTCCGGGCAGGGCACCCAGTGGGCGGGTTGCGGGCAAGCGCTGTACGACGCCGACCCCGTCTTCCGGCGCGTGGTCGATGCCGTCGAGGAGGAGTGGCGTGAGCACTGCGATGTGTCCCTGCGCGACGCCTGCTTCAAGGCGAGCCAGGAGGAATTGAACGAGGTCCAGCTGGCGCAGCCCGCGATCTTCATGATTCAATGCGCCCTGGTGGAGCTGCTCTCGACCTGGGGCGTCCAGCCGGACTGCGTTGTCGGACACAGCTCGGGCGAAGTAGCCGCCGCGTACGCGTGCGGTGCCCTGTCCCTCGCGGAGGCCACGCATCTGGTCTACCACCGTGCGACGCTGCAGCAGCAGGTGGCCGGCTCCGGTCGGATGCTGGCGATCGGGCTGGACAGAGCCGGTGTGCAGGACTTGCTGGACGAGTTGAGTGTTTCGTTCCGTTCCGGGAACCACAGACCCGCCCAGGTTGAAATCGCCTGCGAGAACTCGCCGGCCAATACCGTCATCTGTGGCAAGGAGGACGCGCTCAGGCCCGTCATGGCGGAGCTGGACCGCCGCGACCTGCAGAATCGGCTCATCCCCGGCAACATCGCGTTCCACTCGACCGCGATGGATCCGCTGCACGACGATGTCATGGCTTCGCTGTCGTTCCTGGACGACTGCGTCTTCGACGTCGATGTCCCCATGGTGTCCTCCGTCACCGGCAGCGCGGCGCAGCGTCTGGACGCCGCATACTGGTGGTCGAACATCCGCGAGCCGGTCCGCTTCGCAGCCGCGATGGACGCGGTGAAGCGGGACCATCGACCCGACATCGTCCTGGAAATCGCACCGCACGGCGCTCTGCAACCCCTGATCCGGCAGTGCCTGGAAGGTGGCGCCACCGTCCCGGCGTGTATTCCCACCCTCATGAAGGACGAGGATGTGTGCCTCGGCTTCCAGGAGGCGCTGGGGGCGTTGTACCGCAGCGGTGCCGAACTGGACTTCGCATCCCAGTATCCGCGCCCGAAACCAGTCGCTCATCTCCTTCCCGGCCACCCGCAGGAGCAGACCACGACCCACGACGATCTGGTCGACGACGAGATGTTTGTCCAGCGCGGCGAGTACTCGCACGGCCCGCTCGTCGGCCACCGGGTCGCATGCGACCACATTCTCTTCGAGTCGCGGCTGTCTGAAAGAGATTTTCCCTGGATGACCGACCACCGGGTCCACCGGGCGCCGATCATCCCCGCCGCCGGCTATATCGAGTTGCTCCTGCAGGCGTTCGCCGGCGATCCGGTCCACATCGACGAGATCGAGTTCCTGCAGCATACGCCCGTCGGCAAGACCCCGGTTCGTCTGCAGACGGCCCTCTTCCCGGTTCCGAACGCTCCCGATCAGTTCACCTTCACCATCTCCACGCGTTCCTTCGAGAACGACGATGAAGGCACCCTGCACTGCCGCGGCCGGGTCCGCCGGGTGGACCAGGACTACGCCATCGACACTCTCCCTACGCTCGACGATGTCCTGGCTTCCGACTTCGATCCCCAGCCCCTTTCTACGGGAGAGGAGTTCTACGACCACATCGAAGCGGTTGTGGGAGATGCCTTCGAGTTCGGGCCCGAGTTCCGCAGCGTCCGGCAGATCGAGATGGATTCCGGTTCAACGGACCTGCTTCTGGATATCGAGGTGGACGACGAGCTGTGGGCCTCCGGCCGGGAGGAAGGCTATCTCCTGTACCCCCCGTTGACCGACGGGGGGCTCCAGATCTTTCTGCGCTACCTGATGCGCCTGCCGGACTTCTTCTCCATGCCGCAGCGGGCGTGCGACATCACCTTCCTGCGTCCGCCGACGGGGCCGCGCATCAGCTGTTTTCTGGTCGACACCGGTGACTGGTTCGACGTGGACGAGCGCGGTCAGTACAACAAGCCGCTCGGCGAACTGTACATCGGTCGCCTGAGCTTCTACGATCGCGCGACGGGCAAGCTGATCGCGCACATCGGTGAGTATCACTCCTTCAACAGCAATCCCCGCTGGAGCGATGTACCGGACAGCAAGCACCTGATCCGCTGGCAGCCCAAGTTCGTGCCGCCAACTCCTCCGGTCGGAGACGCAATCCGGCGTGGCGAAGTCGATCCCGCGGCGCTGATAGCGGCGCTGGAGGACGGCGCCCTGGGCGAACACTACGCCTGCCATGTGATCGAGATCGCGGGTCGGCATGAGTCCGCCCGGGCCATTCTGAACCAGTGTCTTGAGCACCTGTCGGGCCCGGACGCACAGACGGAGTACTGGCTCGTCGGAGAGGACGAGGAGGCCACGCGCGCGCTGTACGACGCCTTCAACCATCACGACGCCGCGCTTCGCTTCGATACGCTTGACCTGATGGACAGCCAGGCCCACCCGCCTGATCTGGCCAAGGGGCTGTTGCGGCCGGCGGCAGCCGAACTCGTGCTGCTGCATGGGGAGGCCGGCGATTTCGGGCCCGACCAGTGGACGCTCGTCCATCGGCTCATGGTCGCAGGCGGCCTGGCGGTTGTCTGCCACAAGGAGGGCGATGTCATTGAACCCGGCGGCGGCTGGACGACTTTGCATGCGGGCTCGCGCACGACGCTGCTGCAGGCGCCGGACACCCCGGCCGGGTTGCGGGATGCGACGGAGGTCGAGGACGCTGAGAGGGCCGGCGACGCTGCCGAGGCCGTGGCGGGGGCCGACCCGATCGAAGGCACCGCGACTCGGGGTCCCCGCTGGGTGATCGGCGAACCGGACACCCCGGCCCGGGCTTGGATCCAGCACCTCGATTCGCCGATGGTACATCACATCCCCTGGAAGACCTTTGAAGCCGGCGACTTTGTCCGGCTGGAGGAATGGCCGGGCACGGCAGAACTTGAAGCGATCGACCTGTTTGTCGGCGCCGACCCCGGGGATCCCACCGGTGAGCGGATCGTGTGGCGGTTCGTGGCGTTTCTCCAGGCCCTGGCACCGCTCCGCCTCGAAAGCGCGACTCGCGAGTGCCGCCTGACGGTGATTACGCGCGGCGCGGCATGTGGCGTCGACGATCCGCGTGGAAGTGCGCTGTGGGGGGCGGTGCGCAGTATAGCCCTGGAACTCCTCGCCGAGGATACTCGCATCGACTTCCGCCTCGTGGACATCGGTGCGGAAGAAGATCTGGAGGCACTGGCCGAGATCGTCCGGTGCGACCCGCGGGAGCGTGAATTGGCGATCCGGGAGCAGCGTCCGTGGGTGCCGCGCATCGTCAGCGTACGGCAGCGCGCACCGCTCGTTCCGGAGGGCGACGATCCCCCGTACCGCCTTCGCCTGGACAATCCCGGGCAGGTCAGCGGCCTCCAGATGACGACTTGCGAACCGCCGGCCCTCGGTCCGGCCGATGTGGAGGTCCAGGTCGCGGCGGCGGCTCTGAATTTCCGCGACGTCATGGTCACGCTGGGACTCTTGCCCGCCATGGCGTACGAGCGCTCGGCGCTCGGCCGCGAAGTCGGCATCGAAGCCAGCGGGGTGGTGCGGCGCGCCGGCTCCGAGGTGAAACGCCTGAAGGTCGGAGACGAGGTGGCGCTTACGGCAGGCGGCTGCATCGCCAACCGAGTGGTGGTAAACGAACACCTCGCCTTCCTGAAACCACCCCGTCTGAGCATGGAAGAGGCCGCGTCGGCGCTGTCCGTCTGCGTGACTGCCTACTACTCGCTGATCCACCTCGCCCGCCTCAGGGAGGGCCAGCGGGTACTCATCCATTCGGCAATGGGCGGCGTCGGACAGGCCGCGATCGCGCTGGCCAGGCACGTCGGCGCGGAGATCTACGCTACCGCCGGCAACGAGAGCAAGCGCGAACAGTTGCTGGCGATGGGCGTGCGCGGAGCGTTCGATTCGCACAGCCACAGCTGGTACGACGACCTGATGGAGGCTACCGGGGGCGAAGGCGTCGACGTGGTTCTGAACTCGCTCGCCGGCCACCACATCGCGCTCTGCCTCAAGGCGCTGCGCCCCTCCGGCTGGCACTGCGAGATCGGTAAGGTCGACATCTACACCGACAACGCGCTCAGCATGCGGGTTTTCCGCAAGAATCTCCGTTTTGCCGCGATCGACGTAGACCGGCTGATGCTGGACGACCCGGTGCTGTCGCATGTGCTCTCCCAGGCCTGCCTGGACCTGATGGCCGAGGGAGCGGTCACGCCGCCACCGCTAACGGTCTTCCCGTACCGTGACTACGCGCAGGCCCTCCGCCTGATGACCACGGGCCAGCACCAGGGCAAGCTGGTCTTGCAGGCCCCGGAGGACGCGATGGATCGGGGGTTCGGCATTGCAGACACGCGGCCCTTCCTGGATCCCGACGCAACCTATCTGGTGACCGGCGGCCTGGGCGGTTTCGGGCTCCGCTTTGTGCCCTACCTGATCGCCGCCGGGGCGCGGCACCTGACGCTGATGGACCGCGATCCCACCCAAAGCCGCGACGTCGAGTGGATCCGCCAGATCACCACGCTCTCCAAGATGCCGCAGGAATACGAAATCGACATCGTGCCGGGTGACGTGCGGGACGAAGCGGACGTGCAACGCTGCATCGGGCCGCTCAGGAAGCCCCTGAAGGGTGTATTCCACCTCGCCGGCACGCTGGAGGACCGATCCTTCCTCGACACATCGCCTGATTCCCTGGCGCGCGTGTTCGCGCCGAAAGCCCAGGGCGCCCTCAACCTGCACCACGCCACCGCGGGGTGCGACCTGGACTACTTCGTCCTGTTCTCGTCGATCGCGTCGACCTTCGGCAACATGGGACAGATCAACTACAGCGGCGCGAGTGCCTTCCTGGACGGGTTGGCCGAGTACCGGCGCCAGCGGGGGCTCCCGGGTTTCGCATACAACCTGGGCCCCGTGACCGAGGTCGGGATGGCGGCGCGCAGCCTCCATGTCATGCGGATGATGAGAGCGGCCGGGATGACGACCGTCAGCGCCAACTTCGCGATCGCGAACCTTGACTACGCCCTGCGCACCATGGCCGACCGCGACCATGTCGTCACCGCGCTGTTCTCCAATCCGCCCTGGTCCGTTGAATCGGCCGACTACATGCGCAACGGCCGTCTGGTGCACAATCAGGCGGCATTCGAGGTCGAATTGGGGAGCGATCTCACCATCGAGGGCGTGGTCGCGCAGATCTCGGCAAAGGTAGCCGAACTGTGCGGGCACGAGGAGGGCGACATGACCGAGCCCCTGGCGAGCTTCGGGCTCACTTCGATTTCTGTCGCCGAACTGGGAGCGTTTATCCAGACCCAATACAATCACCAGGTCAGCGCCCTGGAGCTCATGACCACCGCGACGGCTCTATCCCTGGCACAATCGATCGTCGAGGGAACGGCCTCGGACGACGAAGCCGTCACGGTGGCCGAGAATGACGGTTCGGCCGCCGCGGCCGAGCAATTCGGGCAGCGGACAACGCGGCGGAGTTCTCCGTTTGCGAACAGACTCGCGGACCACTTCCCAAAGGGTGAACCCGCCCCGGTTCCCGGCTTCGACGGATCCGCGCGGCGAGTGCTTTCGTCGACGGTGTCGAATGCCGGTTCGGTCGCGGGTGACTGATTCCGCCATGGCCACCGCATCTGCCAAAAGGCACCGGGTGCCGCCACTGGCAGGGACCCTGCCGCCCGAATGCCAGCGCGATCTCACCACTCTGCGCCGATCCGTTCGCGCCGCGCTAACCGATG
>VYAQ01000097.1 GCA_009844885.1 Gemmatimonadota bacterium
CACCGTCGAGCCGCTGCCGCTGTGATAGCCCGCCCACCTCTCCGACGACGCGTCGTCGGAGAGGCGGATCTTGAGCCGCGGCGTGCCCGTGACGGTCACGTTCTCGCTGAGCGTCAGCGACACCTCGATCGGCTCACCGACGCCATACAGGTCGCCCATGCCCGGATCCGACGTGATCGCCACCGACGTCTCATCGTCGTCGTCGACGATGGTGAACGTCGCGGCGACCACGCCGAAACCGTCCACGGTGGCGCCCAGCACGATCGTCTCGTCGCCCTCGTTGACCGAGTCCCCGGTCGTGGCGATCGTGAACGACACGCTCTCGCTGGCCGCATTCTCCGCGATGGAGATGGCCTCCACCGTGAACGCCGTGTAGTCGGTGCCGCTGGTCGCAGTGGAGCCGGCCTGCACCAACACCTGCACCGCCACCGGGTCGGGGCTCTCGGCAACCACACGCGACGCGGTAACCGTCACGCTGGCCGAGTCGCCCTCGTCGACGCTGGCCGGGTTCACCGTCAGCGTGATGTCGGGCTCGTCGCTCGTGGTGCCGTCCACCGACGCCGACCACGGGCCGGGGCCGTCGGGACTGTTGGCCCGCACCTGCACCCGGTACGCGGTGCTCGGCTTCAGGCCCCCCAGAGCGCCCAAGACGGTGGTGGTGCCGGCGCCCGGCGAGCTGTGGCCGCCCTCCTCGCCCGGCTCCACCCAGTCGGCCTCATTGCCGGCGGCGGGGTCGGTGCTGCCCTCGAACCAGCGCACGTCATAGCTGTCGGGGTCGGGGCCCCCGGTCGCCGCCGCCACCGCCGTCCACTCCAGCGTCAGGGTGCGCCCCGTCCGCCCGGTCACCGTCAGCCCCGCCGGCGCCGCCGGCGGCGGCTCGTTCACGTTGCTGACGTTGATCGTCACCGCGATGGTGTCGTCGGGCAGCAATACCGGTGCGTTGACCGATATCTCCACCGCGGCCCCCGAGCCGGCGAGGGACCAGGTAGAGCCAGGAAGATCAATCCTCCGGGAAGCGTGACTGTTGGCGATGCTCCACCCGCTCGCCGCGCCGCTGTCCTCGGAATCGCTCTGGGTGCCCTTCACATCGATTCTCCCGGTCGACACCGCCAGCACGAGCGCGTAGGTGGTGTTGGGCTCAAGCCTTGCGCCCGACGGCGCCGCGAAGGTGTTCACCGCGCCGTCGACGGCCGTGTCCGGGTTCGTCAGGGGGAACAGCCGCGAATCGGGAAGTCCGGCAGCGGTCGTCGACCAGATCTCCGCCGTCGTGTTCGCCAGGTTGCCGTTCCAGGCGTGAACATTCACTCCTATCGAGGCCAGCACGTAGCCGTCGGTTTCGGCGCCGGTAGTGAACGCCATGGCAAACGAACTGTTCGGGCGGCCTACCTGACCAACGCCCAGATTGAAAGCGAGGTCGGGTTGCCCCGTGTTGCTCACCAACGTCCCGGAATACGAGGGGAGGTCCTGGCCCCAGGCGTCCTTGCCGTCGGTCACCTGCGCGGTCACCGTGTAGCTGTCCTGGGCTTCGTGGTTCAGCGTGGTCCCCGAGGCGACGTTGATCTCGCCCGTGGAGCTGATGGTGAAGCTGGACGCGTCGGTGCCAGGCGCCAGCGAGTAGGTCAGCGTGTCGCCGTCAGCGTCGGTGGCCGCCACCGTGCCCACCGACGCCGCATCGGCATTGTTCTCATCGATCGAGAACGTCGCTGTCGCCCCGTCGTCGAACGACGGATCGCTCACACGGCGCACGGCCACCGCGTCCGCACCGGTGAACGGCGCCGCTTCGTTGCCCGCCACGTCCCGGATCGGCACGTGCGTCAACGTGCCGGCCACGTAGTCGTACTCGAACGTGTTGGAGGCGGTGCAGTCGATGCTGGAGCTCGACGAGAGCACCAGCCGGTTGCCCTCGATGGCCACGACGCTCATCGCCGCCGTGTCCGAGCCGTCGCTGAGCGTCAGCTGGCTGGTGTGCGGATGCGAGTCCCCGTCGAGGTTCTCGCTGAAGATCAACGCCACCCTCACCGCGGCGCCGCTCCCGGCGCACACCGCCTCGACCAGCGTCGGCGGGGTGGTCTTGATCTTGTGCTCGGGGTCGGCGTCGATGCCGGGATGGCCCAGCAGCACGTCGTCCGACGACGACGTGGACTTGATGGTGCCGCCGTTCAGCACCAGCGAGTTCTCCACCACCGCCACCCCGTCGGAGCTGTCGCCCGCCACCGGCAGGTAACGGAACACCAGCACCCTGGAGCCGCTGCCGCTGTGATAGCCGGCCCGTTTCTCCGACGACGCGTCGTCGGAGAGGCGGATCTTGAGCCGCGGCGTGCCCCCCGAAGTGTCCACGGTCACGCTCTCGCTGAACGTCAACGACATCTCGATCGGCTCACCGACGCCGTACAGGTCGCCCTTGCCCGGATCCGACGTGATCGCCGCCGACGTCTCGTCGTCGTCGTTGATGGTGAACGTCGTGGAGATCACGTCGAACTGTGTCGTGCCGCTGACCGTGCCGCCGAGCACGATCGTCTCGACGCCCTCGTTGATCGAGTCTTCGATCGTGGCGATCGTGAACGACTGGTTCACGCCGACCGTGTTCTCCGGAATCGTGATGTCGGGCACCGTGAACGCGGTGTAGTCGGCGCCGCTGGTAGCGGTGGAGGCGGCCTGCGCCGTCACCTGCACCGTCACCTCGTCGGTGGTGTCGGTCAGGTCGCGGGAGGCGGAGATCCGGATCGCGGCCGAATCGCCCTCGTCGACGCTGGTCGGGCTCACCGCCAGCGTGATGGGGGGATCGTCGCTGGTGGTGGCGCCCACCGAGGCCGACCACAGGCCCGGGCCGTCGGGACTGCCGGCGCGCACCTGCACCCGGTACGCGGTGTTCCGCGTCAGGCCCTCCAGCGTGGTGGTGGTGCCGGTGCCCGGCGAGCTGTGGCCGCCCTCCTCGCCCGGCTCCACCCAGTCGGCCTCATTGCCGGCGGTGGGGTCGGTGCTGCCCGCGAACCAGCGCAGGTCGTAGCTGTCGGGCGCGGGACCCTCGGCAGCCGCCGCAGCCGCCGTCCACTCCAGCGTCAGGGTGCGCGCCGTCCGGTCCGTCACCATCAGCCCCGTCGGCGCCCCGGGCGGCTCGTTCACGTTGCCGACGTTGATGGTCACCGCGATCAAGTCGTCGAACGGGAACTCCGCCGCGGTGACCGAGATCCGCAGCGGCCTGTCGGCGCCTTGACCCCACGCGAGAGCGCCGAGCTTCTCGGCGTCGCCGTCGGCGATGCTCCACCCGCTCGCCGCGCCGGGGTCCTCGTCGCCGCTCGCCGTGGCGGTCACAGTGACCGTCCCGGACGCCACCGACAGCACGAGCACGTAGGTCGTGTCGGGATCCAGCACCGCGGCCGCGGTGAACGTGTTCACCGCGCCGTCGGTAGCGGTGACCGGGTTGGCCAACGTGTAGAGCAGCGAGGCGGGTAGGCCGCTCGCGTCCGCCGACCAGATCTCTGCGGTCGTGTTCGACAGGTTGCCGTTCCAAGCCGAAACATGCAGCCCGACCTCGGTCAGCGAATAGCCGCCGATATGGCCGCCGGTGGTGAACGCCTGGCCCGACAAGACCGTCTGGCCGGCTACGTCGCCGACCTCCACATCATTGCCGGCATCGGTCTGCCCGGTGTTGCTCACCACCGTCGCGGCCCCCCGCGTGACGTTCTCGCTCTGGCCCCACCGGTCGTCGCCGTCGGTCACCAGCGCGGTCACCGTGTACTGGTCCTGGTCCTCGAAGTTCAGCGTCACCCCCGAGGCGACCTTGATCTCGCCCGTGGTGCTGTTGATGGTGAACGACGACGCATCACCGCCGGGCACCAGCGAATAAAGGAGTGAACCGCCGTCGGCGTCGGTGGCGGCCACCGTGCCTACCGACGCCGTAGCGGCGTTGTTCTCATCGATCGACAGCGTCGCCGACGCCCCGTCATCGAACGACGGAGCGCTCACCGTACGCACCCACTCGTTCGAGAATGTGGCGGCCTCGTTTCCTGCCAAGTCCTTAATCGGCACGTTGGCGGTGTTGGGGGCGTAGGAGTACGATGCTGCGAAACGGTCGGGTTCCGCGATGAGGCCCACGCCGCCTAACTCCACCCTGTTGTCCTTTATGCGCCTGGTGACTGGAACATCCGAATGACAAGTAAGGCCCTTGCAACTTGCTATTCGAATCTGGTCCCTAAGCGGTCTCCGGGCCTCGTCGAGGTCTTCGTTAAATAACAGTACGAAGGAACTCCCCCCGGTGTATACCGCGTCGATCAGCCTCGGCGCGAGGGTGTCGACCTGGTGCTCGGGGTCGGCGGCGAGGCCGGTGTGGGTCAGTACCACCGGGTCGCCCGACGACGTGGTCCTGATGGTGCCGCGGTCGCGCTCAAGGGAGTTCTCAACCACCGCGACGCCGGCGGAGTTGTCGCCCGCCACCGGCGTGTAGCGGAACACCAGCACGTTGGTTCCGCTGCCCCGGTGGTAGACGGCCCACCTCTCCTCCGACCCGTCATCGGCGAGGCTGAGCTTGAGCCGCGGCGTGCCCGACACCGTCACGCCCTCGCTGAACGTCACCGACACATCCACCGGCTCGCCCACCCCGTACACGTCGCCCGCGCCCGGATCCGACGTGATCTCCACCCCGGTCACCCGAGCCGCCACGGCGGTTCCGTTGACGCGCGCCAACAGCTTGATGGACGCCGAGGCGGTCCCGCTTTGCGACCACGACCCGGTCGAAGCAGCGGCCCTCTCGAACCCTCTGTCCCCTATAGCGAAACCGGAGAAGCCACCCGCGTCCTCCCCATTCGAGTTGGTGCCCCACGGACTACCAGCACTCCCCTCAACAGTCACCCAGTACTCGGAATACGGCATCAACCTGATGCCCGCCGCGGGCGCCGTGAACGTGTTGATGCCCGAGGCCAGGGTCGCCGGGTTGACCAGCGTCGCGACGTCGTTCAATGTGATGGGAGCGACGCACGGGGCCGCGCAGGTCGCCAGCTTGACAACGATGCCGGCCGGAGCGGCGCCAGCGGACCGGAAATCGAGTTCGACATCGGACAGCGCGTACCCGGCTGCGTGCGAACCAGTGCGGAACATGACGCCCAGGTCATCGCTGGAGAGACCCAAACCGGAGGTCCTGGGCTGGCCCATGTTCGAGATCAGCGTCTGGTCGTTCTCGGCGCCGCGGACCCGGATACCCAGCGGCGCCTCGGGCGTGAGTTGGGGGTTGATGAACTCGCGGTCGGTGCGGCCATCGGTGAAGTGGTAGCGGGTGGGACCCACGCACCAGGCGTCGGCGGGGCCGCAGTCCGCGCCCCGGGCGTTCTTCACCCTCAGGACCCCGCTAGCGCCCCGCACGATCACGTAGTAGCGGGTGTTGGGATCGAGCACCGTGCCCGCGGGCGCGGTGAACGTGTTGCCGCCCAGCCTGCCGGCGTCCACCACGATGCTGGCGGGGTTCGCCAACGTCGCCAGCACCGGCCCGAAACCCGAGTCGCCCCGGGCCCGTATCAGCACCTCTACGTCGTCGACGTTGTCGGGCGCGGTGTGGAAGCGCACCTCCACGTCCCCCAGCAGATAGCCGCCCGCGTAGCCGCCGGTCCAGAAATCCTGCCCGAAATCGAAGCCGCCCGCACCGCCGAGCGCGGCGTGGCGGGTGTCGTTTGCCGGCGCGTCGGTATCGTCGATGTTCGACACCAGCACCCGGGCGCCGGACAGCGCCATCTGGGTGGTGCCCGACGCTGACGGCGACCACGGGCTCTCGTCCCCGCCGTGGGCCCGCACCTGCACCCGATACGCGGTGTTGGGCCTCAGCCCCAGAACCTCCACAGAAGTGTCGGTGCCCGGGTCGGGCCAGGCGCCCGCCTCGCCCTCCTCCACCCAGTCGGCCTCGTCCACCGGGTCGGCGTCGCCCTGGTACCAGCGCAGGTCGTAGTCGTCCACCGCTCCGACCGGCCCGAGATAGATCGGCGGCGTCCACGACACGTTCAGACTCACCGGCGACGTGGCCGTCACCGCCGGCGCCGCCGGCCTCGACGGCGCGGTGCCAGGATCGATGGTTCCGTTGACGCGAATCGAGAGCGGTTCGTTGGTAGTTAGCCACGTGCCGGTCAAATCGCCCGCATCCCCTGTCCGGAAAAGCAATTGATCGCCCATGGTGAATTCGGTCACGCCGGAGTCGTCTGCACCCGAATTTGCAAACCGAGCGCTCGTCTCGGTTCCTCGTCCCCCAACGACCAGGTAGTAGGTGGTGCCGGGCGACAGCGTGGTGCCGTCGGGTGCGGTGAACCTGTTGATCCCAGAGGTCGGCGTGGCCGGGTTGATGAGCGTCGCGACCTCGGTCAAGGCGCCCAGACGACCCGTCGCCAGCTTGACGAGTGGCTCACTATACGAGACCACCTCTAATCGCACCTCGACATCGGTCAGCGTGTAGCCGGCCCGATTCGAGCCCGTGGTGAACGAAATGGCGCCTTGCTGGAAAGAAGCAAGCCTCTGGACCCCAAGAGGCTGGTTGATGTTCGAGCCCAGCGCCCGCGGTGCCGGCGCCCCGCGCACCCGGATCCCCAGCGGCGCCTGAGGCGTGGGAAACGTTCCGTCGATGTCGGCAGCGGTCTTGCCATTCGTAACGGTGAACCGGGTGGCGCCGACACTCCAGCCGGCTGTCCCGCCGTCGTCGTCGTCAGCGCCCGTCTTCACGCTCAGATCCCCGCTCGCGCCCGAGACGATCACCATGTAACGGGTGCTGGGGTCGAGCTTCGTGCCGGCGGGCGCGGTGAACGTGTTGTTGCCGGCGACGAGGCTCGCCGGGTTCACCAGGGTCGCGACGACCGGCCCGAAGCCGGAGTCGCCGCGCGGCCGTATGAACACCTCCACGCCGGCCGGCGCGGTGGCGAAGTCCACCTCCACGCTGTCCAGCAGGTAGCCGTCGGCGTACATGCCGGTGTTGAAGTCCTGCGCCCAGTCGGAGCTGGAGAGATCGCCGCGCAGCGTGGCGTGGTCGGTCTGATCGATGTTGGAGGTCAGCACCCTGATGTTGCCCACCGCCGGCGGGGTGGTGGCCGACGCCGAGGGCGACCAGTCGCTCTCGTCCCCGCCGTGGGCGCGCACCTGCACCCGATAGGTGGTGTTGGGCGACAGCCCGGAGACCTCCACGGAGGTGTTGGCGCCGGGGTCGGGCCAGGCGCCCGCCTCGCCCTCCTCCACCCAGTCGCCCTCGCCCTCCGGATCGGCGTCGCCCTGATACCAGCGCAGGTCGTAGTCGTCGACCGCTCCGCCCGGGCCGAGAAAACTCGGCGGCGCCCACGACACGCTCAGGCCCACATGCGACGTGGCCGTCACCGTCGGCGCCGCCGGCCTCGACGGCCTCGTGAGGGGGTCGACCCATCCGTTGACGCGGATCAAGGGCGTGGCCGTCCCGGAGGTCCATGAACCGGTCGAGGACGCGTTCCTCGAGAATCCGAGGTCGCCGATGGTGAACTCGGTGACGCCGGTGTCCTCGTCGTCCGAGGCGGTATGCCCCACCTCCCCGGTGGCAGCCTCCACCACCACGTAATAGGTGGTGCCGGGCGCCAGCGGGGTACCCGAGGGCGCCGTGAACTTGTTGGCCCCGGCGGTCAGCGTGGTCGGGTTGGTGAAGGTGGCGACCTCGGTGGTGGCGCTCGGCAGTCCCGTCGCCAGCTTGACGCTCACCCCGGTCGGCGCGGCGGTGCTGAACCGGACCTCGACGTCCGACAGCGTGTAGCCGGTGGCATTCGAGCCGGTGGTGAACGCGCCGGCAACGTCACTGCTCGCCAGGTTCGTACTCGAGGCCAGGGTCTGGCCGATGTTCGACCCCAGCGCCGTCGGCCCCAGCAGGCCGTTCACCCGGATCCCCAACGGCGCCAGCGTGACCGTCATGGTTCTGTCCGACTTGCTTCGGACTCTCGCGTTGCTGGCAATGCTCCAGCCGGCCTTGCCGCCCGGGTCCTCCTCGGTGCTGCGCTTGCCCTTCAGGGTGCCGCTCGCGCCGGTGATCGTGAGATGGTGCAGCAGATTGGCTTGCAGCACGGTGCCGGCGGGCGCCGTGAACAAATTGACCCCCGCGGTGAGACTCGCTGGGTTCGCCAGGTGAATCGGCGAGCCTCCGGATGCCTGCAGCACAACGCGCACGCCGGTCGGTCGGGTGGCGAAGTTCAACTCCACGCTGCCCAGCAGGTAGCCGCCCGGGTGTGAGCCGGTGGTGAACCAGTTTCCGACTTCATGGGTGGCGAGATCAGCGGTGTCGGAGGCGTGGTCGGACACGCCGAGGTTGGAGATGAGCACTTCGGGGTTCTCCAGAGCCGGCTGGGTAATGGCCGACGCCGAATCCGACCAGGGGCTCTCGCCGCCGTCGTTGGCCCGCACCTGGAACCGGTAGGTGGTGCCGGGCGAGAGCCCGGTGATGTCGATCGACCGGTTGGTGCCGGGGTTGGGCGGGCCGCCCGGCTGGTATTCCCGGAGCCAGTCGCTCTCGTCGGTGGGGTCGGCGTCGCCCTGGTAGTAGCGCACGTCGTAGTCGTCGACCTCGCCGATCACCCCCGCGTGGCTCGGCTCCTCCCAGCTCACGTTCAGGCTGACGGGCGTGGTCGCCGCCACCGTCGGCGCCCTCGGCTTCGCCGGCGCCGTGGGGCCCTGGGCAAACCCGTTGATCCTGAAGATCATCGTGGGAGTCGGCGAGCCGGTGGGGAGTAGCCATGGCCCGGTCGATGACGCCGTCCTCGACACAACCGAGTCGCCGATCTCGAAACCCTCGTCCTGTACATCCGAATTGGTAAGGACCAGGTGGCCGGCAGTGCCTTCAACGGTCACGAAGTAGCTGGTGTTCGGCTCCAGCGTGGTGCCGGCGGGTGCCGTGAACCTGTTGATCCCGCCGGCCAGCGTGGCGGGATTGGCCAGCGTCGCGACCTCGTCGAACTCATAGGAACTTGCGGTGGAAGAATCGCTCAGGGTTGCCAGCTTGACGGTTGTCCCGCTCGGCCGGGGTGTGGTGGAGAATCGGATTTCGACATCTGACAGCGTGTACCCGGCTGAATGCGACCCGGTACGGAACTCCGCGGCCAGATCGTTGAGGTTGAGAGATCGTGTTATGTTTGCGATCCGGCCGACGTTCGAGCCCAACTGCACGGGCGGCAGGCCCGAGATGCCGTTGACCCGGATGCCGAGCGGTCCAGCCGGCCCGATCTGGGGGTTGATGAACTCGCGGTCGGTGCGGCCGTCGTTGAAGTGATACCTGGTGGGGCCCACACACGGGGCGTCGGTGGGGGCGCAGTTGCCGAAGCCGCCGGTGCGGGTCTTGACGCTGAGTTGGCCGCTGGTGCCGCGCACGATCACGAAGTAGCGGGTGTTGGGGGCGAGCAGGGTGCCGGTGGGCGCGGTGAACGTGTTGTTGCCCGCCGCCAGGGCGGCCGGGTTCACCAAGGTCGCCCGGATGGGGCGCATGCCGACGTCGGTGCGGGGCCGGATGAGCACTTCCACGTCGTCTGAGGGCTTGGTGGCGAAGTCGACCTCGACGGTGCTCAGCGTGTAGCCGTGGGGGCTGGTCCCCGTGTAGATGTCCTGGCCCCAGTCGAAGGCGGCGAGATCGGCGCGGGCGGAGGCGTGGTCGTCTTCGTCGATGTTCGACGCCAGCGCCGTCGCCCCGGCCACCGCCATCGGGGTGGTGACCGCGGTCGAGTCCGACCACGGGCTCTCTTCGCCGTCCTGGGCGCGGACCTGCACCCGGTAGGTGGTGTTGGGAGTGAGCCCGATGACGTCCACTTCGAGGTCCATGCCGGGGTCGGGCGCCGCGCCGTCCTCGCCCTCCTCCACCCAGTCGGCCGGGTCGGTCGGGTCGGCGTCGCCCTGGTAATAGCGCACGTCGTAGTCGCTGACCGTGCCGGAGGGGCCGGGATCGCTCGGCGCCGTCCAGGTCACATTCACGCTGACCGGCGACGTCGCCGTCGCGGTGGGCGCGGCCGGCTTGCCCGGCGCGGTGAATGGAACGGCCATACCGTCGACGCGGATGCGGGGCACCGCGCGGAACTCGTTGTCCGAGCTGGCCTGCCAGGTGCCCGTCGACGGCGGGTTGCGGGTGAAGTTGGTGTCGGCGACGCTCCATCCGTCGGCGCCGCCGGTGTCCTCCGCGGTCGCCGCGGTGGCTGACACGAGCCCTGTGGTTGCCGCCACGACGACGTAGTAGGTGGTGTTCGGCGACAGCACGGTGCCCGCGGGGGCGGCGAACAGGTTGGGGCCGGGCGCCAGCGTGTCGGGGTTGGTGAGCGTCGCCACCTCGGTGGTAGCGCCCGGCAGGCCCGTGGCCAGCTTGACGCTCACCCCCACTGGCGCGGCGGTGCCGAACTGGACCCCGACAAGGGACAGCTGGTAGCCGCGTTTATTCGAGCCGGTGGTGAACCCTGCCGCAACGTCATTCGAAGCCAGGTTCAGCGACTGCGACTCGGCCTGGCCGATCGTCGACACCAACGTCGGGGGCGTGACAAAGCCCTCGAGCTTGAACTGAATGATCCCAATAAGCCCGCCCCACGTCGCGGACTCGTCGCTGCGATGAAACGAAACGTCACCGATCGACCAACCGGGCAACACCGGCCGCTCTGTGCTGTCGCGGGTTAGGGCGACAGTTGCCCTGTTGCTACTGACCCCAGAGTTCACCAGCAGCCAATAGGTCGTGTTAGCCGCCAGGCGAGTGCCTGAGGGTGCTGCGAAAGCAACGTCGACGTCGCCGCCGAGCATGCCCGTGCTGCTGGTCGTGAGCTCGGCAATCACCGTGTCACCCGGCCTGCCGCTGCCGTTGTCGTTCCGTATCGATGCCGACGTTCTGAGACTGCTATGGAAGATCCCGAATCTGACCGTTGCCCCGGTCAGGGTGTACCCGGCGGCGTCGGGACCCGTCGTGAACGACGTCGCGCTGAATGCGTTTGAAGCATTCTGCTTGGTGCCGTAGAGGTTTCCGACGAGCGGGTGCGCGTCAGCCTCCGACCGCAACGGCAGGGTGCGGATGTACTGCCACGCCGAGTTCCGCGCCGGGACCGAGCCATACGAATCCAAAGTCCGAATCCAATAGTCCGTGTCGGGCCGGATGACGATCCGCTCTTGGTGGAACGAATCCGTCGTCACCGTGACCGTGCCGCCGGCCACAGGAGCCCCGGGACCGAACTGCCGATTGGTGTAGGTCCCCGGCCCCGAGGCGGTGCAAACCTGCAGGCTGAAACCACCCGAGCCCGACACTGGAATCGTGCTCTCATAGGTCACCACAATGCTCGTCGCCGACGACGACACCGACGCAAACCAGTCCTGAGGATTCGCCTTCTCCGCAGGACAACCCGCCGGCACCGCCGGGTCGGCGGTCTGGGCTGCGGCCGGGGTGGGGCCCAGCGGGGTCGCTCCGGGCGGCGCCACCGTCAGGAGCGTGGCCGCCAACGCCAGTGCGGCCGTCGCCGCGATGCAGCGCCTGGGTCGCGGCGGCCGGGTCCGCTGCCCGCGAGTGGCGCTCACCGTCTTGCTCCTTCGGCGGCCGATCCGGGGACCCCGGTCTCTGGGGGGGGGGGGCGGGGG
>VYAQ01000182.1:0-11054 GCA_009844885.1 Gemmatimonadota bacterium
AGTAGCGGCAAGCTGGAGCGCGAAGGTGGCTGAAACGAATTTCTGCAAGCAGGCTCTTGTCATGTCGGCTGCCTCGGTATACGGTGTGAAGGCTCTGGTGACCACGCCCTTCCTAGGCGCTCTTCCCGCATGGACAATAGTATGTTGTTGGGGACGCTGGGCGTCCCAAGATGGTCGAACAGCCGATGCCGATCCAGTCGTGAGGCAGTTCACTCGTAGGCCCGGCGAGGGCTCGTGGTTCCCGCCATTCAGGGCCGTTCTTCCCGCTCTCCCGGGTCGTTCCAGCAAGATCCAGTTCAACGGCAGGAAACGCAGATCGTGCAGCCCTGTAAGACTTTAGACGATTTCCTGCCGGGATTCTGGCCTCTAGCGATCCGCCCGACGGGCGAGATATCGAAGTCGACAGGACCGTGCTACGGACGAAGATCTACTGTGGCGACAAGAAGGGACGCTGCGAGTTCTCGAAAGGGAAATCAAGCAAGAAGGCGCATCCAGGCTTGCCGGTTCTCGTGGTCGACGAGGAGATTTACCACCGTCCCCCCACGATGATGATCGCGACCGTCGACAAGTTCGCGATGATGGCGTGGCGCGGCGAAACCCGGACCCTATTCGGGCGAACGACGACCGAATGCCCGCGTCATGGCCTCCTGTGGCCGGACGCGAGTTGCACCGGAACCCATCCGAAACGCGGCGCCCTGTCGGCGACGAAGGTTCAAGGCATCCGCGTGATACGGCCGCCCGACCTGGTCATTCAGGATGAATTCCATCTCATCAGCGGCCCGCTCGGCACGATGGTCGGTCTCTATGAGACGGCGGTCGACGAACTTTGTACCTGGAAGCTCGACGGCAATGTCGTAAAGCCCAAGATCGTAGCTTCGACCGCGACGGTTCGCAAAGCTAAAGAGCAGGTCAACAACGTCTTCATGCGCCGGGTCTCGGTTTTCCCGCCTAGCGGACTCGACGTGGCTGACAATTTCTTCTCCGTACAGAGACCGATCGATCAGATTCCGGGTCGCCGTTATCTTGGCGTCTGCTCGCCGGGAAGTTCGCGTCCGGCGATGCTCATCCGCATCTACACGGCGTTCCTCACGGCCGGACAGGCCTTGTTCGACAGGTTCGGCCAAGCTGCCGACCCCTACTTGACGACCGTTGGCTACTTCAGTTCTCTGCGCGAGCTTGGAGGCATGAAACGCCTCTCTGAAGACGACGTTCAGACACGTTGCTACCGAGTCCAGATGAGCCTAGTTGATCGTCCGGGTCTCGCCCAACGCAGCGTGAGGTACGTACGCGAACTTACCTCGCGCGTTTCCAACCGCGACATCCCGAAATACCTCGACCAATTGGAGGTCAAGTTCAAAGCGTCATTCGATAAAGAATCAGGAAGATTCGTCACCGAGTGGGAGGAGGGGGATGTCCGATCAATCGATGTCGTGCTCGCTACGAACATGCTTTCGGTCGGCGTCGACGTGAACCGTCTCGGCCTGATGATCGTCAACGGACAGCCGAAAGGGGCTGCGGAGTACATCCAGGCCACAAGTCGTGTCGGCCGTTCGCTTCCGGGACTGGTCTGCACGGCTCTGACTTGGGCGCGCCCGCGCGACCTCTCGCATTACGAGACCTTCGAACACCATCACGCGACCTTCTACAAGCATGTCGAAGCACAGTCGGTGACGCCCTTTTCACCGCGTGCCAGGGATCGCGGCCTAACCGGTGCTATGCTCAGCGTGCTCCGACTCGAAAACGATCCGTTGAATCCCAACAAGGGTGCGGGTGCGCTCAATCAGGCCGACGAGGAAGAGGTGGCGCACGCCCTCGAAGTCCTCGTCGACCGGGCGTGGTCGGTTTCCGAGCATGCCGCCGTCAGGGACCGCACCTTGGCCGAATTGAAGGAGCGGATTGATGAATGGGCGATGGAGGCGGCCAAGGGTGGCCGGATACTGGCATACGAAAAGAAGGGCAAGGGAAGGGACACCATGGTTCCGTTGTTGCGGCGCCCCGGGGTACAGGCGTGGGACAACTTCACTGTTCCGATGTCGATGCGCGAAGTCGAGCCCGGCGTACGTCTCGTCATGAACACCACGAGATTTGGCTCGGAGGGACCGGCCTGGACGCCGCAGTCCGACCCCGACGTCAGCGGTGAGGACGAGCCGTGAGCGACAGGTCTCCCGTCGGCGAGGTCCGACCCAGCCAGATCTTGTGGACCTATGGTCCGGGGGCGTTGATCGATCTTCCGAACCTGTCCGTCGTGACCATGGGCGTCGACCGATGGGAGAAAAACCGGTGCAGACAAATCGAGGAAGCGCGGCTTCTGTCCGCCGTGCGTAACGTCTTGGGACCGCAAGTCGAGAGCCTGCGCGTGCCACCGGTCCGGCGGAGCGAGGATGTCGATCCGTACTCGGCGGAGGCGCTGATCGGCGTTCCCGTCAGGCCGTTTCCGCGCTGGCTGCGCTGCGTGAAATGCGGGCTGATGTCCGAGTTCGATCTCGGGCTTTTCAAGATCAAGGAAAACCGCTACCGCCCCGAGAACACGCGGTTCGTTCACGAAGGATGCAAGGGATCGCGCGGCAATCTTCCCGCGAAGGACGCGGACGCGGTACCGGCCCGTTTTCTGCTAGCCTGCCGGAACGGTCATCTCGACGATTTTCCCTGGCACTACTTCGTGCACAGCGGACCTTCAAGCTGCATGGGAACACTACGTTTCTTCGAAAGCGGTGCGTCGCTTCAGACGGAGAACCTCTGGGTCAAATGCGACGAATGCGGCGCGTCGCGCAACATGGCGCACGCGTTCGGAAAGTCCGGCAAGCAGAATCTACCGGGTTGCCGCGGACGCCACCCGCATCTCGACCGCTACGACAGCGAATGCGAGGAACGAGCTCGTGCTGTTCTCCTTGGCGCGACGAACAGCTGGTTCCCGATCCAGCTGTCGGCGCTCGCCATCCCGCAGGCGCACGATCCGGTATCCCAGCTCGTCCGTGACGGCTGGGACTATTTCGAGGATGTCGGCTCGGAGGCGGAAGTCGCTATCGTGGTCAAGACCCTGAAGAAGACGGGTGCGCTGCCCGGAATCGACAAGTATTCGTCGGCGGTGATCTGGGCCGCAATTGAGGCTGTGAGGGCTGGTAAGACGCAGTCACAAGTTACGGAAACAGATATCAAGGGACCTGAATGGGAAGTCCTGACCGACCCTAGCCCTCCGACGGACTGGCCCCATTTTCTCAGCAAACCGGCGAAAACCCCGAAGGGTTTCGAGAATCGTATTTCCGGCGTCCTGCTGCTCGAGCGTCTGCGTGAAGTCAACGCGCTGCTCGGCTTCACTCGCGTCGAGGCGCCGGAGGCCGCCGACGACTCGGGTGAGCGCCCGCCCATGGCCGATCTGGGTGCTCAGGCGGCGGCATGGGTTCCCGCCGGACAGGTGCACGGCGAAGGGATATTCATCCGCTTCGACGAAGGTGCGCTTCGAGAGTGGGAAGAACGGGAGGCCGTCCGGGCACGAGACGCGAAGCTTCTTGCCGGACACAAGGGTTGGCGCAACGCGCGGAGGCTCGTCTCGGAGGATGGCTATCCGAGCATACGGTACGCCCTGTTGCACACCGTGGCACACTTGCTGATCCGAGAACTCGCACTCGAATGCGGGTACAACGCCGCCAGCATCCGTGAGCGCATATATGCAGCTCCAGAAGCGGAGCACCCACAGGCAGGCATCCTGATCTACACAGCCTCTGCGGATTCCGACGGCACGCTCGGCGGTCTCGTGGATCTCGGCAAACCCGAAAATCTCGGGCGGCTTTTGACGCAGGCATTGTCACGCGCCCGTGTCTGCTCGTCGGACCCACTTTGTGCCGAACACGAGCCGGAGAAAGACCGCTCTCTCCATGGGGCGTCGTGTCATGCCTGCTCATTCGTGTCGGAAACCTCCTGCGAGTGGGGCAACCGCTATATTGATCGCACGCTCGTCGTGCCCACCTTGGAAGTTGCCGATGCGGCGTTCTTCGGTTGAGGCGATATTGTGAAGGATCTGTTAGCGGCAATCTACGATCTTGTGTCGAACACACCGCCCGGCCGTATCACGCAGCTCGCCGAAACGTTCTGTGAACTTCCTGGACCTGAATCATTTGCAAAGCTGAACACCTGGGCGTTGACACCCGGTGCGAAACAACGACTCAGCCGATTGACGGCATCGTGGAATGCCTCGGGACTTCCGTCCGTTCAACTCGCCGGGATGTTGCTCGGAGCGAGTCATGCTTGCCACCGTGCCAGTTCTGAATCAGATACGGAGCTGGTCTGGACTGGGCCGTCGAGTGATCTGGTCGCTACGCGCAAGACCGAGCGCGCACTGCTCCAAGTCATCGACGCAGCACAGGAAAGACTGTTTCTCACGAGCTTCGTCTCCTACGACGTGGCGTCGGTCATGGCCGCCCTGGCGAACGCAGCCGATCGCGGCGTCGCAGTGTCGATGCTGCTCGAATCCAGTGACAGATACGGCGGTGGTGTGTCGATCGACAGCATCGCCCGGATGCGCGAAGCACTCCCGATGTCGGAGGTCTATTCCTGGAAAGAGAAAGCCGATGAGTTCTCCGGCGGCAAGGTCCACGCCAAGGTGGCGGTCTGCGACGAGGAACTCTGTTTCATTTCCAGCGCGAACCTGACCGGCCACGCTATGGAGAAGAACATGGAAGCTGGTGTCCTAATCCGGGGTGGTGCCTTACCGAGGACGTTGCACAGACACCTTGAAGCCCTCGTCACCATCAAGATCGTGCAGGTGTGAATGGATGTGGTGGACAAGCAAACCCGATCGCGCATCATGGCCAGTGTCGGTCAGAAGCACACGGGTGCGGAGATCGCGCTCCGGACAGCTATTCACGCTGCCGGACTACGCTATCGCCTGCACGACCGGAGCCTGCCCGGCAGTCCCGACCTGGTTCTTCCGAAGTATCGGGCCGTGATCTTCGTGCATGGTTGCTACTGGCATTCGCACGGGTGCTACAAATCGACCGTCCCCAAATCACGCCGTGGATTCTGGCAGAACAAGTTCCAGGCCAACCGGGAAAGAGACGCTCGCAATGTCAGGCTGCTTGTCGAGCAGGGCTGGCGCGTATTGACAGCGTGGGAGTGTGTCCTCAAAGGAAAAACCGCTGAACCTGCCGAACATGTTGCAGAAGCGGTCAAGGCATGGCTGGAATCCGACGAGACGGTCGGCGAGATGCCGATAACGATGCCCCTCGACGCTTCGCCCGCAAACGGAGAAGTGCGACGATGATCCAACTCTATTGGCTGGGGATTCACAAATCTGGGATCGCCGAGATCTGGCGACAGGCGATGAGTTGCACAACTATCGATTGGCCTTGTCCGCCAAATACGCTCTCGAGCCACGGGATGGTCAAATCAGTCTCGCCGTCGCGGAGTAACCGTCAACCCGTCCCCGTGAGCAGGCCGACGTGGCGTCCAGTCCTGGCGAGGTCGGTGGGCGACTGTCCCCGTTTTTTTGCACTTCTCGGGATACGTGCGACCATCCCTCCCGGAACATCAGCTCCGCTCACGCCCAGTTTTGCAGCTACAGATCAAGGGCAACCATGGCCTGCCGTTGGCCAATTGTGTTGTTCTGATAACGTAGGCCAGTTTGCCGGTCGCTTTCCGATTCGCTCTAACCAGATTCGCCAATGGCCAGGAACCCACCGTGGACTCGCGAAGAACTTATACTAGCGCTCGACCTTTACCTCCGTCGGAAGAATGACCCCAATCCCTCCTCGCCCCTGCGAGCGGAAGTTGTCGAACTCAGCGAGACCCTGAATCAGCTTCCCCTCCATCGCGATCGGCCAGACGCTGCGCGATTCAGGAATCCGAACGCCGTCAACAGGAAGCTGGGCAACTTCGCCCACCGTGACCCGGATCATCCGGGCGTTGGCCTTAGCAGGGGAAATCAACTTGAGGAAGTGGTCTGGAAAGACTTCGCCACGGACACGAAGCTGTTACAACAAGCCGTTGCCGCAATACTAAGTATGGCGACTGTCGAGGCGCCGCCTGAGGATCCAGAACAAGATGATACCGGTGCGCGAGAAGGCGCGCTATTGTTCCGTTGGCATCGAAGCCGAGAGCGCAACCGTCGACTGGTGCGTCGGAAACTTCGGTCGGTGCTGGCGAAGGAGGGGTCCCTGGCTTGTGAGGTTTGTAACTTCGACTTCCAACGTCAGTACCATGGCCTCCAGAAACCGTTCATCGAATGCCATCACCTCACTCCACTTGCTCAGTTGCGACCGGACAGTCGCGTTTTCTTGCGTGACCTAGCTCTCGTTTGTCCGAACTGCCACAGGATGCTCCACCGGCAAGGGGATCCGAGCGATCTGGACGCGCTCCGAGCGCGAGTCACAAAGTCGTTTTCCGCATCTGAGAGCCCCGCATGACGAGAGTCTCACGACGGGTGCTGATGCCGGCGCATGTCGATCGGAGATTCCATTCCATACCGATCACCCTTGGAGGGAGCGAAAGACTGCTGTAGCGACGTCTTCTTCCATTCTCGCCAAGTGTACCGGAGACGCGGAGGAAGAGAGTTGTCGTCGACTTGTCCGGCACATTCATGGACGATTCTCATGTGAACAGCCATCGAGTGAATATCACTGTTGCGATTTGTTAGCAGTACAGCCAGGATACGCAGGTTAGCCTTGTACCAGCAGGGGAGTCGTGGAGCGGTGCTAGTATTCGAGCGATTCCTTCATACTGGAAGGTGGGCCCGACCTTGACTCCGGGCTCGCCGGTGGAAAAACAAATGCCGATACCTTCTTGGAGATCTCAGGAGACTCCGCCAAGCGCAGCGCCATGTCCCGGCGATACGCTGCGAACGGGTGTTGCGCCCTGCCAGAGCCTTCCGCGATAGCGGAGTCGTGCCCCTGTTCTGTCATATCTACCCCACCACCGCGTTCGCCATCTCAGACACCAAACCACCACCCACCGTATGAAGTCCGGGTTGTCTATGAACTGTTTGAACAACTCCGTTTCGTCCGTCATGATGCTCGTCCCATCCCGTCCGAGTGCCTCTTCGCACTCGACTCGGGCATTCTCGCGGTTCGACTACCCCGACGCGTTTTGGAACGCGGTCTCCTCCGCAACCCCTCGCCGAGATCATCTCGATAATCCTCTCCCGAACACCTCGTCAAAACGCTCGTCAATCATCGACAATGGCCGGTCAAGCTCGCCAGTGCCAATCGCGCCCACCCCTGGCACAGGGTCGATCTTCGTGTCCTCGTTCTCAAGCATGTAGCGCCGAGTCGGAAGCAGCCAACGATCAATTGCGTCCGAAACCCTCCACAACGGCCGCGACAAGCGCTTCCCATACCCAGGTCGGAAGTTCAACCTCACGACCGGCGATCTCTGCTTTGCCAGCACGGACTACGATCCCGCCGCCCTCATCCAGCAAGTCACCAAATGCTCGCAGGGCTCGCGTGTGTTGTTCGTTGTGGCTGGGGAAGTTGCGAACTCCTCTCTGGATCTCAGCTTCAATCGACCCGTCGACGATTTCGATTTGGGCATCCAGAGACGGCCAAGTATCTAGTCCCGGCTCAGCCATCAGCCCGTGATCGCTCAGCTTCTGGATCATGGCTCGAACTCGATAGCCCGATCTCTTCTGGAACCCACGCCACAGGGTACCATTCCCGAGTTCATACAAGTCCCGACCCCTGACACGGACCCTCTTCCCATCTTTGATCCGCTCCCACCACTCCCGCAGCCTCGCATCAAGTCGTGATTCCCTGCTCATGAGGTGACCTCCGATTAATCTGTCCGGTGCGATCCAGGCACCAGCGCCGCCCTTGCAACCATGTCGTGAGGCGGCTCAGCTCCTGGGCCTCTCGCTGCCAGCGGAGTGAATGGCCTTTCGCCGCTCGACCGACTACCCATCCCTATGAGCGCAAGCATAGCAGGGAGTGTAGTGGATCACAACGATAGATGAGGAATCTCCGCCCTCCACGGTGAGACCCGGGCGCCTTCTACCTATCGCCCTATTCCCGTCCCCTCGGTCAGACTATCGGCCAGCCATCAGCCCAGACACCCGCGCCTAGGCGAAATCGAGTGCGATGATCACCAGTCCCCAGGCGTCGGGCGGCGTATGTTCCATGAGCTTGGCCGGCCTCGTCACGGCGCGATTCGGACCAGACCACCACCAGCGGACCGTGTTGGACCAGCCTATCGAGCTTCCACGCGCGCCTGCAGCGCTAGACCTGAAGGCCAGGGAGGCCGTGCGGCATCCCGCCCACTGTATCGCGGTCGATCAGGCCATCTGCCTCACGTTTCGGGTGCCGGGTGCCCGGATCCGAGAGGCGCCGGACGAATCAGACGAGATGACAGACGGAGACTGAACGATTGCCGGTGCGGACGAAGTGCGTGCGGCGTTCGAAGAGGAAGTTCGCGCTCAAGAGGAGGCCCGTCCCGGCGCGGGAGCCGTTACCCCCGAACGTACACGACGATCCAACCCTACCGTTGCGCCCCCGCTATCCAGCACCAGGTTAACGCAGACCGGACCCGGAGGCCACGCAATGGAAACAATACCCCACCAACACAGTCCAATCGACACCGACCGACTCAGGGACTGGATCGCGCGTTGGATCGGGGCCAGCTGGATCTGGCACGCCAAGTTCCTCTCCGGCACCGAGACCTCGGCCACCCAAGCACTGCGACCTGGCCCCCGCGTTCCAAGGGCAATGCTCAAATCCGCGTTCCCGTCACTCGCTGAAGATGTGGGAACGACCACTATCGAATTCGACATCGAAATCGACTCGCACGGAGTCCGGGAGGACCGGGTCCGTGGCGTTGCGCACACTGGCGAGGGCCTCTTGGGCAGACCGCAGGCCCGGATACGCATCACCAATCTCGGAATCTCATCCCCGCTACGGGATCACGAGAACACCGGCGCACTCGCGATCTTCGTCTTTCGACCCGGCCCGAGCACCGACTCCCCCAAGTGCCGGATCTGGGTCTGCCGCAACCTGGTCGAGACCGACATCGCAGACGACCTGATTGGCCCGGTGGAGCCGGGAATTCCGGTCCCGTGGGGGCATTGAACCGCCCATGCCCAAAGCCGTCCTGACGACAAAGGTCGATCCGTCCTACGACGACCTCCCCGAGGAGCGATACCACTTCCCGCGCACCTACTTGAACGCGGCGAGGGCCGCGGTCGGCGACTGGATCGTCTACTACGAGCCTCGTCGCTCCAGCGCCCAGCTGTCCAGCAGCGGAGGCCGTCAGTCCTATTTCGCGACGGCGCGGATCGTGCGCGTCGATGGCGATCCGCTGAGGTCCGATCACTACTACGCCTATGTCGCGGACTATCTGGAGTTCGACCGCCCGGTGCCCTTCCGCGAGGACGGCTTCTTCTACGAGAGCAGACTCCAGAAGGCAGACGGTTCGGTGAACAAGGGCATGTTCGGGCGTTCGGTCAGGCTCCTGCAAGATGCCGAGTACAGTATGATCTTGGCGGCCGGGTTCGAAACCGTGACCGCCCAGCGTGAGCGATTCGGCATCCGCGAGGGGGTTCACCACGAACCCGGTGGGCTGGAGCTGACGGACCGGCCCATCGTCGAGCGACTCTCACGTAGACCCTTTCGCGACCGGGTGTTCTCCACGGGGATCAAGCGGGCCTACGACAACACCTGCGCGATCAGCGGTCTCAGGATCATCAATGGTGGTGGTCGGGCCGAGGCGCAGGCCGCACACATCCGGCCCGTGCACGCCAATGGACCGGACAGCCTCCGCAACGGCGTCGCACTGAGCTCTACCTTTCACTGGATGTTCGACCGCGGCCTGATCTCGATCGACGACGACTACAGCTTGCTCTTCAAGAAAAACGCGGTCCCCGGCAACGTGCTGTCGCTGGTGAACCGCGACCGGCGGCTGCGAGTGCCTGAGCAGGAGATCTACCGGCCCCATCGGCGATTCCTGGAGTATCATCGGGAGCACGTGTTCAAGGGGTAAGGGGCGGCAGCCAGTAGGCAGCGAGAGCAACCTTGAACGCACGCGATCGGTCACGTATCATCCCCGTCGCTCAGCTCACACCAGTGACTCTGGAAGGGGACAAACCATTGGCCCGATTCGACGACGCCGAGACAATCCTGATAGCTGCGGCTGCGTGGTGGCAGCGGTGCCTTATCGGTGAGGGCTCCCTCTTCACCGACCGACCCTTGTGGACCCACTCGAGCTTTCGGGAGCTGCACACACTCTACGTCGAGAAGCTGGACGACGAGTCGGGCGACTCATTCCTAGTCAAACTGAAGCGCCAATTGGACCCGGGTTCGTCCGACGCAAAGTGCCTCTGGGCGGAAATGACGTGGGTATATCGCTTGATTCAGGGCCGATGGTCCATGGGAGCCGCGACGAAGCGATCTCGGATCAGCGAGATCTGGCAATGGTCAGGTCGAGACTTCCCGCAAGGTCACAAGCTCCTGGACGAAACCGTGCTCGGTGCGGGAGTCGTCAATCCCGGCACGGCCTACAACACACTGGCCTGGATGGAGTACCGTTTCTTCGTCGTCGCCATGCTCAAGTGGTACTCGCTGGACCGAAACGAGCGCGAATCATTCCTCACGCGCCCATGGGATTTCGCGTCGTGGCTGGACGATATCCAGTTTGCCGCTGGCCGAATGTTCCGGCACGCGATCCTGTACCTACTCTGCCCAGACCACTTCGAACCGATCGTCTCGAGCGACGGCAAGAGGCGCATCGTAGACCGCCTGTACCAAGGCGACTCGATCGACGCCTCTAAGCCAGTCGAACTTGATCGTGCCCTCATCTCAATCCGTCAACGGCTCGAAGGCGAGTATCCGAAGGATCAAGTTCACTTCTATCGCTCCCCAATCAAGGAGCTCTGGCAAGACCCCCCTCCCAAACCCAAACCACCGCCAAGGGTCAAGAAGGTCCGCGAGAAGGAGCGTACCGGCTACCGAGCCGCCACCTACACTCCCTCCCACGCACACGACGACCTCTTCCTCCGCCCCAGCCCCGGGGACCGGCGGCTGCCGGGCATGCAGGGCCGGAATGCACGGAGCCGACAGGGCGCGCCCGGGCCCGGCGAG
>VYAQ01000182.1:11064-11549 GCA_009844885.1 Gemmatimonadota bacterium
CACTTCAACCGCCTCCTCACCTCCCTCGAGCGCCGCAAGAACCTCATCCTCCAGGGCCCGCCAGGCACCGGAAAGACCTTCATCGCCCGCCGGATCGCCTGGTGCCTGATCGGCCACAAGGACAACGACCCCATCGAGATGGTCCAGTTCCACCAGTCCTACGCCTATGAGGACTTCGTCGAGGGCTTCCGCCCCACCGAGACCGGCGGCTTCACCCTCAAGCCCGGCGTCTTCCGCCGCTTCTGCGACCGCGCGCGAGCCAACCCGGAGGTCCCCCACGTCTTCATCATCGACGAGATCAACCGGGGCAACCTGTCGCGCATCTTCGGCGAGCTCCTCATGCTGATCGAGCACGACAAGCGGAGCGAGGACTACGCCGTCGCGCTGACCTATTCCGAGGAGCGGTTCCACGTCCCCGCCAACGTCCACATCCTCGGCATGATGAACACCGCCGACCGGTCGCTGGCCCTGGTCGACTACGCGCT
>VYAQ01000346.1 GCA_009844885.1 Gemmatimonadota bacterium
CGGTGGGGCTGGGCGAAGCGGCCGGGCGGGGACACGCGGGCGCGGCTGGTCCGGGCGGCGCCGCAGCGGGCGGAGCGGGTCCTCGCGATGGGGCGCCGGTCCGCGCGGGTCCTCGCGTGGTGGGGCGTCGCGTAGTGGGAAGGCGGAGGCTCCCCGGCGCGGGCGACCTTCCCGGCGCGGGCGTGAGAAACGGGACGAGGCCGCCGGATCGGGACGCATCGCGGCCGCGTTCGAGGAGCGGCGGGCGCGGCAGCGCGCGGCCAGGGAGCGCGCCGAACTCGACCAGGTCGACGCGGTTCTGGACAAGATCTCGGCGAAGGGTATCGAGTCGCTCACCGCGGAAGAGCGCGAGCTCCTGGACCGGGTGTCGAGGCAGACGAAGGCCAACTAGCAGGCACGAAACGCGGCGCCGCGCGCGCTCGCCTCGCGGTCCCCTCCTTGACCCGTGCGTGGCGCGGTTTCTACAATCCGCAACCCTTCGCCGATCGCGAAGGTGCCCCATCCCCGGATGACGGCGGCTCCCAGGGGCGTCGTGCGGTCCCGGGCGAACGGGATCAGGCAATCAGCGACAGGAGGTGGCATGGCCGCGGCCAAGTCTTTCAGAACGGAACAGATCCGCAACGTGGTGGTGCTGGGACACGGCGGGTCGGGCAAATCGACCCTTATCGACGCGGTGTGTTTCGCGTCGGGGACTTCCCGCCGCAAGGGCAAGGTGGGTGATGGGACGGCGCTGACCATGACGACGCCCGAGGAGACGGGTCACGGCATGTCGATGCAGCTCACGGTCGCGCACGCCGTCTGGAACGGCACGAAGATCAACCTGCTGGACACGCCCGGATACATGGATTTCGTCGGCGAGGCGACCGCTGCCGCCAGGGTGGCCGATGCCGCCGTGGTGACGGTGAGCGCGACGTCGGGGGTGGAGGTCGGCACCGAGATGGTGTGGCAGCTCTGCGAGGATCGGGGTCTGCCCCGCATGGTGTTCGTGTCCATGATGGACAAGGTGCACGCCAACTTCGCCAAGGTTCTGGACGAGGTGAAGGAGGTGCTCGCCCCGGGAGCGATCCCGGTAGAGGTTCCGATCGGGGCGGGAGACGGGTTCCGGGGCATCGTGAACCTCTTCACGGGGAAGGCCCACATCTACAAGTCGGACACGATGACGGGGGAGTACGAGGAGGGACCGATTCCCGACGACGTCGCGGACGAGGTCGAGGAGTGGACGACCGAGCTCATGGAGACGCTCGCCACGACCGACGAGGACCTCCTCGACCGCTACCTGGAGGGGGACGAGATTTCGCCGGAGGAGCAGATCGAGGCGTTGGCGCTGGCCGTGGCGGAGGGCGAGGCGATCCCGGTGTTCTGCGGGGCGGCCGAGCAGTCCTGGGGCGTGCGAACGCTCGCGCAGAAGATGGTCGAGCTGCTCCCGCATCCGGGCCAGGGCGGGGACATCGACGCCGCGGGGGCCAACGGGGACTCGGTCCGTTTGCGCGCGGCCGACGACGAGGGCGTTAGCGCGCTGGTCTTCAAGACGAGCGCGGAGCCCCATGTAGGCGAGCTGTCGCTCTTCCGCGTGTATTCGGGGATGATCGTGAACGGCACCGAGCTGCGGAACACCACGCGCAATGCGACCGAACGGATCAATCACCTGGCCATTCCGCAGGCAAGGGAGCGTGTGGAGGTGGAGGCGCTCCACGCAGGCGATATCGGAGTCGTCGCCAAACTGAAATCCACTCACACCAACGACACGCTCTGCGGTACCGGGCACTCGGTGACCCTCGAGGGGGTAGCCTTCCCGAGTCCGGACATCTCGATCGCGGTACGCGGTGCGGCGCGGGCGGACGAGGACAAGCTGGGCGAGGCGCTGGGCAAGCTGCAGGAGGAGGATCCCACCTTCGTCGCCGCGTTCAACCCGGAGCTGCGTCAGACGATTGCGCGCGGGATGGGTGAGCTCCACCTCGACGTGCAGTTCGCGCGCATGAAGCGGAAGTACTCGGTGTCGGTGGAGACCGAGCGCCCCCGGATCGCCTATCGGGAGACGATCAGGGCGTCGGCGGAGGGGCAGGGGCGCTTCAAGAAGCAGACGGGCGGCCGCGGCCAGTTCGGTGACTGCTGGGTTCGCCTGCGCCCGCTGGGTCGCGGGGAGGGCTACGAGTTCGTCAACTCGATCAAGGGCGGCGTGATCCCGACGAAATACGTGCCGTCGGTCAACCGCGGCATTCAGGAGGCGGCGGGGAGGGGGGTTGTTGCCGGGTATCCTCTGGTCGACTTCGCCGCCGAGTGCTACGACGGTTCGTACCACTCGGTGGATTCATCGGACATCGCGTTCAAGGTGGCCGGTTCCTACGCGTTCAGGAACGTTGCCGAGAAGGCGAGTCCGTCGCTCCTCGAGCCGATTATCGAGGTCACGGTCACCACGCCGGACGAGTACGTGGGCGACATCATGGGAGACCTGAACGGGCGCTCGGCGCGGGTGCTCGGCATGGAGCCCGAGGGTGGGAAGACCGCGATCAAGGCGCAGGTGGCCGAGGCGGAGCTGCACAAGTACGCTTCGGCGCTGCGCTCGATCACACAGGGCAGGGGGCACCACAGGCGCAAGATGCTCGGCTACGACTTCGTCCCGGCGGCCCGGGTCGCGCAGATCGTGGCGGAGGCGGAAGAGCGGGACGATTGACCCGGGCGCGGCCACGGGTCACATCCCGGCCGGCCGTACGGCGCCCTGCCGCGGGGGGTGCACCTTGCCGCGGCCCGCGCCCCTACCGGGTGTAGATCAGCAGCACACCGTTCCTTCCCCGGTCCCCGTAGAGCAGGCCCGCCTCCAGGGGTGTAATGAACTGGATGCTCCTGACGTCCTGCGGATTGAGCTCGTGGAGGAAGAAGGAGGGGTCGGGGACGGGACCGTCGTTGATGCGCACTTCGACCATGTTGCACGCATTGGGGTCGCTGCTGCTGCGGGCCCGGAGCATCTCGATGCATACGCCCATCTGCGGTTGCCCGAACGCATCGGCGATGTAGGTCTCCGTCACGGACAGGCCGGGCATCCGCGCGGCGCGCGCGAGCGAGGCGAAGTCGAACATCCGTGGCATCAGGGAATCCACCTGCGCCTCGGTCAGTCCTGAAAAGCGCGTGCCCGGCGTGGTGGTGATCCTCCGATCCCTCCGGCGTCCGGTCACGACGAGGGGCTCGAGGACGATGGCCTCGGTGGCCAGCAGGATTTCAAACCCCAGCGCCTCGTTGCTGAAGACCGTCAGCGAGTCGATACGGGTGGCGTAGCCCAGGTTCTCCGTCTGGATGATCTGTCTGCCGGGTGGGATGCCGGCGAATCCGAACTTGCCTTCGGCATTCGTGATCGCGCTGTTGTTCGTGCCCACGAGCTGGACCTGGGCTCCCGCGAGGGGCGCTCGGGTGGCGTAGTCCATCACGGTGCCGTTGATCGTGACCGGATCGGATATGTGGATGGTCATGTCCATCACGTGCGGGCCCGGCCGCGCGATCTCCACGGGGAGTGTCGCGTTGGTGCCGAAGGTCGCCGTGATCGACAGTTCCGTGTTGGCGTCCAGGCCGCACAACATGAATTCGCCGGAGTTCTCGGTTCGTGTCTCCGCGACCACGCGCTGTCTCTGCATGACGCCCACCCTGTCGCCCAACGCGACGACCCGCGCGCCCGGCAGGGGGACGGAGGTCAGCGCGTCGGTGACGATACCGCCGATCGAGGTGTTGCCCATGCCCGTCTCGGCCGAGCACCACGCGGCCAGGATGGTCTCCCTGGAGGGGATCGCGAGATAGGCCTCGGCCACGCTCGCGCCCCGGACGACGACCTGCTGGGTCGACCCCGCGACGCCGAGGGTGCCGAGCCGCGGGTGAAAGAACATCACCGTATGCTCGCCCTCGGGGACGCTGTCCAGGCGGAACTCGCCGTTCTCGCCGGTGTTGCCGATCATGGATGTCCCCATGACGGCCACGCGGGCCTCGGCCAGCGGAGCACTGGTGGTGCTGTCGTATACCACGCCCAGGATGGTTCCGGTCGGTCCGTCCGCATCCTGCGCGGCAAGCGACGCCGTCTGCGTGGATGCGATCAGGACGGCGGCAAGGGTGTGGAGTCTGTGCTTGATCATCGTGTCTGCAATCTGGTTCGTGCCGGGCCGGCGTGCGCGGCCGGTTGCGAGCGTGTCGAGCGGTTGCGGGACGAATGGCGGGCCATACCTGTTGAACCCTTCCAGATACTATATCGTTCCCGGTCGCAAAAGGTGACACCCCCCCGGGGAAGCGGGGCTGTTCGGCCGGATCGGGCGCTGCCGCGGTTCGCTATATTATCCCATCGGACGCCCGGCGCGCATCGCGGGGTTGCCGGGTCGTTTTCCTACGGAGGGAGCTGTGGCCGGACACAGCAAATGGTCGCAGATCAAGCGCAAGAAGGCGGTCAACGACCAGAAGCGCGGCCAGATGTTCACCAAGCTGATCCGGGAGCTCACCGTGGCCGCGCGAGAGGGGGGCGGTGACCCCAACTTCAACCCGCGGCTGCGGCTCGGCGTGGACGCGGCGAAGTCCGCCAACATGCCCCAGGAGAACATCGACCGGGCCATCAAGCGTGGCACGGGCGAGCTGGAGGGCGTGACCTACGAGGAGATCGTGTACGAGGGCTATGGCCCCGGCGGCGTGGCGCTGTACATCGAGACACTGACGGACAACCAGAAGCGGACGGTGGCCGAGGTCCGGCATCTGCTGGACAAGAATGGCGGCAATCTTGGGACGGCGGGCTCGGTGGCGTGGCAGTTCGACCGCAAGGGGATGATCTACGTCGACGCCGCGGATGTCGATGAGGACGCGGTCTTCGAGGCCGCCGTGGAGGCTGGCGCGGACGATGTGGCGAGCGAGACGGGCGAGTACGTCGTGACGACCGGTGCGGGTTCGCTGCACGAGGTGCGCCGTGCCCTCGTAGGCGCGGGACTCACGGTGGCTTCGGCCCAGCTCGCGATGGTCGCAAGGAGCGAAGTGGCGGTTGCCGGAAGGACCGGTGAGCGACTGCTGAAACTCCTGGAACTGCTGGACGACCACGACGACGTGCAGCAGGTGCATTCGAACGCCGATCTCGACGAGTCGGTGCTGTCGCGGGCCCTGTGAACGCGGGCGCCGGCCCAGGCGGCCACGTGCTGCTCGGCATCGATCCCGGCACGGCGGTCACCGGGTTCGGAGCGGTGGCGGTCGATGGCCGGCGCCGCGCGGAACTGCTCGAATGCGGGGTAATCCGGACATCGCCCAGGGCGTCGCTCGTGGTGCGGCTCCTGGAGATCCACGAGGGTGTCGAGGAACTCATCGCGCGCCTGGGTCCCGAGGTCATGTCGATCGAGAGCGCGTTTTACGGCAAGAACGTGCGGAGCGCGCTGACACTGGGACAGGCGCGTGGCGCGATCATTGTGGCGGCGGCCCGGTGCGGAGTCGACGTGGCCGAGTACAGCCCCCGTGCGATCAAGCGGGCGGTCACTGGCACGGGGTCCGCGACGAAGGAACAGGTCGCGTATATGGTGCGCCGGCACCTGCGTCTGCGTTCCGATCCGAAGCCGAGCGATGCCGCCGACGGAATCGCGGCCGCGCTGTGCCACGCGTACACGGGACCGCTCCCGAAGGACGTGGCTTCCTCTCGGGCGGCCTCGTGATCAGCCGGGTCCGCGGACGGCTCGTCGGTCTGGACGTCGACCGTGTCGAGGTGGACACGGGTGCGGGGGTCGTGTACGAGGTGCACGTTCCTCTCACGGTCTTCAATCGCCTTCCGGCCCAGGGCGCCGAACTGGAACTCCTCACCGCGTACATCGTGCGCGACGACACCCCCAGCCTGTACGGATTCCTCGACACACGCGAGCGGACCCTCTTCCTGCGGCTCCTCACCGTGCAGATGGTGGGTCCCCGGCTGGCTCTCGCCATGATGAGCGCGTACCATGCCGGCAGACTCGCGCGTGCCATTGCCGAGCAGGATGCCAAGGTCCTCATTCAGGTCAGTGGGCTGGGCAGGAAGACCGCCGAACGCGTGATCCTGGAGCTGTCCGACAAGGTCCGCGACATTGCCGTGACGGAAGTGGGGGACGACCCGGACTCGGGCAGGGCCGCGGAGGCGGTTGCCGCCCTGATCAGTCTCGGATACTCCTTCGCCGAGGCCGACAAGGCGGTGCGCGACGCTTCGGGCGGCGGCGGTGCAGAGACGACGGAAGAGCTCGTGCGGCGGGTCCTCGCAGACCGCGCGTCCGGCACATAGCAGCCCGTGGACAAAATCCCCCCGGCATTCGAGCGGCGATGCATCCGGGCCGGACGCTCGGCCTCACCTCGTCGTTCTGTAAATCAAAGTTTACACGATGTCATGTATACTTTACGTTTGGAGATGTCGGGGCCGCGCTCTGCGTTGCTCCTCGGGCCCGTAGCGCTGCTACTGGCCCTTCATCGCGCCTTGCCGGCCCGGCGCCTCGCCGCTCTCGGTGCTCGGGCGGCTTTATCCACGGACTGCTAGGAAGGATCGCTACAGCGACATGGCAAGGCGAACGGAAGTGACGACTCCCGAGATTCTCCCGCAGGAGACGCGCGCCGATGCATCGCTGCGGCCGGAGCGGCTGGCGCATTTCGTGGGTCAGGACAGCGTCAAGGAGGGGTTGCGGATCTCGATCGAGGCCGCGATCAAGCGCGGCGAGCCGCTCGATCACATCCTCTTCCACGGGCCTCCGGGACTGGGCAAGACGACGCTGGCGATGCTGCTGGCGCGGGAAATGGCCGTGAACATCATCAACACCTCGGGACCCGTGATCGAGAAGCCCGCCGACCTGGTGGGTGCGCTCACCAACCTTCGTGCGGGGGACATCCTGTTCATCGACGAAATACACCGTCTGCGACCCGTGATCGAGGAGTTCCTGTATCCGGCCATGGAGGACTTCAAGGTCGAGGTGAGGTTGTCGGAGGGTCCGAGGGCGCAGACGATGACCATGTCGGTCGAGCCGTTCACGCTGGTCGGCGCGACAACGCGCTTCGGCCTGCTCACGGCCCCGATGCGGGCCCGCTTCGGCATCACCGAGCGGCTGGACTTCTACCCGAGCCGCGATCTGGCCCGCATCATCGAGAGGAGCGCGAGGATCCTCGGTGTGGAGGCGACGGGCGCGGGTGCGCGGGAGCTGGCGAAGCGCGCGCGTGGGACCCCCCGGGTGGCCAATCGGCTGTTGCGGCGGGTGCGCGACTTCGCGCAGGTGCGGGCGGACGGAGTGCTCGATGCGTCGGTCGTGCGCGATGCCCTGGAGTTGCTCAACGTGGACGAGTACGGACTCGACGGGATGGATGTCCGGATTCTGCTCACCATCATCGACAACTTCGGGGGCGGGCCCGTGGGCCTCAATTCGCTGGCCGTGGCATTGGGCGAGGATGCCGGGACGATCGAAGAGGTCTACGAGCCCTTCCTGATCCAGGAGGGCTTCATGATGCGGGGTCCGCGGGGAAGGGTCGCAACGGGCAAGGCATTCACGCGATTCGGACGTCCGGTTCCCGACGGGGGCGGCGCGGGACCCGGGGATGGGCCCGTGGCGGGACAGCCGACGCTGTTCAACTGAATGCCCCCGTCGTCACAGGCCGGGACCGACGCTGCCAGCGCAATCGCGACCTCCGAATTCGACTACGAGCTTCCGCCCGAGCGGATCGCCCGGTATCCGGCCGCCCGCAGATCGGACTCGCGTCTTCTGGTTCTCGGTCGGCGTTCGGGCGAGGTTCGGCACATGCGCTTCCGCGACCTGCCCGGACTCATGGACGCGCGGGATCTCCTGGTCGTCAATGATACGCGCGTCTTCCCGGCCAGGCTCCGGGGCTGGAAGCCGACGGGTGCCGCGGGCGAAGTCCTCCTGCTGAGGCCCGCCAGCGGGGAGGACGACTGTGTGTGGGAGGCGCTGGTCCGTCCGGGTCGCAAGCTGAAGCTCGGCCGGATGCTGGTCGTGGGGCCGGAACTCTCGGTGCGGATCGTCGATGCCCTTCCGGACGGAAGGCGGATCGTCCGGCTGGAAACGCCGCTTGCCGTCCGCGACGCGCTGGCGAGGTTCGGGCGCGTTCCCCTGCCGCCCTACCTGGAACGCGACGACGAACCCCTCGACCGCGAGCGGTACCAGACCGTCTACGCTCGGCGCGAAGGGTCGGTCGCGGCACCCACGGCGGGGCTCCATTTCACGCCGGAGCTGTTTGCGGACCTGGAGGCGCGGGGAGTCCGGACGGCATCGCTGACGCTGCACGTGGGCACCGCGACGTTTCGTCCCGTAGAGGTCGAGGACCCGTCCGGCCACGCCATGGACGCGGAGTGGTTCGACGTGCCGGAATCGGCCGCCCGGGCGTACCGCGAATGCCGGATGCGCGGTGGCCGCGTGTGGGCGGTCGGGACCACCGTCGTGCGCACGCTGGAGAGCGTGGCCGAGGGTCGTTCGGAACTGCGCGCGGGCGCGGGGACGACGGACCTGTTCATCCATCCTCCGTACGGTTTTCGGGCGGTCGACTGTCTGATTACGAACTTCCACCTCCCCCGTTCCACGCTTCTGATGCTTGTAGCGGCCCTGGCGGGTCTGGACCAGGTCCGTGCGGCGTACCGGCAGGCGGTCGCGGCGGGCTACCGCTTCTACTCGTATGGCGATGCGATGGCGGTGATCCGGTGACAGACGTGTACGGGGCACGCTTCCGGCTGGAGGCCGTGGATGGACGTGCCCGGACGGGTCGCCTCGTGCTGCCGCGGGGCGTGGTGGAGACGCCCGTCTTCATGCCTGTCGGCACCGCCGGCACGGTCAAGGGAGTCTCGCCGGAGGAACTGGAGGGGGCCGGCGCCACGATGCTGCTGGCCAACACCTACCACCTGTACCTGCGTCCGGGCGACGAGGTCGTGGAGACCCTGGGCGGACTGCATGACTTCATGCGCTGGAAGGGCCCCATCCTGACCGATTCCGGCGGCTACCAGGTGTTCTCGCTCGCGTCCACCCGCGAAATCAACGACGACGGGGTCACGTTCCGCAGCCACATCGACGGGAGCAGCCACCACTTTTCGCCGGAGCGGGTGATCGACATCCAGCGGCGGTTGGGGGCCGACGTGATGATGGCCTTCGACGAGTGCGCGCCGGGCGGGGTCGAGTGGCGGGATGCCGCCCGCGCCAACCGTCGAACACTGGCGTGGCTGGAACGATGTCGCGCGCGCTTCGAGTCCACCGGGGGCGGTGCGCGCACGCCTCAGGCCCTGTTCCCGGTCCTGCAGGGCAACGTGTACGACGACCTCCGCGCCGAGCAGGTCGAGGCGGCCATGGCCCTTGGCCAGTGGCCGGGCTACGGGATCGGGGGCCTGTCCGTGGGCGAGGCGAAAACGGACATGTGGCGCACGCTCGAACTGCTGGATTCGCTGTTGCCGCGCGACCGTCCCCGGTACCTGATGGGGGTCGGCTATCCGGACGACCTTCTGGAAGCGATTGCGCGCGGCTGCGACATGTTCGACTGCGTCGCGCCGACCCGCAACGCGCGCCACGGAACCGCCTGGAGCCTCGACGAAGGTCAGGTCAACCTGAAGGGTGCCCGCTTTCGCCTCGACCGGTCCCCCATCGATCCCGAATGCGACTGTTATGCGTGCCGGAGATATGACCGGGCGTACATTCGCCACCTGCTCGTCTGCGGGGAGCGCCTTGGCCACCGGCTCGTCTCCATCCACAACCTTCGCTTCCTGATTCGGCTGGCCATCGCTTCACGGCTGCGCATCGGTGAGGGTACCTTTAGTGAGTGGTCCCGGTCCTGGCTCAAGCGCTACCGTGCCGCCAGGGCCGTCCGGGACGCTTCCTGACCCCAGTCAAGAGGACGAAGACACTTGTCACTGTTCACTGCCGCAGTCATGGCACCCGCGCTCATGCCGTCGCCCCCCCTGGTTCCCCGCGAGGGCGGCAACAACATGACCGTGTTTCTTTTTCAGATCGTCCTGATGATCGCCATCTTCTACTTCATTCTGATCAGACCCCAGCAGAAGGAGCGGAAGCGGCACCAGCAGATGCTGCAGACGCTGTCGAAGGGCGACCGCGTGATGACGAACGGCGGCATCATCGGGGTGATTGTCCACGCGACCGACACGGAGCTCACGATCAGGACCGGCGAGAACACGCGCCTCGTGGTCGACCGCGGGCACATTGCGCGCAAGACCGAGGACGAAGGCGCCAGGAAGTAGAGCGGTCCCGTGGCGGTACTCGAAATCGAGATCATGGGAGCGAAGGTCCTACGCGAGAAGGCGTCTCCCGTCGATGTGGTGACGGACGAGAGCCGGGCCCTGATCCGCGACATGTTCGACACCATGTACGATGCGGAGGGGATCGGTCTCGCGGCGCCCCAGGTGGGCATCTCGCAACGGATTCTGGTGGTGGACGTAGCCGAGGAGGAAGTGGAGGAGAGGCACGTCCATGCCCTGGTCAATCCAGTCGTCGTCGAAGCGAGCCGCGAGACCGGCAAGGAAACCGAGGGGTGCCTGAGCATTCCCGGACTGGAAGAAACGGTGACCCGTCCCCTGCAGGTCGTGGTCGAGGCCCTGTCGCCCGATGGCGAGCAGGTCCGGATCGAAGCGGACGGGTTGTTGGCCCGGGCGCTGCAGCACGAGTTGGATCACCTGGACGGCGTGTTGTTCATCGACCGGCTTTCGTCGCTGAAGCGAGGAATCCTCCTCAGGAAGTGGCGCAAGAGCAGGGGCCGGAGCTGAGCGGGCGGCCTTGTCCACGGACCGCTAGCGTGCGCGTCATCTTCTGGGGCACGCCCGAGTTCGCGATCCCGTCGCTGCGTGCGATCGAACGCGCGGGCCACACGATCGTCGGCGTGGTCACGCAGCCCGAGCGCCCGCGGGGAAGGGGGCGCAAGCCTGCTCCGTCGCCGGTCGCAGCCCTGGCCCAGGCTCGTTCCTGGCGTGTGCTGACGCCCGAGGACCCTCGGGACGGCGCGTTCGTGGACGAACTGGGGTCGCTTGGCGCGGACATCTCGGTGGTCGTCGCTTACGGACGGATCCTCTCGCGGGCCGTTCTCGATGTGCCACCACTAGGGTCCATCAATCTCCACGCATCGCTGCTGCCGGCCCTGCGCGGCGCGGCGCCGATCACCTGGGCCATCGCCCGCGGCCACGCGGTCACCGGCGTCACGGTGATGCGCATGGTGGAGGAGATGGACGCGGGCCCCATCCTTGCCAAGGCGGAGCGTCCGATCCGGCCCGCGGACACGGGTGCACTGCTGTCGGCCCGGCTCGCGGGGATGGGCGCGGCCTTGCTCGCCGAGACGCTGGCCCGGCTCGATGCGGGGCCTGTCGAGGAGGTGCAGCAGGATCATGCGCGGGCCACCTTCGCGCCGAAGGTCGACCGGTCGTCCGCACGCATCGACTGGGGGTTTGGCCGGGTCCAGGTGGCGCGGCTGGTCAGGGCCATGGACGACGTGCCGGGAGCGTGGTCCGTATGGCGGGATCAGCCGGTCAAGCTCTTTGGGGCGCGGGACGCCGGGGGGGGGGTGATCCGGGG
>VYAQ01000088.1 GCA_009844885.1 Gemmatimonadota bacterium
GGCGTCGCCCGCCGGGCGTTCACACCCGCACCCCCGGTCCCTGCCGGGGCATGCGTCGCGGTCAGGCCGCGAAGGACTTCAGGGCTTTGCCCTTGTCGCCTTCGCGAAGACGCTTCAGCGCCCTGTCCCGAAGCTGCCGGATCCGCTCCCGGGTCACGCCCAGCAGGTTGCCGATCTCTTCCAGCGTGTGCTCCCGCTCGCCCTCCAGGCCGAAGTACAGCCTGAGCACCCGGGCGTCCCGCTGCTCGAGCGTCCCCAGCGCGTTGGTGACCGCCTCGGTCAGAAGCCGGTTTTCCACCTCGAGCTCCGGCTCGGCAGCCTCTTCGGTGATGAAGCGCTCCACCAGCTGCGAATCCTCGCTGTCGCCGATCGGGGCGTCCAGCCGGATCTCCGCCGCGTTGAGCGTCTGCAGCGACTCGACGAGCTGCGGCGTCAGGAACGTCGCCTTGCCCAGCTCCTCGCTGGTTGGATCACGCCCCAGCTCCTGCTTGAGCCGCTCCTTCTCGCGGAAGATCCGGGCAAGATCCGACGCCCGGTTGAGCGGTACCCGAACCGGGCGGCCGTGGTTGGCGAGCGAGGCCAGAATCGCCTGTCGGATCCACCACACCGCGTACGAGATGAACTTCACGCCCTGCTCGGGATCGAACTTCCGCGCCGCGGTCACCAGTCCGACATTCCCCTCCTGGATCAGATCCGTGAGAGAGACGCCCCGGTTCTGGTACTTCTTGGCGACGCTGATCACGAAGCGGAGATTCGCCTTGGCCAGCGCCTGGATCGCCTCTTCGTCGCCCTTCTGAGCGCGTGCGCCCAGGATCTTCTCCATCTCGGGCGTAATCAGCTCGTGGCGGCTTACGTCGCGCAGGTACTGATCCAGCGCGGTCTGCTCGTCCAGGCTGGCGTCGAACCCTGTAAGAGGATTGACCCGTCCCTTCCTCCGCCGAGTTTTCGTAGCCATTGCTTCTTCCCGTTTCTTCCGTAGCGAGCCGGTTTGCCGAGTCCGGCGTGCGCGCGGCATGTACAGCCTTTAATCGTAGGGCTGTTGTGTTTCTGTGTCAATCACTGCCTCGAGTGCGCCGGCAGCGCGCCCTGCAGTTGCGTCCCATACCGTTACTACGTTCGTCATGCGCATGCGTTCCCGACCTCCGCCGGGGTCATCGCCAGCCTCTCCAGTAGCCAGTCCGGGTCCGTCTCGCGCCGTTCGAAGGTGAACAGGCGGAGCACCCGTGCGGTACGGTAGAGTTCCCGGCCGAGTTTCGGCAGATCCATCAGGCCGGCGATTCCCTCCCTTCCCAGGCGCACCACGCCGTCCGGCCGATCCACCAGAACATCCAGCTGGAACATGGCCCTCTTGACCGGAAAATCGAGGATCACTTCGCCCGGCTCCAGGCCCAGCTCCGCCGCAATCCCGTCTTCCCAGCGCCGTTTCTCGGCCGTGTCGCCGCTGACCCACCCGGGAACCGCACTTCCTTCGAGTTGCCACGCGGGGATTTCCGTTGCCCGCTTGGGCAGGCGCCGCTCCCGCAGCGCCGGCAGCCACCGGCCGGCCAGACGCGATGCCACCGGGTCCCGACTCGCCGCTGCTCGCCGGCGCAAGTCGTACAACAGCTCCTCGTCCGTGGGGCCGATCAGCTCCTCCGGGGAAAGGAGCCCCGCCTCCACCGCCGTCTCGACGATCCGCTTGTAGAGCCCGGTGCCCGCCCGGACCGCGTGGTGCCAGTAGACCGTGCGGAACATCTGGTACTTCGAAAAGAGGAGCGACTCGAGGGTGCTGAGCGACTTCATCCCGACGCCGACCTCCCACTCACCGGTCGCGGGGTCGCGCAGAAGCATGAGGCCCTGCAGCAGCCGCTCCACGTCCACCTCGCCGTAGGGCACGCCGCAGAAGCGTGCATCGCGGCGCAGGTACTCCATCTTGTCCAGGTCGAGGCTGCCGCTGACCAGGCCCCGCAGCGCGTTGCCTCCCTCGCCCTTGATGATCCGATGGATCTCGTCGGCGGCTCCCGGGCCGAGCGGCGCCATCGCGTCCTGAAGCTCGGCGGACTCGAAGAAGCGGGCGCTGATCTCCTCGTGGTCCCCCACGATGCGTGCCGGTTCGAGCTCTTCGAGGGCGTGGGAGAAGGCGTAGTGTCCGATGTCGTGAAGAAGGGCGGCGTAGGGGATAAGGTCGGCCCCCCGCCAAACGTCTGCGGGCACCTCGGCGCCGGCACGGAGTATGCGGAGCGCCCGCACGGCGAGGTGGTAGACGCCCAGCGCGTGGTCGAAGCGCGTGTGGGTCGCGCCCGGGTAGACAAGGTGCGCGAGACCGAGCTGGCGTATGTAGCGGAGCCGCTGAAACGCCGCCGTGTCGACGATCGCGACGGCGACCGGGTCGAGCCGGATCGTGTTCCAGATCGGGTCGCGAATGATGCGGGAACGCCCATGCCTGAACATGGAGGGCGACATTAGCGTGTTGGACGGGCGCTTGCAATGCCTGTACGGGACTTTTGTCGATGGCCGGGGAGTCCTCGGGGACCTTGTCCATGGGCCCCTGGTCCAAGCTCGAACCACGGACCGGCGCGTTGACCGTGACCGAATAAATGGCGAAGTTGGACGACCATGGCGACCTCCGGACTCCGCGAAACGGTGCGCTCGGGTGCCGAAGACCGGCCCGGCGTCTACCGCTGGCTCGGCAGGGGCGGCAGGATCCTCTACGTTGGCAAGTCGGTCCGGGTGCGGTCGCGCCTGCTGTCGTACTTTCGCGAGGAGGCGGGCAAGACGGCGCGCATGGTCGCCGAGGCCGAGGCGGTCAGCTGGGACTACACGCCCAACGAGTTCGCCGCCCTCTTCCGCGAGATGCGGCTGATCCGCGTCTGGCAGCCCGAGTACAACGTGCAACACAAGCGCGACCGCCGGTACGGCTTCATCAAGGTGACGCGCGAGCCCGCGCCGAGACTGATCCCCGTGACGCGGACACACAGCGATGGCGCCCGCTACTACGGCCCCTTCGGCCGTACCGCCTGGCTCACCCGCGCTGTCCACGACCTTTCGCTGGCGACCGGATTGCGGGACTGTCCCGGCGACACCCCGATCCACTTCGGCGACCAGTTCGAGATGTTCGGGGGCGGAAGGACGCCCCGATGCATCCGGGTGGAAACGGGAACCTGTCCCGGGCCCTGCGCCGGCCGCTGCACCGCCGCCGAATACAACCGCCGGCTCAACGTCGCCCGCGCCTTCCTCGAGACCCGCAGCCGCGCACCGCTGAAAGAGCTTGCGGGTCTGGTGGAGAGGGCGGCGAAGCGCCTCGACTTCGAGTACGCCGCGCGTCTCCACGACCGCATGGAAACGCTGGAGAAGCTATGGGACCACCTTGCCGGATTCCGCGGGCGAATCGAGAACTTCAACCTGGTCTACCCGGTCTCGGGTTTCCGCGGCGAGGACCGGGTGTACCTGATCCGGCGCGGGCGGCTGCACGGCGAGATGCCCTGGCCGAAGAGCGATGCAGCGCGCCGCCGCACCGACGAGGTCGTGGCGGGAGCCTTCCGGCCTGCTGTGTCCGATCGCGACGCCAGCCTGGAGGCCGAAGCGGCGGCCGAGGTGCTCATGACGGTCGCGTGGTTCAACAAGCGGCCGGACGAACGGCGCCGGGCGGTGGCACCGGAGCGATGGCTGGCCGGAGGCCGAGAGTCTTTGGACAAAGCCGCCCGGGCAACGCGCCCCGCCGCCGTCAGCCCTTCTTCCTGGCCGCCCACCGGAGCGGCGGAATCACCTCGCCCCGGGCGCTCGACTCGATGAGAATCCCCAGCCGGCGGAGGCGCGTCTCCTCGCGCTTGGCACTGACGACCCACCAGGTCACCTGCTTGCGGTACGAGGGCCGGGCAGCCCGGAAGTATTTCCACGCGTCCGGCTCCGCCCGCAGCCGCTGCTCGTATTCGGGCGGCAGAACCACGGCTTCCCGTTGCTCGTACGACGCTCGCTCCTGCTTCTCCGGATCTCGCGCCCGGAACGCCGCCAGCCCCACTTCGGCGACCAGCCCCTCCGCCATCAGGTGGTCCATGCGGCCCAGGTTGCGGGCGCTCCAGTGGCTGCGTCTGCGCCGCGGCGTGAACCGGATCCGGTAGCTTCGGTCGTCAATGGACTTCCGGATGCCGTCGATCCAGCCGAAACACAGCGCCTCGTCCACGGACTCGGGCCAGGTCACGCTGGGCAGGCCCGTGCCCTTCTTGTAGTAGCCCACCCACAGTTCGTCGACCCGGTCGTGGTTTTCCTCCAGCCATGCACGCATGTCCGCGGGCGTGGGGAAGAAGCGCGGGCTGTCGGCGTTGCCAGGCGTGGGTGTGTCGCTTCCGCCTTCGGCCGTCCTACCCACCGGGCATCAGCATCGTACGCTCTGCGGCAACCGACTCGACCCGCTCGCGCGAATAGAAGACCGGGAAGAAGCGGTCGTTCGCCCACAACTCGAAGAGGTTGTCGTAGAACGGGGAATCGGGATCGCCGGACTGGCCGGGTGTGTTGCTGCCCACCGCCAGGTCCCAGTTGCCGGTATCCACAATGATCCGGAACGATGCGCCCGACGTCTGGTTGTCCCCACCGCCCGTGTTGTTGAGGGTGGAGCTGTTGCCGCCACGGGGAAGCGGGCCGACCGTGAAGCGTGCCGCCAGATCCGCCGGGACCGCGCGCGACAGCGGGTGGTAGATCGTCGCGTGCTTGTAGTCGGGCTGACCGTACTGCCAGCGCTCCATGTCACCGCCCAGTCGGCCGCGGAGTTCGGCCACGGCTTCCTCCAGGCTGCCGAGCAGCACCGCATCGCGCCCCGCGATGGGGTCGTCGCCGAACTCCCCGCCGGGCGCGGTCAGGTGGCCGATCAGCTTCACCAGGGCCATGCCGCGCAGGTGGGGGCGCGCGGACTCGGGCACCAGCAGCGCATTCGCGTTGGCGCGCAACCGCCGCTCGAAGGCGTTGTAGATCCCCGCCGCGACCGAGTTCGGATCCAGCACGTAGTCCCAGGCCAGGAGCCGCTGTCGCGCCCGCTCGACATCGCCGTCGCCGATCGCCACGTGCCGCAGCATCGGGACGATCGTGCGCGCGGGGATCGAGAGGTAGTCGGTCTGCAGCGCCATCATGTCGGCCATGGAATGGAGTCGTCCCGAGCCGAGGACCTCGGCCGCGCGTGTCCAGCGATAGGGGTCGGACCACTCGAAGCCGATCGCGTCCATGTGCGGGTAGTCGGCGGGCGTGAGGTGGTTGTTGGCGGTGGCGAAGTACCCTTCCGCCGGGTTGTAGACGCTGGGCTTGGCCTTGATGGGGAGGTAGCCGTCCCATTCGTAGCGGCCGTCGCCGGGCACTGGGACCAGGCCGGACCAGTTGCGGCGGATCGGCGCGATGCCCACGGCCTGCCACCCTATGTTCCCGTCGCGGTCCGCCCACACCATGTTCTCGCCCGGGATGTTGGAGTAGTTGCACGCCTCGACGAACTCCTCCCAGGAGCGGGCCTGATCCATGCGCAGGCTTGCCAGGTACGGAGCGCCGCCAGGTTCCAGCCACGCCGCCCGTACCGCGTACGCGACCCTCTCCCCGTGGTTCTCGAAGACCACCGGCCCGTGGCGCGTGTACTTGAACTCGGCCCGATGCGGATCCTGTCCCTTTACCGGAATATCCTCCGCAATGACCGTCATCTCCTCCCATCCGTCCCTGTAGCGGTAGCGGTTCGGATCGTCGGGATGGGTCTCGTAGACGTAGAGGTCCTCGCCGTCGGTGCGGAACACCGTGAGCCCCCACGCCCCATACCCGTTGTGGCCGATGCTCACGCCCGGAATCTCCGGCTCACCGCCTCCGATCACGTTCCACCCCGGCCCGACCAGGTGCACCCAGTAGCGCAGCGAAGGGGACGACTGCGCGCGGTGGGGGTCGTTGGCCATCAGCGGATAGCCACTCTCGCTGAGCCGCCCGCTCACGACCCAGTTGTTGGAGCCGAGGCTCTCCTGGTCCTGCCAGTCCAACTCCGCGCCACGCACCCCCACCGCCGCCTCCTCCAGCCGCGCGAACGCCTCCGCGTCCCCGCGGTGCTCCGGCACCAGGTGTTCGGGCCGGAACCGGACCGGACCCCGAAACGCGTTGTAGCGCCCCAGGATGTCCTGGCTGAGCAGCGCCCCGTCGATCGCCGGATCCAGCGCGATGTCGGGGTCCCCCGGGTGGAAGTTCGCGACCCGCTTGACCATTGCATCGCCCACGGCCGCGACCGCCCGCCCGTAGTTCAGCTCGGCACCGATGTTGCCCAGCAGCCCCTGATGCCGCGAGATCACCACCTCCGGCGTCCAGCGCTTCGGACGAATCCCGAGCAGCTCGAACTCAATCGGCAGCAGCGACGGATCCGCCTCGGTCTCGGCGATGTAGGCGTTCACGCCGTCCACGTATGCAGGAATGATCAGGTCGCCACGGTCGTGGTAGTGGTTCATCTCGACGGTCATATCGCCCCGGTACCGGAACAGCCGGAAGCCGATGTCGCGCTCCAGCTCGCTCTCGCCCAGCATCTCCGCCACCGTACCCGTCGCCTGTGCGCGCCACACCTCGAACTGGAACAGGCGGTCGCGCGCGGCCGCATACCCCTGCGCAAAGAACAGGTCGTACTCGGTTTCGGCGTAGATGTGGTTGATCCCCCAGCGGTCGCGAATGATCTCGACGGGGGCATTGAGGCCCGGCAGCGTGATGGTGGTGGAGGAGAGGGCGTCGGTGGCCGTTGCGGGCTGGGCGTTCGGCGCGACCTGCGTGGTTGCGGCCGACGGGGCGCCTGCGAGGAGGACGAGGGCGGCGAGCGCGGTGGGCAAATCGCGAATGGCTGGCATGGCAAACCGGGTCGGAGGGATGCGCGGGGAACGCCCACAAGGTAGCGCCCGACCGATGTTGTGCACGATGTTGCCCGTAACGCCATGGCCAGCCACGAGACCCTGTTGCACCTCCGCACCCCACCCAAGGAGCCGCCTCGATGAAGACCACCCGACCGATCGCGCCCTTCCTGGCCCTCCTGCTCGCGGCCTGCGGTCCACCCGGCGACCAGGCCGGGGACGCCCTCGCCCTGTATTCCGCGACCGTCGGCGATCTGGCGGCCCAGGAGCCGGTGCACGTCCCCGATGACGCACCGGCGCGGGTCCAGCCGCTGCCGACGCTGCGGGAACAGGCGGTTGAGCAGCAGGCGTGGCTGGAGCTGCGGATCGGGAGGGTTCTTCCGAAGCTGATGGCGGAATACGACGTCCGCATGTGGATCCTGTCGATGCGTGAGTACGCGGAAGACCCCGTCTTCTGGTCCATCATCTCGCCGACGACCTTTGCCGCGCGCCGCCGCTCCATCTACGTCTTCACGCGCCAGGACGACGGGACGGTCGAACGGATAGCGCTGGGCGGCACGAGCCAGGGCGGCGTCTTCGAGGCGTACCGCTCCACCCGGCCCGCGCCCACCCAGCCGACCGCGGAGCTGGTCGGCGACGAGCAGTGGCGGCTCCTGCGCGAACTGGTGGAGGACCGCGACCCGGAGAACATCGTCCTCAACATCGATCCCGTCTGGGCCTTCTCCGACGGGCTGCACGCGGGCGAGCGCGAGGCCCTGGAGGAGGCGTTGGGTCCGGAACTGCTCGGCCGGGTGAAGCGCGAGCCGCGCCTGGCCATGAACTACATCGCGCTGCGCCTCCCCGAGATGATGCCGCGCTACCGGAAGATCCAGGAGACCGTCCACGCGGTGATCTCGCAGGCGTTCTCGAACGCGGTGATCACGCCGGGCGAGACGACCATCGAGGACGTGGAGTGGTGGATGCGCCAGCGCGTGCGCGACCTGGGCTACACGGTCTGGTTCCAGGCCAACGTGGATGTCCAGCGTGCGGGCGAGGTGCCTCCGTCCGGCGCGGTGATCGAGCGCGGCGACCTGCTCTGGACCGACTTCGGCGTGGTGGCGCTGAATCTGCACACAGACACGCAGCACCTGGGCTATGTGCTGAAGGAAGGCGAGACCGGGCCGCCGGCCGGGCTGTGGCAGTGCCTTGCCAACTCGAACCGGCTGCAGGACCTCCTCATGGAGCACATGGAGCCGGGGCTCAGCGGCAACACGATCCTGGCCAACACGCTGGCGCAGATGCGGGCGGAGGGGATCAACGGAACGGTCTACACACACCCGATCGGGGACCACGGGCACGGAGCGGGGCCACTGATCGGCCGGTGGGACGGGCAGGAGGGGGTGCCGGTTCGCGGCGACGCGATCCTGTTGCCGTCGACCTGGCATGCGATCGAGTTGCAAGCGACGACGCCGATCCCGGAGTGGGGCGACAAGCCGGCCAGCTGCCGACAGGAGGAAGAGGCCTACCTGGATACCGAGGGCGAACGGCACTGGGTCTTCCGGCGCCAGGACCGCTTCCACCTGGTCTGGTAGTGACTCGGCCACGTCGCCTGGACGCGGACCACAGCGAAGGAGAGACAGCCATGAACACGAAGCGACGACAACTCATCGCCGGCGCGGTCGCCGGCCTCGCCATCGCGCTGGCATGCGCACAGGAAGCGATCGACGAAGCGGCCTCCACCGGTGACGAAGCGCCCAGGTTCGAGGTGGACCCCTTCTGGCCGAAGCCGCTGCCGGAGCACTGGCTGCTCGGCTCCACGATCGGGGTGGGCGTGGACTCCCGCGACCACGTCTTCATCATCCATCGCCGCGCCTCGATCGACGCGGGTACGGAATTGGGCGCGGAAGCCGACCCGCCCGCCGCCGAATGTTGCCGCGCCGCGCCCGAAGTGCTCGAGTTCGATCCGGAGGGGAACCTGGTCAATTCATGGGGCGGCCCCTCCGACGAGTACGTGTGGCCCGAGTCGAACCACGGAATCACGGTCGACCACATGGACAACGTGTGGATCGGCGGCAACGGGGCGACCGACTCGCACATCCTCAAGTTCTCACGCGACGGCCGGTTTCTGGCCTCCTACGGGCAACCGGAGATGGGCGCGGAACCCGACAGCCACAGCGAAACGCGCTTCAACCGGGTAGCCGAGGTGGCGTTCGACGCCGAAGCCAACGAAGCATACGTCGCGGACGGATACGGCGGGCGCCGCGTGGCGGTGCTCGATGCTTCGACCGGCGCGTTCAAGCGCTATTGGGGTGCCTACGGCAACGCCCCGGACGACACGCCCACGCCGCCGTACGATCCCGACGCGCCGCCGCTGCAGCAGTTCCGCACGCCGGTGCACTGCGCCGAGCCGTCGCTGGACGGCCTGGTGTACGTCTGCGACCGTCCGAACAACCGGATCCAGGTCTTCCGAACCGACGGAACCTTCGTGGACGAGGTGATGATCGCACCGCGCACGCTGGGCGGCGGGTCAACGTGGGATCTCGCCTTCTCGCGCGATCCCGGGCAGCGCTACATGTACGTCGCCGACGGCAGCAATCACCGGGTCCACGTGATGGACCGCGCGTCCCTCGAGGTCTTGACGACGTTCGGCGACGGAGGCCGGCAGGCGGGCCAGTTCATCGGCGTCCACAGTATCGCCACCGACTCGCGCGGCAACGTCTACACGACCGAGACCTACCAGGGCAAACGCATCCAGAAGTTCGTGTACATGGGCCTGGGTCCGGTGACGGCTGAGCACCAGGGTGCGCCGTGGCCGAGTGGTGGCGGGGGGTGAGCGAGGAGACTCGCGAAGTCGAGCAGACTACTTGGCCAGCTCCAAGGCCGTCTCAACCAGGTGCCGCGGCAACCGCCGAGCGAACATCTCGGTGCGAACGATCCTCGCGGTGTTGAGGCGTGCAGCGTAGCGGAGTTCGCCGTTCCTACCCACGCTAACACAGAGAACCCTGTCAGGTCCTCGCCACCATTCCAGCCCGGCATCCCCGTCGGGCTCGAAGGCGACTTCGGGAACGCCCACACGACGAGGGAGGGCCGCCAACAATCTTCTGGCCCATTCCATCGCCGACTCACTCGCGGGCGCGGCCCCGTAGCCGTCCCAGTTGGCTTGCGAACACTCGCGAAAGGCCCTTTCGAGGGCGGACTCCTGCTCGCGGTGAACGCGGTTCTGCTCTGACCCAGGACTCGTGGTCACGTCGGTTCCTACCTCACACCACGCGGATCGATCCAGGATACCGCCCCACCACCCGATCCATCGTCAACAAGGTGAGGCCTTCGATCTGGGCCTGTGCCACCAGGATCCGGTCGAACGAATCACCGTGGATCTCGGGCAGTAGATCAACCGCGGCTGAATGAGCACCTCTCACCGGCAACTCCGTATAGCCGTTCTCGATCAGTCCGCGCCGCAAGAGTCGCGGATCGGCCCTGAAGTCGGTCCGCTCCACGGCGCGCTTGATGGCCACCTCCCATAGCGATGCGGCGCTATAGACCAGGTTGGTGTCCGGATCCTGGAGCAATGCGAGCGCGTCCTCTGACAGGCTTTCGGGAAGGCCGGCTGCGCGAAGCAGGACCTGCGTATCGAGCAGGAGGGTCATCACTCGCCCTCGAACAGGGCTTGAATCCGTCCACACTCCATCGTGTCGAAGTCCTCCGGCACCGAGATCTGGCCGCGCATGAACCCCGTGCGCCGCACCGCCTCCGGCTCGGGCGCCTCGACCGATACCACCTTCACCAGCGGCTTTCCCGAGCGCGCAATAACGAAGGGATCGCCGGCCACAGCCTCGCGGACCAGCCGGGAGAGGTGGGTCTTGGCTTCGTGCATGTTGTAGGTGCGCATGGACGGCTCCACGTCAGGATTAGTTTAGTTTAATAGACTTAGTCCACTTCTCGCACCTGCGCCAACCGGGTCGAATCCCCCACAGCCGCCAGGTGGTCGAAGTCCGAATCGGCCGTCTCCAGATCCGCACCGTGGTGGAGGGCGCAGGCGGCAATCAGGACATCCGTTGCCGGGGCGGTCACCCCTCGGGCGCGTGCTTGCGTCGCCAGTTCGGACGCCTTGGTCCAGACCTCACTGCTGATCGCCAGCTCGGGGAGGACGCGAGCGAACTCCCGCAGCACGCTCCGTTCGTGCGCTCCCCGGGCGCCGTTCCAGAGTTCGAGCTGCACCAGCGGGCACCAGCAGGCGTCCCCGCTCTCGAGCGCTGTCTCTACCCGCGCATGAACGCCGGGATCGCCATCCGGCCGAAGGAAGTGGATCCAGGACGAAGTGTCGACGAGAAGCAATGCCTCAACTCCGCCGACGGGCGGCCCGGATCTCTTCCGGCGTGACCAGATTGGAGCAGGTCCCCCCGAATCTGGTCAGTTCCGCCATCCGCATGCGCCGGTTGAAGTACACGATGGCTCCCACGATGGCTTCGCGCTTGGTCTTCGCATTCGTGAAGCGGATAGCATCCGCCAGTTCTTGATCTGGAATATCAACAGTGGTTTTCATTATTCCATAATAATATATGTTTGCATATCATTCAACCGAATAGATATTCTTAGGCTCCGGCTCTCCAGGTCCTCACAGGTCGGTCAAGACGCTCTTGCGAAGCGTCCAGCCGAGCCCCCAACC
>VYAQ01000319.1 GCA_009844885.1 Gemmatimonadota bacterium
GGTTTGAGGGACCAGTGTTCGAAAGGACGTACAGGTTCGAGTCCTGTCGTGGGCACTAGCTTGTCGGCGATTATCGATTCGCGGAGCGCCCGTAGCTCAATTGGATAGAGTACCTGACTACGGATCAGGGGGTTGGGGGTTCGAGTCCTCCCGGGCGTATTGGTGCAGGGCGCGTAGCTCAGCTGGCTAGAGTGCCACGTTGACATCGTGGAGGTCACAGGTTCAAGTCCTGTCGCGCCCACTGGCAGGCCGTGGGAATCCCGCGCGAGCAAGGGGCCGTAGCTCAGTTGGGAGAGCGCAGCGTTCGCAACGCTGAGGTCAGGGGTTCGACTCCCCTCGGCTCCACTGGCCGCGGCGGAATGGCCACACGCCGCGCCGCTTGCCGCACACGGAAAACATCGCCACCGTAGCTCAGCTGGTAGAGCACGTCACTCGTAATGACGGGGTCGTCGGTTCGAGTCCGACCGGTGGCTCTAGCTAGCCCCGTGGTGTAATTGGCAACACGTCTGACTCTGGATCAGAAGAGTCCTGGTTCGAGCCCAGGCGGGGCTACTTGGAGGGATGGCTGAGCGGCTAAAAGCGGCGCCCTGCTAAGGCGTTGGTCCCAGTGACCACGTGGGTTCGAATCCCACTCCCTCCGCTGAGCGGCAGCGATCGGAGGGAGTGGGGTTCGAACTTGTCGAGCCGGAGGCGGTCGCGCCGCGAGGCGCGAACGCCGGAGACGGCCGAGGAGCGGCGCCAGCCGCCCCGGAGGCCCATCCCACTCCCTCTCTCAAAGTGCGGCACCCCTCGCTTCGACGACCCTCAGGGAGGCGTAGTCCTAATTGGTAAGGCACCGCACTCGAAATGCGGCGTGCGTTGAGCACTTGGGGGTTCGAGTCCCTCCGCCTCCGCTCAGGGAATCCCAACAAACGGGGCGTGGCTCAGTCCGGTAGAGCGCTGCGTTCGGGTCGCAGAGGTCCCCGGTTCGAATCCGGGCGCCCCGATTATCAACCGTGAGGAGCGGGGTCCGAGGGGCCCCGCTCTTCGCGACAGGACGGGTGGCCGAGTGGCTTAAGGCGCACGACTGGAAATCGTGTGGGCGTCAGCCCGCGTGGGTTCGAATCCCACCCCGTCCGTGAACGGCAGTGAACTGACGGGCGGGGATTGGAACTTGTCGAGCCGGAGGCGGCGGCGGAGCGGCGTGAGTCGCCCGGAGGCCCATCCCACCCCGTCCGCTCTTCGACTCACCGTAACCTACTCGTGGACAGTAAGTGACACCCCAAATCGTTCGCTTCGCTCCGTTGCTCCTGGGGAACTTGTTGAGTTGGAACGGTGGCGATCCACTAACCGGTCCCGTCGTCCCCGGACCCGTTTCCGTAGAGTTCCAGCGCGACACGTTGCTGTTGGAGATCGGGGTGATTGCAGGAGACCGGAACCAGGTATTCGGGAACATCCGCGACGTCGACGTGGATGGGCATGGGAACATCCTGATTCTTGACGATCAGGACTTCAGTTTGTCCTGGTTTGGTCCGGACGGGCGCTTTCGCGGTAGGACAGGACGTCACGGGGGCGGCCCCAGCGAGTTTCAAGCCCCCGCAGGGTTGGCCGTTAGCCCGGCGGGTCAGGTTTACGTCTTGGATGCAGCCGCCCGAAAAACCGCAGAGTTCGCGCTGGGCGAGGAAGGCCTGGAGTTCGTTCGCAGCTTTCCGGTTCCAGTCTATGGCAGCGACATGTGCCTTAGCGACGGTCGCCTCGTTGTGCTGGGCCAGGTGTCGGATGGCACACCCCAGGTCTACATCCTGTCGGAGGAGGGCGAGGTTATTCGGTCGTTTGAACCAGGCTTTCCGCGCCAGCTGCCTCCTCGCGGTCTGGAGAGGTTCGCAGCTTTCTTTGCTTCCAGTCATGGACGGGGCCATGTCCACTGCGCAGGAGGGGATGTCCTCGCGATTGCCAGCGAGCGCCTGGGCATCGTGCGCTGGTTTTCTACTCAAGGCGACTTCATTCGTGAGGTAACGATCAACGGATTCAGCCCCGTCACGTGGACGCCGAATTCCGGCGGTGGCCTGTCAATGGGAGTAGACCCGGCAACTGGCGTTGCCAACACGCTCTCGCACTTGTCAGGTGGAGGACCCGGACAGCTCGTTGCCACGATACACGGAGCATCAATGGAGGATATGACGGGGCGTCTCGATATCTACGTACTCGACTCCGGGTCGGGCGAACAGTCGTCTCCGGTCCCATCGGAGGCAGTTGCTTCAGCTTTTGCGCACCACCGGCTCTACAGTTTCGTTCGCGATCCCTATCCCAAGGTCCTGGTTCAGACAGTCCCACAATGGTTGCGGCGACAATGACACGTAGTGTGATTCAGACAGGGCGCTTCCTTGCGCCTCAGCAACGTTGCTCATGGTCCGAGGATACTGGATGAATGCCAATAACGAGGTGTTCGTGACGAGAAGTCCATGGTCCCGCACCGTCCCTGCGGTTCTGCTGGTTGCTATCCAGTCCGCAATACTGGGTGGCCGAGCTGCAGCTCAGGTGCGGGGCCCGGATTTGGTTCTACTGGATAGCCTTATCCTTGAGGAAACCGAAGACCACTACCTTGGACAGCCTCTAGGCCTCTTGGTACGTGCCGATGGTTCATTGTTGGTCTCAGACGGATTCTCGGATGCAGTGCTGCAATACGACAGCGCTGGGCGCCTCGTAGGCAACCTTGGACGTAAGGGCAGTGGCCCTGGTGAGTTCACGTAACTTGGGGGGCGTAGGGTTTACGGAAGGGACGGTGGTCGGGTTTCTCGACGAAGTCGGCAAGATCGAGGTCTTTTCCGCGATCAGTCGTGTCCACCTCGGGAGCATTCGACTGGACTTCGATCACCGACCAGCATCGTTTTCCATCTTGCGCGACTCCCTGTGGTTTGCAGGAGTGAACCCGAAGTCGGGTCGGACGCTCGGCGTTGTCGCCCTGTCTCAACTCGTCGATGCCGCAAGCGACGGAGGCACCACCGGCTTGCTGGAGTTGACGCGTGGCTCAGCACCGGTCCCATATACTGTCGACCATCCGCTGGCGTTCTCTTTGGCCCATGCTTTCGTTGACGTCGGGGACGATGACGTACTGCTCGCCTATGCGGCTACTCCCTTTGTCCTACGTGTCGATCGTAGCGGGGCCGTGAGAGACACCGTATGGATCGCTCAAGGAACGCGCAGAGGTGAGGTGGCGGAGCCCAAACTGTTGGCAATGATGCAGGAGAGCGGACAACCGCAGAGCCGCGAGGAACTACGGACGACTATGTTCGGGTTCTATGGGAGTGTGTCGTTCGTCCGAGGTGTCTCGCGAGATGGCGACGGCAATATCTACACGATCCATCAGGACAGCAACCGAGACGACGATGCCAACATGACCGCTGTCAGCCTCTACGCTGCGGTATCCGATCCGCGTGGTGCACTCCAATGCGCCGATACCTTGATTCCTACGTCGGGTATCGGGGTCCCAATTCCGCTGCTAGCAGCCGAGACACTGTGGATCCTCGATCAACGGATGCAAGGAGACGCAACGACAGATGTCGTGACGGTGGTAAGGCAATTCAAGATTGATGCCACGCGGTGCACGGGCGCCGCCAGGTAGGGGGAGCAGGATTCGGCCTTGCCAGCGTGGAAAGGGACGAGTGAGCCAGGTGAGTATTCGCGACCATTCAAGGTGGGAGGTCCTGCGGTGATGAACGGTGGTCATCGCCGCCGGCGTTGGCAGGTAGTCTTTTGGGCAGTAGCGGCTGTTACGGGTTGGGTTGGGGAGGCAGACGGTCAGAGTGGCAGAATCGTGTATGAGAAGACCGTGACGTACGACGTCGAAATGCCCAGTGAAATGGCGGGCATACCCGAGATGTTGTTCAGGCGTGATGGCGCCGAGTTCTCGGTCTATTTCACCCCGTCGTCGTCCCTCATGATTCAGGAGGATGAGCGGCGCGGCGGCCAAGGTGGGCTATTGGTCTTCCCGTTTACCGACAGGCATGTGGATGCGCTGATAGCACTCCTGACAGAATGGCATCGAATCGACGAGAACATCATGCGGCAGGCGTATTCTCGTGCAGACGATCTGTCGACGGTAAGGGTGCTCCGGTCCATTCGGAGGACGCTTCGTGTGGAGGGTGCCGGAGTCGACGTTGAATGGCGGATTTCCGACGAGCAACGCGAACACTTGGGATTCCGCGTCGTCAGGGCTATATCGGGTGCCGGCGATGATCTCATTGAAGCGTGGTATGCTCCAGATATTCCAGTCGCGGGTGGTCCGGCCCTGTATGGGGGACTGCCCGGGATGATCTTGTGGCTGTCCCTGGGGGGTGGTCGGACACGATACCACGCCACGGAGATCGATCTGGACGGAGTGGAGGAGGGAGCGATCGTTCCTCCCGATGAGGGCGAGTTGGTATCGGAAGACGAGTACCGCTCAGTCATCACCAATGAGATTCGACGGATGAGACGTGCGTTCCGGGAAATGCGCGGACTATTCCGGGGACCCCCTCGGCCAGAGTGTTCGATCCGCAACGAGGGTTCTCGCCTAGTCGTCAATTGTTTTCAGAGATGACGCGTCGTTGCCCACAGGGCCGGTTTGTCCGCTGTGCACCTCGGCCCAGCAGGAGCATCAAATCTGACGGCCCGGTAGCTCGCAGTAGCACATGATCCGCAATGGCTTCCGTCAGCAGCGGGGCGTCGTCAGTGGGTTGGGCTTTAGTCGGCGAGTCCAGCATCGATTCGACCAACCAGACGCCGGCCTTGATAGACGGCACGGCTGCCATCCCGGTATTCATGGACGCGCGCTTTGTTCTTCGAATCCTCGCGGAGCCTCTTTCCATCGAACCGCAGGTGTCTCCCCCGATACAGCACGTAGCCTTCCCAATCAACCTGTAGGGACTCCTTCAGGCATAGGACGTTGTGGAGTTCGATCTTCGCGTGGTCCAGAGGGTCAAATGCAGTCTTTCGCTCCCCGTCCAGGGGCGCCGCAAACCGCTGGTTGAACCGGGACCAATACTCATCGAGAAAGGCATTTGCGTCCTCGCGCTCTGTGATCCTTGGGCTAGCCAACTCTCTTGGAAGACGCTCTCGAATCGTCTGCACGAAACGGGCCATCCGACTTTGTGACCGTTGGGAGCGATGGACGACCAACTCGATCCCGAGTTCTCCCATGGCCCTGCGGAACTGACTCAACTGTGTTGATTCCGCAGTCGCCAGACGCGAGTCCCGGCCAAAGAACGCGCGATTCTCAATCAGGCAGTCAAAGAATCCATAGCGTTCCAGGACCTCCCGGACCCCCCGAAATGCAGACCAGATGTCTGCCTGTTTCGCGAGGAAGCCGGAGTAGACTCCATTAGTGAACGAGTCCACTGTTGCGACCAGACTCCATTGTTGCGACGGCACCCATTCATGGGGCACGACATTTTGAGCGAGGAGAGCTCCCGCGACCCCGACTTTCGACTTTGGCCCAAAGGCCTCCCGTGGATCCGTGGACGAATCGCTAACGGCCGGATGCTCGCCGTTGCTTCTTGGCTTCGTGCCCACGAGGCCGCTTGCCTTCAGGCGGTCGTTGACCCAGGTGTAGGATCGTTGCCCTCCACGTTCGACATAGTGTTCGTAGAAGTGCTGGACGCTCCATCCGAGATACTGCGTTGAGTACAGGCGCTCTAGACTCTCCACCTCCTCCGGAGAGGCTTTACGGATCGGTTGGGTCTTCCTCTTGTCCTCCAATTCGGCCAGGCCTCCCTCGCGATATCGATGGGTCCACCGTCGAAACGTCCGCACGCTCACACCGAGGATTTCGGCTGCACGGCGCTGGTTTATTCGCTGGGCTTGCCACTCATTGTAGACGGATTCAAAGTCGGCTTCTCTGCGCTCGTTGGGTTCTTGACGTGTCATAGGAAGGAAGGCAGCGATTCCGGTTCCCACCGCTACTCCACACCAGAAGCGGCGGGGCCGATTGTCGGGATGAGTAGGGTGTGGACTTCAGGCAGACGTGGGACTTGGCGAACCAAGCCACTTGTCGACCGTGACTACCCAATGCAGACAGTGCTCGCCGGTGTAGCGTGCAAAGCGACCGAATCGACGCCTACAGTCCGCTGACGAGAGCCTTCGTTTGGCGGGGTCGTCCGGCGTGGAGAACCCTCACTGAAGTCGGCACGATGGGTGTCCCGTATTGACGATGTGACGGCGGTGGAGGAGCCGGTCGAGCAGTGCGGGGGTCCAGCTTCGACGGCGCCGGCGGCCTCGCCCGATACCTCACCGCTTCCTCGTCCAGATCCCGGTCCAGCTGCCCCGCCGCAATCTACCGATATATCGTGTCGCGGCTCGCCCCACGTGCCGGGCGATCGCCGCCTTCGTCATGCCCTGCTCCAGGTAGTGTCGCAGAAGCACCCGCTTCTCTCTCCTGATCATCGCGCCTCCACAGCTGAATGGAGACGCCAGTGTAGAGCACGGTCCGGTCAACCTCACGAATCTTCCGACCTACCGCCGAGGACGAGCCCTGAATACCCCACCCGAGATGTACGACTTTCGACGGCCACAACTGTCGAGCTTCGGATGGCCGCCAACATGTGCCCCGACGAAAAGCACCTCACCTCGGGCGGGGGAGCGCGTGCTCCGCCACTTCGACGCGGCTCTCACAGCAGTTCCGTCCGGCTCCATGCAACCCCCCTATCCCAAGGTCCTGGTTCAGACAATTCCACAATGGTTGCGGCGACATTGACACGTAGCGTGAGTCAGACCAGCCGCGTCCTGGCTAGTTCGCGTTCGCCCAGAGATCCCTGACGGCAAAGATCGGACGCTCGGGCGATTCGGCCGCCACGAAGTCCTGTACCATCGGCACGTCCGGGTAATGGAAATGGGCTCCGCCGCCGAAAAGGATGCCGCGGCCCGACGAGGGGATCGCGTTGGCCCAGATGAGGCTGCGAACGGAACTGCCGAACGAGGTTTCGCCGTAGCGGAACAGCAGGAACGCCAGGCTGGCGCCTTCAAGCGCGATGACGCGGGCGCCGGCCGCATGAGCCGCCTCGCACAGCTTGAAGTAGTAGTTTTCCTCGCCTGTCGTCCTTGGCCCCGCCCGGCCATTCCAGGCGTCGGCAAAGTACTCGACCAGTACGGCGCGCGCCCGCTCGTATTCCGGCGTTCCGGCTGCCGCATCGTTGAAGGCGTCCAGGTCGTCTTGCTGATCGAGGTTGAGGGCTTCCAGGCCGATCCAGTCGAAGCCGCCGCTATCGATAACCTTCATCAACTCATCGGCGTCGGTGGAAATACCATGAACGGCTTCCGGAAACAGCAACAGCCCATCGGCTGAAGCGCGGAATCCGGACAGGTCCGGATCGATTTCGACGGAGGCAGTTATACCGGCCTGCATCGTCTCGTAGGCCGCAAGCTCCAGGCCATAGTCCGGATTGTCCAGAAGGTATGCGTCTTCGCGCCCGATCTCGCGAATCCTGCCGATCAGCGCCTCGACATTGCCGCGAGCCTGCCGCCAGTTGTCGCCGCTGACCACGACATGGCTGATCGGAGCCTCGAACCCCAACACGACCAGCGAGGAGACCGGGTAGAAGGTTGCGGTAAACCCGTCCTTGAACGTCAGTGCGACCCAATGTTCATCCTGCCCGGTGACCTCGGCAAACCGCGGCACGAAGTCCGCGACGATCTCCTCCCGGGACACATCGGCGATGGCCTGGACGCCGAAGAAATCGGTCAGGTACGGGCTCGGCGTTGCCACGGTGGGTGGGAATTCCGGGTCCATGAAGCTGTCGGGTCCGAGGAAGCGCCCGATCACCGCCATCCTGTCGATAGGGTGCCGGAACCGAACGCGCGCTACTGCTTCGTCGGCGATCGATTCAATTGCGGGGCTGGGCTCGCTGTCCGTTTCGGAAACTGAAGTCCGATCACCTGATACAGTACCGCCGCACCCCCAGAACGAGGGACCCGAAAGCACGCAAATGGTTGCCCACGCGATTCGCCGCTTTGGTGAGTTCATTCGAGGCTCTCCGAATCGAACTTCCGATCGGCGCCCCGTGCGGGTCTGGATCGGCAACAGGCCACAACATCGCATGGTCAATGATTCCTGCCCTGACAGTCAGTGAATTGACGGAGGCTGTTTGAACGGTGTCGAGCCGGAAGCGGCCGCGCCAGGAGGCGCGGCCGCTGGAGACGGCCGAGGAGCGGCGTCAGCCGCCCGGAGGCCCATCCCATCCCGTCCGTATTGGGCTCGTCCGCTCTTGGGAATCCAGGCGACATGAACGTCCCGAGTGGTCGATGCGGTCTGGAACCTCCGTCCGTTCCCGTCAGGAGTAATGTCTTGTCTGGACAGTCGTTATGGGGCGGCTGACCGGGCTGGCAAAAGCCCTTGATGGTGCTAAGCCAGCCGGCGCCGTCCGCTCACCTGGCCTCCATCCACAACTGGCTCACGACGAGCGTTGGGATGTCGAGTTCATCGCGTTCCATATGGACTACGAGACCGTCGGGTCCGAAAGCAGCGGGCATTGCCGGTCGGCCGACAGCGAGCGTGCCCAGGTACGCGCGATCCGCGTTGAAGACATCGATCGGTCCGCGGTCATCCCACGGATCCTCTCCACGACGCTGGATCCACAGCCCGCCGTCCCAGGTGACCGCTATCCCCCGTACCACGGGGACTTCGTGGTAGAACCCGCGACCCCGAATCCTCCGGCGGCCCTCGTCGGGATCCAGCGGCGGCAAGGCCCCAGCCGAAGGCGAACCTCGCGCCAACCGTTCCTCGAGGCGCTGAAGTCGCGACGCGATCATCTCCTGCTGGATCCGTTCGGACACCGCCTCTGGCGAGAGCGGCCGTGTCAGAACGGCGATGACTGATCCATCTGGCCGGGCGAGTTTGATGGCGTACGCAGAGGAGTCGGAGTAGGCGATGGTGCCGTTGGGGAGCACATCCCAGTGAAACCCCGGCTCGAAGTGCCGGTCTTCCGTCGTCGCGACCACCCTCGACCAGTCTGCTGCGTCGGCCGATGACAGGCTGACGTCGGGGCGAGGTGCCCTCCATCCGTGCAGGATCGGGGTCGATGTCATCACATCCCCGGAGAGGTCCAACATTTCAAGCGCGCGGTCATCGACCCCCGCCGGATTCTCGTCTTCCGGTTGTCCCATGCGGCGATTGGCAAAGTTTGCCATTTGGGCCAGCATGCCACCGACCCCTTGGGCGATGATCCCGTCGCCCAGCGGATCGGCCCGAATCCTCTCTCTGAAACCGAGAGTGGCGGCCAGCGGAGTGTTTTCGTCGGCCAGCCTGACGAAATCCTCAAGTTCGCCATCGGCGTTGAACACCTGGATTGCGGCATGGCCCATGTCAGGCACCGCAAAGCGGCCATCGCGCCACACCGCGATTACCAGACTCATCTGGAACTCGCCCGGCCCTTCGCCCTCGCGCCCGACAATACGCACAAGTTGACCGTCGGGGCCGACTACAACGACACGCTGGTTCACAACATCCAGCACCAGCAGGTTACCGGCTCCATCGAACCTCATCCGCAAGCCAGGCCCGAAGAAGGCCCACTCCTGCGCGTTCAAACCGCCTACACGGTAGAGCTCGGTCATGTCTACCGTCAGCGGATGGTCCTGCGCGACGCCCGGGGTTGCGAGCAGAGTGGCTACGATTGAGTAGGTGGCTCTTCTCACGTTAGGCCTTCGTAGTTTCTGGCCCGAACCTCTGCATCGGAGCTCGGCGATTCTCGGAAACTATGGTGTGTTGCGGTGACCAATCAACGGCCCCGGTCTGTGCGCGGGGAACCGGGTCACACCAGTTCAGCGGTTCCCTTCGTCCTGCTTGCGAGCACCGGCACTGGAATGCCGGTCGGACCCGAATTAGCGGCTGGCAAGGGGTGCTGCGACCCCCTTTAGCCCCAGCTTCGAACCGATCGCTGTGCGGGTCGGGCGCGCCGTGCCGGATCACGACCGCCACGGCGGATCTGCGGCGGAACTGTGTTCTCACCGGATTCCCGGCGGCAGCCTCTTCACCTCGATGACCGGGACATCGTACTCGTCCCTTTCGATGAAGGCGACGAGGCCATCGGGGCCGAATTCGTCCGGCATCCGCATCGGCCCGTCGAGCGTGCCCAGATAGCGGCCGGACGGCGTGAGTACGTCGATCGGTCCGAGGTCCACGTTGGGTTCCTCTCCGCGTCGCTGAACCCACAGATTGCCTTCCCAAGTGGTCCGTAACGCGTACAGGACCGGCAGCTCCGGGAGGAACTGCATCTCCTCGATCGCTTGCACTTGGCCCGGACGGAGTCCCGCCAGCATCGCCCGAGCGTTAGCGGGGACATCGCCGCCCAAGTCGTCATTCCGAATCAGTTCCGCCAGTCGGCGGTCGATCTCCGCCCGCTTGAGCCGAGCCGTGACCGGTTGCGGGGCGATTGGGCGGTGTAGGATCCGCAACACTTGACCGGACGGCCCAGTGACCTTGACCGCATACGCGTATGAATCCGAAAACGCGATCCCGCCCCCCGGCAAGGCGTCGAAAACGAGAGAAGGCACGAACCCCCACAACCCGCCGCTGGTGACATCGGCCAGACTCCCGAACTTCGCTTCGGTCCCCGGGGGCGCCCATGCCTCCACGAACGTCTCGATCCGCGCCTCGTCGGACGACAGGTCGGTGCGCATGATCTTGCGGATGCCGTCGGAGAAGACCGCTGCGCCCTCGCGGGCAGGGCGCGCCCCGAACGCTTCTACCCTCGTCCAATAAAGAGCGTTCTGCAGGACACGGAGGTCCGGCATGTCGAGCTCCATTCTCACCCTTCGCTCGAACACGCCGTTCAGACCGAAGACATGAAAGGCCAAGCGTCTCATGTCCGTGACGACGATTCGCCCGCTCCGCAAGACATCCAACTGGCGCGGATTCCCGAACTCGCCGGGACCTCCGCCGGCACGGCCGAACTGACCAAGGAAGCTGCCATCGGGGCCGACGGCGACCACGCGATAAGGTGAATTCAGGAGGTACAGGTTTCCGGCCTCGTCAAAACCTGCGCCCCGGACCACGTTCAGAAGCTCCCAGTCGGCCACCGCGCTGGCCGACCCGATGCGGTAGGCTTCCGAGAGTTCCAAGGCCAAAGGTCGGTCCTCCCCCGGAAGCTCGATTGTTTCCTGGGCATGACCGTCTCCCGTGAGGAACAGTGCCGCGAGGCACGCGGGCAGGAGCGTTCGGGTCATTAAACGGAGCCTCTGATCGCGGGGAATGGTGAATCTAATCCCGGCTCGGCAGACGTGGAAAGCACATCCCCGTTACGGCGCGGTCCACATCGGGAAGGCGGCAACACTAGTCCCGACGGTCGGTCGTCAGGTCGCGTCGCAAATCGGCAGCCGGAGGCCGATCGCGCTTCGGTGGAGGGCGGTTCTTAGGGGATCGAAGGGGTAAGCCCTCTTCAGCCTCTGTGTTATCCACGGGGTACCCCCTACAGCCCCCCGCC
>VYAQ01000306.1 GCA_009844885.1 Gemmatimonadota bacterium
CCGTACGAGTGGGCGACCACGAGCGCGCTCCGAAAGCCGGGCAGCGTGCGGTCGAGGTCGGACCGACGGCTCACCGCGTCGGGGCGGGCGAGGTAGGCCATCTCGCCGTGCAACCCAGAGTCGACCCACGTCCGAAAGTGAGCCATGTGATCGCTGTCGCCCCGGGTGAGGACGCCGGCCATGTCAAAGCCGATGGCCCGGGCCTCGGCGACGGCGTGTGCGGTGTCGAGGGTCATGCTACCATTGTTCGTCGGTTGGGCCCCGGACCGCCATGTTCGACGAGGTGGCGGGCCGCCCGTCCCCAGCCCGATCCATCCCCCAGCCCGAAGGAGAAACGTTGCAGCTTGCCTCCGGGTCCCGGGCCTCTCGCTACGCTGGGTTCTCCGTCTGCATTGTCGCCCTGGCGTCTTCGGCCGCGTGCGATGCGTTCGAGCGAGACTACGACGCGTGGGTCGACACGCTCGCCTCCGGGCGTGTCCGCGTGTACAACCGCGATCTCCTCCGCTCCAGCCCCGAGCCGGACTTCGTGTTGGTCGAGGAACTGCGCCTGGGGCAGGCACCCGGTCGAACCGCGACCGCAGGCCCCGGAACATTCAGCAACGTTGTCGGGCTGGCGGTAGACGAAGTCGGCAGGATCTACGTTGCGGACGAGATTGATCAGGGCATCCGGGTCTTCGGTCCACAGGGGGACTTTCTCCGGCGCTTCGGCCGGCAGGGAGAGGCGCCCGGCGAGTTTCAGGATCTGCGTGGCGTCGCGTGGCATCCCTCGGGAGTCCTCCTGGCCATGGACACCGGTGCGCGGCGAGTCACCGCCTTCGATTCTCTCGGGACGGTTCTGGCTACCACCGGCCACCATGAAGAAGCCGGCAACCCCGGTCCCTTCTGGCGCGCCGACACCGATACGCTGGGGTTCATCTACGAGCGGGATTGGGATTCCCCGACATGGGCGCGGCGTGTCCTCAAACACCAACTCCTGCACGACTTGACGCTGGATGCGGTGGACACGATCGCGCTCGCCAGCCGGGGACCCCATTTCGATACGATCCCCACCAACTGGCGGCCACTGTGGTCGGCAGGCTCCGACGGCAGCATGTGGCACGGCAATACGAACAGGTTCCTTTTCCTCAAGGTCACCGACCGGCAGGACACCACCCTGGCTGTGGAGTTGCGCCGCCCGACGCCACGGCTGGGGGGCCGCGAGAGGGACAGTCTCGGCGCGGCATGGGGGCTGCCGTCAAATGCGCTCCCCAGATACAAGGCGGTTCTGACGTCCTTCCACGCCGCGCGGGACGGAGGGCTCTGGGTATGGAACCCGCACGTGGGCCAGACGTGGGGGAGGTGGGAAGTCTTCGACGGCAACGGCTACCACCTGGGCCAGGCGGCCACTCCGGTATTGCTGGCCGTGGATCCACGCCCCGTTTTCGGGCCGGGCGCGATTACCGGCGTCACCCGGGACGATGCAGGCGTCCAATACGTCGTGCGCCTGCGTGTGCCCGGATTGGACTGAGTCGAGAAGACCCAGCCGCAAAGGCCGGATCAGTTGGCCAGAACGTCCTTCAGGTCGTCGATCCGGGCGGCGGTCACGTGCTTGAGGTCGTCGATCCGGGCGGCCGTCACGTCTCGGAAGTCCTCCACTCGGGCCGCCATGAATCCCTGCATGTCGTCGAACCGCACACCGATCTGTCGCTCGACGCCCCTGATGTTCTCGCCAAGCCGTCGCTCGACGTCCTTCATATTCTCGCCAAGCCGTCGCTCGATGTCCTTGATGTTCTCACCGATCGCCGCGTGCGCCTCGCGGCTCTCGGTTCGCACCAGCGCGATTTCCTCCCGCACCTCGTTGAACCGCCGGTCCATGGAGCTTTGCATGCCGTCGAACCGCTTGTCCACGGCCTCGAACCGCTGGTCCACGGCCTCGAATCGCTGGTCCACGGCCTCGAATCGCTGGTCCACGGCCTCGAATCGCTGGTCCACCGCGTCGAACCGCTTGTCCACCGCGTCGAACCGCTTGTCCACCGCGTCGAACCGCTTGTCCACCGCGTCGAAGAGCTTGCCCATCCACACGGCGATGGCCGTCAGGCCACCCAACAGCAAGACCATTTCGCCCGCAAATCCAATCCACTCGGTTGTAGGCACCGTCTGCTACCCCCTCCTCCCCTCGTCCACACCTGCGATCAGTCACCTCATCCGGGCAAGCCGAGTATTGAAGGTCGCACCCCGCACGATCGGCATCCATGGTAGAATGGGACAATCGCATGTTGGAATCGCGCCGTCTCGCTAAGATGGTTGGCCCGGGCGCGAACGCAAGGCCGCGGGCCCGGACGCAAGGCCGGAGCGCGACTCCGGGACACATCACTCACACCATTCCCACGAATGACCCTCGACCACATCCGCGACGAATTCCCGATCCTCGGACGCCGCAACTACTTGAATTCCTGTTCGCTGGGAGCGCTTTCGCATCGCGCGGAGGGCCGGCTCGCGGACTTTGTGGCCAAGTGGCATGACTTAGGGGCCTCGGCCTGGTACGAGCACTGGTGGGGCGCGCTGGGCGAGCTGCGCGGGCGGGTCGAGGCGCTGTTTGGGGCTCCGTCCGGCACCGTCGCGCTCATGCCGTCGACCTCGGCGTGCCTGGCCGCGGTCTCCTCGAGCCTCGACTGGTCGAAGCGCAACCGCATCGTCACGACCGAACTCGACTTCCCCACCCTCCTGTACCAGTGGAAGGTGCGCCCGGACGCCGAGATGGTGGTGCTGGAGAGCCACGACGGGGTGCACATCGACCCGCAGCAGTACGCGGACGCGGTGGACGAGCGCACGCTCGCGATCGCGACCAGCCACGTCTTCTTCACGACCGGGGCGGTCCAGGATCTGGCGGCCATCGCCGAGATCGCGCGGCGCGCGGGCGCGTACAGCCTGATCGACGGTTACCAGGGAGCGGGCCAGGTGCCGATCGACCTGCCCGCGACGGGAGTCGACTTTCATACCTCGGGGCCGCTCAAGTGGCTCTGCGGAGGGCCTGGCCTGGCCTACCTGTACGTCCGCGACGCCCTGATCCCCAACCTCAAGCCCACCATTACCAGCTGGTTCGCCACCGAAGACCAGTTCCTCTTCAACCCCGGCGACTTTCGCTACCACGGGGACGCGCGGCGCTTCGAGCTGGGGACGCCGGCGCTGGCTACGGTGCACACCGCGCTCGGCGGGCAGGAGATCGTCGACGAGGTCGGGATGGCGCGGATCCACGCGCAGAACGTGGCGCTTACCGAGCGGCTGGTTGAACGCTGCACGGCTGCGGGGTTCTCGCTTCGTGTCAGCGACCGGCCGGAGCTGCGGTCGGCGATCGTTCTGGTGCGGCATGAGGAACCCGCGGCGGCCGTCGCCCATCTCGCCGGACGGGGGATCATCGTCGACAACCGGCCCGGGGTGGTGCGCGCGAGCCCGCACTTCTACAACACGCTGGACGAGGTGGACGAGTTCGTGGAGGCGCTGTCGCGGGCATCGTGCGAACATTAGTGTCCTCGTCCGTCCAGTCCTCCAGTCGGGAGATGCTCCCTTGCTATCCACGCTAGCGCTCGCCGCGGTAATCCAAATGCCCGCCCAGGTGCCGGAACTGGTGCCCGGGACCCGCTACGATCCGGACATACCCACGCTCGAAGAGGTCGTGGGTCACGACTTCGGGGAGGTCATCACACCGCCGGCCGATGTGATCCGGTACATGGAGGCGCTGGCCGCCGCCGCGCCGGAACGCACCCACCTCATCCGTTACGCGGAGAGCTGGGAGGGGCGCCCGCTCGTCGTCCTCGTGATCGGTTCTGCGGAGCGCATGGCGAGGCTGGACGACGTCAAGGCGGATCTGGCGCGTCTCGCCGACCCGCGGGAGCTATCCGACAACGAGGCGGAGGCCCTGCTGGCCCAACTCCCCGTCGTCACCGCGCTCATGCACTCGATCCACGGCAACGAGATCAGCCCGAGCGGCGCGGCCATGGCGGAGGCCTATCACCTGCTGGCGGCCACCGGGAGCGCGGACGTCGATCTCATCCTGTCGGAGTCGCTGGTCCTCATCGATCCCCTCGAGAACCCGGACGGACGGAACCGCTTCGTGTACCAGAACCAGATCGCGCAGGCCAGGTGGCCCGACGAGGCGACGGTGTCGGCGGAACACGACGAGCCGTGGCCGGGCGGACGGAGCAATCACTACCTGTTCGACCTGAACCGGGACCTCTTCATTCAGAGCCAGCCCGAGACGCGGGGGAAGGTGGACGTGCTCCTCGATTTCAAGCCGCAGATCGTCGCTGACCTGCACGAGATGGGCGGGGACGCAACGTACTTCTTTCCGCCCACGGCACCGCCCTCCAACCCGTGGTACGGGGAGCGGCAGATCGCGCTCATGGACGTGTTCGGGTCGGCGACGGCGGCGCGCTTCGACGAGCGCGGCTTCGCGTACTTCAACCGGGAAGTCTTCGACCTCTTCTACCCCGGCTACGTCGACATGTGGCCGATGGGGTACGGCGGGCTCGGCATGACCTACGAGCAGGCAAGCGCTCGCGCGCTGAGGCTGAGGCAGTCGGACGGGGACCTGCTCACCTACGGCGACGGGGTGCTGCACCACTTCACGGCCGCGATCGAGACGGCGCTGACCGCCGCCCGCAACCGCGAGAGGATCCTGCGCGACTACCTCGCGTTCCGGCGTGACGGCGTGGCCGCGGGGCAAAGCGGCCCGGCGGAGATCGTGCTCCACTCGGCGCACGACCCGGGTATGGCGGAGCGTCTTGCCATGATGATGGTGGAGAACGGGGTCGAGGTGTACCGCGCTTCGGGGCCCGTGACGGCCGGGGATCGCACGCTGTCCGCCGGCTCCAGCTTCATCGTGCCGCTGGACCAGCCCATGCACGGGTTCATCCACAATCTGCTCGACCCCCACGTGCCCATGGCGGAGGACTTCGTGCAGCGGCAGATCGAGCGCCGTGCGAACCGCCAGCCGGACGAGATCTACGACCTGACGGCGTGGAGCCAGTCGCTGCTCTGGGATGTGGAGGCAATCCAGGCCGACGCGACCGGGGCGCGGGGTGACGCGGTAACCGCCGAGGACGCGGCCACCCGCCCGGAGGTGCTTGGTGACGACGCCGGAGGCGGACCGGTAGTGGCCCTGCCCGAAGCGGTCGTCGGCTACCTGATCCCGTGGGGCACCAACGCGGCCGCAGCCGTCGTCGAGGCGCTGCGGGAGGGCATTCGCGTGCGGGCGGCGGGCGCCGAGTTCACCCTGGGCGGGCGCCGCTACGGGACCGGCACCGCGATCGTGCGCGTGGCCGAGAACGGGCCGGATCTGCGCACCAGCCTGGCAAGGATCGCGGCCCGGCACAGTGCCGAAGTCGTCCCGATCGACGACGCCTACGTGCGCGAGGGCATGTCGCTGGGAAGCGGGCGGGTGCGGGGACTGCGTGAGCCCCGTGTGCTGCTCGTCTACGATGCTCCCGGGCAGAGCTACTCCGTGGGCTGGACGCGGTACATCCTTGAACGGCGCTACGGACAGCGCACGACGACCGTGCGGGCATCGAGCCTCGGCCGGGCGACGCTGGCCGACTACGACGTGATCGTCTTTCCGAGCGGCAACTACGGCAGCGCCGTGGGCGGGGGACTGGTGGACCGCCTGCAGGCATGGATGCGCGACGGCGGCACCGTGATCACGATGGCCGAGTCGTCGCGCTGGGCGTCGAGGGCGGGGCTCCTCGCGACCGAGACGGAGCGCCGCGGCGGGCGGGCCGAGGGTGATGATCCGCCCGATCCCGGCACCCCGGACCAGCCCATCGAATACCTCGACGCGATTTCTCCCGACGACGAATCGCCCGAGGGCGTCCCGGGAGCGATTCTGCGCACCGTGCTCGACACCGAGCACTGGCTCTCGGCGGGCACGGACGGCGAGATCGGCGTGCTTGTCGAGGGCTCACGCGTATTCCGCCCGATCACCCTCGACGACGGCACCAACGTCGGCCGCTACGCCGACCTCGAGAATCTTGTTCTCGGCGGGATCGTGTGGGAGGAGTCGCGGCCTCAGCTGGCCAACAAGGCCTTCCTGATTCACCAGCCCGTGGGACGCGGGCAGCTGGTGGCGTTCGCGGAGGACCCGAACTACCGGGCGTATGCCGAGGCCACGCAGCTGCTGTTCATGAATGCGGTGCTGCTGGGGCCGGGGCGGTAGCGGGGAGCGGCAGCGCTGGCCCCAGCCCCAAACCGGCCCTCGGTCGCGTATCGTCGGAACCACCTTGCTAGTTGGTCGGTGCTACGGATTTGGCAGTCTCAATGTCGGGCCCTTAGTCGGTGCTTGGCGATGCGCCAATCTTTCGGCCGATCCGGCTTCATCCTCGCCACCCGCCGACTTCTCGGACGAACGTCCCCCGGGTTTGGGCGCCCAGCGCGACCGCGAGCCACATCCCGCCCGGCTGGGCGCCAGTGTGATGTCGGCGACCCACAACCGGTCGGCGCCATCAGCCGAGAAGTCGCGCTCTAATGGGTCCGGTGCGCGCTGGACCTGGACACTCCCTTTTGGTCGTGTCGTGTCCGTTCTGAAGCGCCCGCGCTTGGATCCCCAGCTCCCTCATCAGGCAGACCAGCCGTTGTAACCCGCTACCTCACGAGCCTGGCTTCGGCAATCGTCAGCCCCCGGTCCGCCGTCCCGGCGACCAGCAGAGAGCCATCGAAAAAGGTAGTGGCACTCCGCATCCACTCCTCCTCGCCCCTCGGCATCGCGACCGGCGTCGCCTCAAAGGTGTGGAGGTCGAGGACGAACCCGAGATTCGCCTCGTCCGTGACTCGCACGAAGAGTCGACCATCGGCAAGAGTTCGGAGTTCGGTCACCGATTGCACCGCCAGCACTGTTTGTGGTCCCCCGAAAGCCTCGGTGATCCGCGCGGCTTCATCCAACTGCCTCGTGCGCACCTCGCGAGGCAGCAGGACCAGGCCCGTCTGCTCCCCTGTCTGGTCGTAGCTGACGAGCGCCAACTGTCTGCCGTCCAGAACATGCACCAGCCCATCGGGTGTCACGGTCACCAGGTTGTTGGGCAGCTGGAGAGATGTGGCGCCATCGGTCCGGAAGGCCTCCGGGACGAGGGCAAACCCGCTCAGTTCGCCATCGGTCACACGTACCAGATAATGGTCGGGAAAGGCGTTCCCCGTGACCAGCACCCCAAGGTCCGGATGCATCGCAAGGTCATGCACCAGACCCGATGCCTGATGGCTTCGCACGAAGTCTCCCGTTGATGTCAGCTCGGAAACTCGGACCAAGCCCTCGTCCAGGACAGCTACCGTCTCGCCTTGCCGTACAAGTCGACGTGGGAACTGGTATTCACCAGGCCCTTCGCCCCTCCTGCCGACCTTCCGTAGCGGTCGTAGTGTCGGGTCGAGGAAGGCCAACTCCTGATTCCAACCGTCGGCAACCACATACCCGGAGTCGGTTCCCAGGATCGCGATGACCGATCCGAAGCTTGCGGACTCGTCCTCCCCCGGAAGCCAAGCGGTGGCCGGCCCAATCTGATAGGCCGATGTGCCCAAAGTGAAATAGGTGCCGGAGCCTTCTCGGGCCCGGGAAGGCGGCTCGCAGGCCTCCATGGCCACAAGCAGCGACGCCCAAACGGCGAAAAGCCTCCTCTCCCGGGCCCGATTGGCGTTGTGATTCATCGGCTAAAACCCGAACCACCTCTCGTAGTTGTCACAACGAACCTCGATGTCGCCTCCGCTGCTCAGCCGATAGGTCCCTACGTTGAACATCTCGGAGGTGGTAGACCCGCCGCCGAGGTTCCCGCCACCGCCCGCGCCCTTCTTGCCAACGGTAACAGATATGCCACCGCCTTTGGTCTTGGTGACCGTAACCTGCTTCCAGCCCAAAAGCGAGCCGTTTCCCATGTAGTCGGCCCCGCCGGAGATGTAGTGGGCGCATTCTAGCGACAGGAACGCTAGTCACTCGCTAGCCGTTCTCCTATGTCGTTTCACGGTCCAGCGTTGTTGTCTCCCATGTTTTCTTTCCCAACGGGCATGCCCCGCAGCTTCGGAGTGGTGAGAAAGACAGCCCTCACCGCCTCCCGGGCCCAAAACGAGACGGACACCGTCGGAAGCTGGGCGGGTGTCTTGCCCACGAGCGCCACCGTGAAGCGATGCCATCCCGCACGGTCGCTGAACCCCAGACGCCAGGTGGTTTCGGTGATTCCAACCCCAGCGTTCTGAAGGGCCATCCCATGGCTGAGCCGGATCCAACGCAGCGCGAGGGACAGTGAAAAGCCGTTCTTGAGAGCCGTTTCGGACAGGTATGCGGGGCGGCACCCAAGAAGCTCCGCCACACGCGCGATGGTTCGGACGTAGGTGCCGTTCTGCGTTGTGCAACCGCCCGGGAGATCCCGAATGTTGAGATCTCTATGGGTCTTCCCGTCCGGCGAGGAAGGACCCGGGATGCCCTCTACGTACTGGAGCGCCACAACTCGCAGGGCGACGCGCAGCATGGGCGGGCCGGGGCACGCATCGATGAAGACGTTGATTTCGGTCGAGTACTTCGGTTCTGGTTCCCTCACGATCTCCCCACTGCTGATGTTCCCGATTTCGAGTTGCGCTGGCTTCGGGCGCTGGGCACGCTTCTGATTCGCCCGGCCCCTTGCTTAAACGGCGCGACACATGGGGATGTACTGTCATTTCGCGACAAACGCCCATTGTCGCATCAAGGGAGCTTTCGCGGGGTCAGGGGGGCCTGAGTCGGCACCTCCAAGTCCCAGCGGTCTTCCGCGGGACCAAGGGCCACGCCCCCGGCAGTGGCACGCCCTCTATCTACTTACCAGTTCTCAGCCCGCAAACGTGCAATCACCCCCGCAAGCGGGCATTTGGTGGGCAGCGCGAGCTTTGCTGGCGGGGACGAGGGCACCGCCGGGACGCCTCGACTCAATCCGCCACCCGCAGCCTGTACTTCGCGATCCGCCACGGCGGGATGTCCGGGTTCTGGAGGACGTACAGGTAACGGCCACCGCCGAGGACCTTGACGCCGCCGGACAGTAGCACGTCGTCGTAGAGCTTGGTGCCGGTGTGGCGGTCGTAGACTTCCAGTCGGGTGTGGAGCACCCTGAAGGGATAGAACGGCTTCGTTTCGTCATGCTGACCCAGTGTGAAGACCAGGTGGCTACCGGCGACCACATCGATGCGAGAGACAAGGTCGAACGTTCCCAGCACATCGCTGGCATCCTGACCTCTGGGAGACGTAGTAGCGTACGCACCAAACTCAATCTCTGGAATTCTGCGGAATGAGGGTGATGGTGTGCCAATCGCACCGACCGAGTCACCAGCTCCGTTCAGAATCGTTGCAGGGTAAAGCAGCTTGGCCATGGCGAAGATCGAATCACCGGCCACTGCCCCAGTCACATCTCCGAATCCGTGCCAATACGGCATCCCAAAGATCGGCGTAGTCCAGCTCGTCCACGCTACACTCCCGTCCACCAAGCGGTGAAAGTACCCGTCCTGCATGGCCACGTCGTGAATCGTCCCCGCCGGTCCGATTCCGTAGAAGACGATGTCCGGCCCGAAGGGGAACATCTGCAAGACGGCATTGGCGCCGATTCCCACCAGAGTATCCGGGCTCAGGTCGCTGTTCAGGTAGGTCAGCCACCGATTGCGTGGACTCGATACGACGATCTGCCCGGAAGCTGTCTCCGCCACACTGCTGATTCGTTGCAGTTCCCACGGGCCGTCTCCGAAGCGTCCGAACGCGCCTTTCAAGGACCCATCATCCGTGTAGGTCCGCACACGCGGGAGGCGCCAGTCGCCGATGATGAAACCGCCATCCTGCCGCTCGACGAACACGCCGATCTCGGCGATCGAATCGGCCGGATCTTCACCGAGTTCGATGACTTCCACGAGTTCGAAGACCTCGGGAAACGGCGGGGACGCGACGATTTGCGGGGGTCGGCCGCAGGACGCGAGAGCCAGAATCTGGCTTGCACTGGCGATCATGGCCATCCAGTGGCCTGATACGGATCGGATCACTAACTGGTCTCCCGATAAAGCCTGCAGAATCTTTTAGTGTGTCGCACTTCGAGGCCGGCGATCCATGAGAGTGTACTTGGGGAGTCCGTTTTCTCTCCTAATATTCTAGTTGTTGATCCCTCCGCGCAACAGTGCCGGTACCGGATGTGGCGGTGCTGGGTCCGGGCAAGGACGAGGGCACCGCCGGGCGCCTCGACTCAATCCGCTACCCGTAGCCTGTACTTCGCGATCCTCCACGGCGGGATATCCGGGTTCTGGAGGACGTACAGATACTGTCCTCCGCCGAGCACCTTGACGCCCGCAGGCAGTGGCACATCCTCGAAGAGTTTCACACCCGTGTGGCGGTCGTAGACCTCCAGTCGGGTGTGGAGCACCCGGAATGGCGGATAGGGCATTGTTTCGTCGAGGGTGCCCAGAGTGAACACCATGTGGTTGCTCTCAACGACATCAATTCGCGGGACCAGGTCGAATGCGCCCACCAGGTCTCCGAAGTCCTGCCCCTGGGGTGAGAATGAGGAATATGCGCCCGGCTCGATCTCGGGAATCTGACGAAACGAAGACGAAGGAGCCCCGATCGTCCCGACCGAGTCGCCTGACGCATCAATGATGGTTGCCGGATACAGCAACGCGGTATGATGAACAGCGAATCGCCCGCGGTCGTCACGCCCCGGGTTCCTCCGGTGAGGCCGCCCCAGTATGGCTTGTCGAACAAGGGACTCTGCCAATTGCTCCATACCATGCCGCCATCCACATAGCGATGGTAATGCCCGTTCTCGTCGGCCCGTCCCTCGGCAAGGAAGCCCTCCCCGACCGCTTCCAGGACAAGATCCGATCCGAACGAGAGAGCGTCGAACACCACGTACCCGTTGACGGGGACGATCGTATCGCGTGCGAGTTCACTGGTCAGGTAGGTCAGTCCGGGATTCCGCCAGTTGACCACCACGATTCGCCCCGAGCTCATCTCTGCCACGCCATCGATGCGCCGGAACTCCCACGGGCCGTCGCCGAAACGCCCGAATCCCGCTTCCAGGCCCCCATCCTCCGCATACGTCCGCACCCGTGGCAGCAACCGGTCACCGATGATGAAACCGCCGTCCCGGCGTTCGACGAAGACGCCGATCTCGGCGATTGAATCGGCCGGGTCTTCTCCCAGTTCGATGACTTCCTCGAGTTCGAAGACTGCTTCGAATGGCGGTGCGGACACGGTGGCTTGCGGCTCTCCGCACGACGCGAGAACCAGAATCTGGCTCGTACTGGCGATCGTGGCCATCCAGCGGCCGGATCTGGATCGGAGCATCAAATGGCCTCTAACGGCATAGGTACTAGCGTCTGCCTAACTTAGCTAGATATCTAGCTAACTCGTGGCGATCCCCGCGCCCCGCCCCCCCTCAACTCACC
>VYAQ01000293.1 GCA_009844885.1 Gemmatimonadota bacterium
CGCGGCGCCGCGGGGCCGGCCGGGGGGCAGGGAGGACTGGGCTGCGGATGGGTTCAGAGCGGGGGTGAGCGACATCCGCGAAGCGGGGTTCGGGTATGAGGAGGTCAACGGGTTCTGGTCGTCGGACGCCAGCCGGGTGACGGTGGAGGAAGCGGAGGTGATTCTGGGGGAGCTCGGGGCGCGTTTTCCAGGATTCAGCGCCATGATCTTCCCGCCGGCGCGGGGGGAAAGCGACGATACTTAATCAAAATGTTTAGTATCGGAGAGGGCAAGCGCGTTTCAGCTGAAACGTTTTTCGTGCCTCCAGTGCGCTTTTGCCAACACTTAACACAAATGTTAAGTGTCAGCATTCGACGCATTGTCCCGATCGGGATCATCGTGCTCATTCCGTTCGGGGGTTGCGGGGACAGGGAGGACGGCGGCCCGTCGGCGGAGCCTCTCGGCGCGCTGCGGCCCACGGGCCAATCGGCCTTTGATTCGTCGGAGCATCCGGACCTCATCGAACTCAGCTCTATCGTAGCCGGCCTGTTCCTTCCGGACAGCGGTCTCGCCCTGGTGGAGCGCAGCGAGATCCACTTGATCGACCTGTTGTCCGGCGGGACTCAGGTGGTGGGGAGGGAGGGGGAAGGACCGAGGGAGTTCCGCCATATCGGGCGCGCGGTTCGTACCCCTCATGGTATCGCGGCCTGGGATGTCCCTCGCCAACGCCTGTCGCTGGTCGCGCACGACGGCGAGTTTCTGCGCGCCCACGGCTTTCTCGACGCTTCGTTGCAGGGTCTTTTCAACGCGTATCCGGTGGCCGTTCATCCTGATGGCCGCGTCGTCTTCCGTGATGGATTCGACAACTACGGGAGAGACGGCGAGGGGCGCACCTGGAACGCCGCCAACTATGTCACTGTGCGGGGCGATGGCGAGCTTCAGGCTTTTGCGCAGGCCGAGGGGAACGAGCACTACTACGGATCTAGACGAAGCGGTGCTGTGGTATTCAACCATAGAACCCTGCAGGCCGCGACCGAAGACGGTCTCATCATCGCCGAAACCCACCGCGGCGCCATTGCAGTGCTGGACTGGAACGGCCGAGAGTTTGCGCAGATCCCCATGCCGGCGGGTGTGCCGGTGCCGGACGCCAGGGCGGCTGGGCGGCAGGTGCTCGTGGCGCGGTGGCAGCAGTTCGCGGAGAGGATGAACAGGGCCGCCGAGTCCGGTTCGATTCCGGCTGAGCCGGGAGATTTTGACGCATCCGCGGAGTCTGACCCGGACCTTGACGACTGGCCGATCAACGAAGTGGCCCCTGCGATCGACGCCCTCCTGACCGACTTCGACGAGCGCCTATGGGTCAGGGATTATCAACTTCCAGATCAGGACAGCGTGACTTGGCGTGTATGGGACATCGACCGGCAGGAACTGCTCTTCACAGCCAGAATCGACGGCGAAGATACCCTGCTTGACGCGCGGGACGACCTGGTCCTGCTGCGCCGGCTGGACGAATTCGACGTTCCCCGAGCCGTGGCGATTCAACTCCTTGCGCCACCCGGAGACGACTGAAGATCCTCTAGCGATCGACTCCCGGGACGCGAGTGTTCAACAAATGTTCGACCAGGTAGTTCTTCTTCAACTCCATGTTGTATTCGCCGGTCTGTCCGAACGCCCCATGGCCAGTGTTGGCGTAGACCATCATGTCGTGCTGGATCCCGGCCCGGACCAGCGTCTCCGACATCTGGAAGAGGTCCGCCTGCGTGCCGGTGTCGTTGATTCCGCCCGTCAGCAATAGCTGTCCCTTCAGACCGGGTGCCATCCGGAAGACATTGGCCGCCTCGTAGTGTTCGTGATTCTCCTGCGGCATGCCGAGGTACGGCTCGTAGAGGTGGAAGGCGTGCATGTCGTACCCGGGGACCTCGCTGATGCACACCTTGTAGAGATCCGGCTCCTGCAGGATGGCGCGGGTCGAATAGTACCCGCCCCACGACGCCCCCATGATCGCCACGCGGTCACCGTCGAGGAAGTCGAAGCGGTCGATCAGCTGGCGGATCGCGGCGGCATGATCGTTGATGACGGGCTTGCCCCAGTTCCCGACGATCACGTCGTGAAACGCCTTGGACCGCCCCGGCGTTCCGCGGCCGTCCACAATCACGACCACGAACCCCAGGTTGGCCAGGGCGCGGTTGAAGTTGCCGATCCTGGCGAAGTCACTCCCGAGGCCGGGGAACGGCTCGCCCCCGAAATCCATCGGCCGCGTGGTAGTCTGAGGACCGCCGTAGATGTACTCGACCACCGGATAGCGCCGCGAAGGGTCAAAGTCGTAGGGGAGATACATCGTCATCCACAGGTCCGTTTCGCCGTCCGCCGCCTTTACCACGACTTCGCGCGGCGGCGTCCAGCCCACCTCTTCCAGCCGGCCGGTGTCCGCCTCCGACAGCGTCAGCACGAGTTCGCCATCGGCGCGGCGCAGCACGGAGCGGGGCGGGGTATCCACCGACGAGTAGGTGTCCAGGAAGTAGCCGTGCGAGGGAGACATGGCCACGTTGTGTCGTCCCTCGCCTTCGGTAAGCTGCGTCCGGTCCGTCCCGTCGAGGGTCACCCGGTTCAGGTGGAGGTCATAGGGCCGCTCCGGATCGGTCTGCGCCGTGAAATACACCCACCCGCCCTGCTGATCGACGCCGACCACGGCTTCGACGGGGAAATCGCCCTCGGTGAGCTGCCGGACCAGGTTTCCGTCCAGGTCGTACAGGTACAGGTGTCGCCAACCGTCCCGTTCGGAGACCAGAATGAACCCGGAGGCGTCGGGCAGCAGCGAAAAGCCCGTCCGCGAGCCCCAGACCGAATCGTGGTGGTGGGTGACAAAGGTTTCGGAAACATCTGTTGCAAGGGTGCGCACCGCCCCGGTCAGGGCGTCGGCGGCCTGAATGTCGACCCGGTCCATCACACGGCTGTAGCGCGCAAACACGACCTCTGAACCATCGGGCAGCCATGTCAGGACCCGGTAGTAGTAGTCCGCCGTCGTATCCTGTTCCACGGGCATCGGTGTGCGCGTGTGGAGATCGAGAATATGGAGTCGAGTGTCGTAGAGTTCGCCGCCGGCGAGCATGGTCGGTATGAACTCGGCTTCTTCGAGCGGCTTCAGCCATTTGATGGTCGGGATCCGGGGCATGCCGTGCGAGCTGATCCTGGCAACCACCAGGCGCTGCGAGTCGGGCGACCACGGATTCCAGAGCGTGGTCTCCACGTCCCACTGCTCGAATTCGGTCCCGTCGTCGGTAATGGGCACGACGCGGCCGTCGACCGTGGCCCGCAGCGTCAGGTTGTGGTGGTCGAGACCCACGAACCACTGGCCGTCGGGAGACAGCCGCTCGGGGAAGGGCCTCGGCCCCAGTCCCTGGAACACTTCGCGGATGAACGTCCTGGGCGTGACGCGGTCCGCCTCGCTCACCAGGTATGACACGAGTCCCAGCGAGGACGGCGTGCGCTGCCTCTCAACAACGTACGTGTCCAGGTCCAGCACGAACGTCTGCCCTTCGACCATGAACTGCACGGACGACGGGCCGGTAAAGGCAAGCTGGCGGAACGGCACGCCCAGGCCCGCGGGCTCGTGTCCCAGCGCCTCGGTGAGCGCCGCACGAAGCCGGGGCGTGTCGAACAACTCCTCGACCACGCCCGTTGCAGGATCGACCCGCTGTATGACGGTTTGCTGCGGCCCGCCCTTCGCGTACCAGAAACTGTTGCCGTCGGGCATCCAGTTGGGGTTGACGCGGCCGCCTTCGATCAGCGAGCCGAAGTCGAGATAGCGCTGATACGCGGCCTCCCGGTCCGGTGCGACCTGGGCAGAGGCAGGTGGCAAAACGGCTGCAAGCAGCAACAGGGAGGTGATCGGGGGGGGCCGGAACCGGATCATGGCTTGCTCCAGGGCTCTTTACGGACTGAATGCACCCCTCTACCCTGCAAGGGACGAGAGACCCCGGGCAAGGAGTGGCAAATGCGGAACTGCACATGGGTGTTTGCGGCCGCGGCGATCGCGCTTCCCCCCGGTCCGGCGAGCGGCCAGGACCGGAGCACGCTTTCCGATGAGGTGCGATCCTACCTGAGTGTCTCGGCGCCCGTCGTGGCGCTCGAAAACGTGCTCCTGTTCGACGGGACCGGCGGACCTGCGCAGGCCGGTCAGACCATCGTCATTCGCGGGAACCGCATCGAGGCGGTCGGCGCGGCGGGTTCCGTCGACATCCCCGCCGATGCGGAGCGCCTGGACCTGGCAGGCCACTCGGTCATGCCCGGAATGGTCGGCCTCCACAACCACCTGTACTACTACCAGAATACCCCGAGGGTCGCGCAGATGCAGTACTCGGGGCCGCGCCTGTACCTGGGGGCCGGTGTCACGACCGTGCGGACCACCGGCAGCATGTCGCCGTATCAGGACATCTCGCTCAAGGGCGCGGTCGAGCGGGGCGAGGTGCCCGGTCCGCGCATCGTCATCACGGCACCGTACGTGATCAGTCCCGGGCCGGACGAGCGGCTCAGGGACCTGGGGATGTATGTGATCCGGGACGAGGAGGCCGCACGGCGATACGTCCGGTATTGGGCTGCGGAAGGCGCGGAGTGGGTCAAGGTCTACACGCAGATCTCGCGGGCGGCTTTGAGCGCCATCATCGACGAAGCTCACAGGCAGGGGATGAAGGTCATGGGCCACCTGTGCTCCGTGAGCTTCCGCGAAGCCACTGCGCTCGGCATCGACAACCTGGAGCACAGCCTTTGGGCCAACTCGGACTTCGATGAAACGCGCGAGCCCGACAAGTGCAGTCCCAACCTCGCTTTTTCGCTGGCCGAACTCGACGTCAACAGCCCCGCCGTGGACGTCACGATCGACGAGATCATCGAGGCGGGTGTGGCCATCACCTCGACACTGGCCATCGCGGAGCAGGCGACTCCGGCCGCTCCCGATCTCACGGCGAGGGATCTCGAGGCGCTCCCCGATCACGTGATTCAGACCGAAATGGAGCGTCGACAGGTGATTCGGTCGGGAATCACGGAATGGATGATCGACCTCCTGCACAACATGTTCGCCTTCGAACGCCGCTTCGTGGAGGCGGGCGGGCTGCTCGCGGCGGGCGTCGATCCCGCGTGGGGCGCGCTTCCCGGCTACGGCGACCAGCGCAACTTCGAACTCCTCGTGCAGGCGGGCTTCGAGGCGGCCACCGCGGTCCAGATCGTTAGCGCGAACGGCGCGAAGGTGATTGGCATGGATGACGAAGTCGGTACAGTGGCCGCGGGCAAGCTCGCGGACCTGCTCGTGATCGAGGGCGACATCGGCAGCAACGCGTCCGACATCCGCAACGTGCGGCTTGTTTTCAAGGACGGCCTGGGCTACGACGCGAAGAGGCTCACCGATGCGGTGAAGGGGCTCGTGGGCATGCGGTGAGGCGGGGGTGGGGGCCGTCAGCCGATCCGTCCCATCCAGCAATGGAGTTGCCCACGATTGAACTCCAACTTCGTGCACCCTCCAAACGGATCCCAGTGTACGAAGCGGACTGCTGTAACTACAATATGTATGTACCCTCATTCAAGGATTTCGAGTGGGACGAGTACGGCGAGGACCGTCACATCAGTATCGGAACGGTGGAGCCCGGCGCCCTGATCGTGGTCGCCCATACTCAGCGGGGGCGCCGCATCCGCCTCATCTCTGCCCGACCGGCATCGCGCAAGGAAAGGAAGGCCTACCATGAGCGGACACGATAGCCCGCTTACTCCCGAGCAGATCGCGGCCGTGAAAGACGAGAGCATCGACTTCAGCGATATTGCCGAACTGGACGACGGTTTCTGGAAGCAAGCGGAACTCGTCGAACCCGATCGCACCGACCAGATTACCATGCGCGTCAAGCGCTATGTACTGGCTTACTTCAAAGCCTCGGGCAAGGGCTACCAGACCCGGATGAACCGCGTGCTTGAGAGCTACGTGCGGCACAAGACGGCGGAACGCTCCTCGCCATTTGTCGACAAGGAGGGTGCTACATGATCTGGCCCACCCACCGGGAAACCAACGTGCCAATCTTCCTCTCCGTACTTCTCCTGCTGTTCTTCATCGCTTTCGCGCCACATGCGGCCCTCGCCCAGGACACAGAGCCCTTCCTGTCCCTCGGGGAGCGACGCGAGCTCCATTCGGACGTCCTCGGCGAGCAGCGGGAGATCATCGTGGGCGTGCCGGCAGGCTACGAGGGTGGCGACGAGACGTATCCGGTGGTCTATCTCCTCGACGGCCCGTCGCACTTCCACCACACGACCGGAACGGCCCGGTTCCTGGCGAGAAACGGACGCATGCCGGGAGTCATCGTCGTGGCCATTGCCAATACGGACCGGACGCGCGACATGTCGCCTCCGATCCAATCCGACGCGGGCCCCCCGCGTCCGGGTACCGGCGGCGCAGACAACTTCCTGGAGTTCATCAGCGGCGAACTGATGCCGTTCATCGATGAGCGCTACAGGACAAGACCGTACGCCATTCTCATCGGGCATTCGCTCGGGGGACTGTTCGCGAATCACGCGCTGGTGCATCGGCCGGACGTCTTCAACGCGTACGTCTCGATCAGTCCGAGTCTGTGGTGGGACGAACAGCGGCTGGTTGTGCAGGCCGATTCAGCGTTCGATCACGCCGGCGACCTGGTCGGCGACTTCTACATGACCATGGGAAACGAGGGCGGTGCGATGCTCGGCGGCGCCCTCAAGTTCGCGGGTATTCTCGAAGCGAAGGCGCCCGAGGACTTCCGGTGGGAATTCAAGCTCATGGAAGAGGAAAGCCACGGCTCCGTACCGCACAGATCGACCTACTACGGGCTCGAGAAGATCTTCGACGGCTGGAATCTGCACGATCCGGTCGGCCTCTACGTTGCGGCCGGCCTGGAGGCTGTCGACCGGCACTTCGCACGGGCGTCGGCGAGGTTCGGGTACGAGAGGACGCCATCGGTGGGGATTCTCGGTCCGATCGGCGGCCGCGCGCTCGAAGACGGCAACGCTGACGACGCCGAGGCGGTCTTCTCACGTCTGATCGAAATGGACCCCAACCTGGCGCCCGCCCACAACGGGCTGGCCGAGGCGCACACCCTCATGGGCCATCAGGACCTGGCCATTGAGCACTATCAGCATGCCCTGCGGATCGATCCGAGGAACGGCCGCGCCCGCGAGAAGCTGACGGAGTATGGGGTCGACCTGTCCGACTACCCCGAGTCCGTGGACGTGCCGGTCAGCGTCCTGGAGTCGTACGTGGGAACGTATGTCGTGCCCGATGATCCGGACGAGGTGCTTCGGTTCCTGCTGGCGGAGGGAGAGCTCGCAGTGGAACTCGAAGGTCGCACGTACGAGCTGTACCCGACTTCGCCAACGCGCTTCAAGGTGACGGTCGTGCCCGTGTACGTCACCTTCAGGTCCGACGAAGACGGGAACGTGACCGGCGTTGCGATCGATCAGGCCGGCGAGACGACCGAGGCGACTCGGGTCAAATAGAGGCGTGACCTGGACGGGCGGATCCGGGCTCAGCCTGACAGCGTCCAGGAGCTCCCGGACCGCAACGCGCTAGGGTGCGTTGTCGTCGAGATGTTCCTTCAGCCAGGCGGCCCATCGTCGGTCTATGTCACGCTGATGAACAGGGTCGGCGGGGAAGTGTCCGTCGACGGGGTATGCGATGAACTGCGTCTTCACGCCGTTGTCCCGAAGGACGTGGTAGAGGATGAAGGACTCGGTGATCGGTACGCGCTGATCCCCCGTGTTGCAGAGAATCAGGGTCGGCGCCCGGATGTGCGCGGCGTAGGTGATGGGAGCCTGCTCCCGGAACGCCCGTAATCGGTCCGGATCGGTGAATGGCGAGCCGCCGTAGTAGGTTCGGACGGGCGCGTTGATATCGCTGAGAACGTACTGATCGATGTGATCGGTCACGGGGGCGCCGGCCACACCGGCACGCCAGCGGTCCGGGTAGTTGCCGAGGAGCCAGGTGGTCATGTAGCCACCGTAGGACCACCCCGACACCGCCATACGGTCCGGATCGGCAATGCCTCGCTCGATGAGCAGGTCGACGCCCGACATGACGTCCCGGCCGGGCCCCTCGCCCGCGTCGTTCCAAATCGCGGCCTGGAAGGCCGTCCCGCGCCCGTCGCCGCCGCGGTAGTTGGGCTCGAACACCACCCACCCGTGCGATGCGAGCCACTGCGCGCGTGCCGAGAAGGCCACGGTGGAAGTGCCGCGGGGTCCTCCGTGGATAAGGAGCACGAGAGGATACGGCTGGCCCGTTTGATAGCCCGGCGGATAGGTGAGGACTCCGTCCATGTCGAAATCGTCCGCACCGCGCCACTGAATGGATTCCCGGTGCCCGAGGTCGAGCGCCGCAATAGGAGCATTGAAATCCGTGAGGCGTTCGAACGCACCCCCCGTTGCTCTCTGAGCATAGAGCTCGGTGGGACGATTCGGCTCGCTGGCGAGCATCGCGATCTGGCCGGAGCGGGAGACCGACAGGCTCGACGAAGGAACGGCGCCGCCCATGTCGATCCGACGCGCGGCGCCCTCGAGCGGCTGAATCCACAGACCTGCCGTCGTGGTGTCGTTGGCCAGGACGAGAAGAGAGCGGCCGTCCGGCATCCACCAGGAGGTCCTGATGTTGCGGTCGAGAGCATGGGTGAGGCTGCGCCCGTCACCGCCCTCAGCGGGCGCGATGTAGACCTCGTTGACGAACCGCGTGTCCCCCTCGTGAGGGAATGAGTAGGAGACAAGGGACCCGTCCGGAGAGAACGCCGCCCCCCCTCGCAGCCCATGCCTCTTCGAGTTGAGCGGCCGGATGGCTTGCGTCGAGATATCCAGAATCCCGATGGCGTTGTCGTAGATATGCCTGGGCCCCGGCTGGGGCTGCTGTGCGAACGCGATCGCCTGCCCGTCCGGAGACCATGAAGGCGCGATCGACCGGCCGTCTGCCAACGCGCTTCCGACCGACCATTCGCCCGAGGTGAGGCGCTCCGCCTCTCCGCCGCCGGCGGGGACGAGCCACAGATGCCGCGGACGCGGCGCTTCCGTCAGCAGGTAGTTCACGTCCGCCTCGAAGGAGCGGTTGTGCCGCTCCGCTCCTTCGCCCGTCTCCGGTTCTTCTTCCGAGACGTAGGCGAACGCGCCGCCGTCGGGGCGCCACGAGTAGGAGCTGACGCCCGTCGGCGCGTCCGTAATCTGCGTCGCCTCGCCGCCATCGACGGGAAGGACGAAGAGCTGACGACTGCCCTCGACCGGAGAAAGGAACGCCAGAGTGGAGCCGGAGGGAGACCAGTTGGGCTGGGCGACGCTTCTGCGCGTCATCACTTTCTGTGCGCCCGTCGCCACGTCCACGAGCACGAGTTCGATATCGCGCCGGTTCTCCTCGAAATCGGCACGGGAGACGATGACGGCGACGGAGCGGCCATCGGGCGAAATCTGCGGATCGGAGAGTCGAACGATCTCGCCGATATGATCGAGGCCGAGTCGCTCCTGTGCAGAGGCGGTGCCGACACAAAGGAGCAGTAGCGAGACGAATCGAACGAAGTGCGACATGACAGCCTGACACTAACCGCCCGACCGGCTGCGGGCCATGTCGAGGGGCACCGTTGCGGCCAGGGAAGCTCACGAGTATGCTCTCGAAAACACCACCCGGGTGAAGGCTAACGCGCCCGGCGTGAGCCGATCGGAGCGAGGAAGAAAGACATGACTGTAAGACTGGTTTTGCGGAGTCTCTGGCTGGTAAGTGTCCTCGCTTTTCACGCGGCTTCTCCAACTGGGGGTTCGGCCCAGGTCCCCGCCGAGACCGAAGCACGCCTCCGGTCGATCTTCGAGGCGAGGGACTTCGACGCCCGGACCTTCCAGGCGACATGGCTGCCCGACGGCACGGGATACACGACCCTCGAGGCACCGTCGGGGACGTCGGCGCGCGAACTGATCCGGTACGATGCGGCCAGTGGGGACCGAACCGTCCTCGCGACGCTGTCCCAACTCACGGCCGCCGCGTCGGCGGAGCCCTTGAGCATCTCCGGCTACCAGTTCGCTCCGGACGGCAGCTGGGTCCTCCTCCAAACCGACGGCGACGGCTTCTGGATGTTCGACGTGGCCACGTCCGCGTTGAAGCAGGTGGAGGCGGGCGGCGGAAACACGATCTCCCCGGACGGGGACCGCATTCTCTTCACCCGCGACGGCGACCTCCACGTCCACGACCTCGCGGCCGAACAGACGACCCGGCTGACCTGGACCACGGCCGAATCCGTCTCCAACGGCCGGGCGGTCTGGAGCCCCGACGGAAACCGGATCGCATTCGTCCAGTCCGACGCCTCCGGGGTACGGATGAGGTCCATGCTCATCCCTAACGATCCCTCCTATCCCGAGCTCCGGCAGGTCCGATTCGCGCGGGTGGGCGGGACCATCGCCAAGCTGCGGGTAGGAGTGGTGGACGCACAGGGCAGGGAAGTCCGCTGGATTTCCATCCCTTCTCCAAACGAGGGCTTCTATCTCGGGCAGGTGAGCTGGGCCGGTAACTCCGAGGAATTGCTGGTGGAGCAGTTCAGCCGGTTTCGGGACGAACGGGACTTCTTCATCGCCAACGTGAGTACGGGCGAGGTCGACCGGATATACCACGAGTCCGATCCGGCATGGGTCGTCGCCAGTTATCGCCTGAATGCCGGTCTGGAGTGGATCCGGGGGGGCGACTCCTTCCTGTTCCTGACCGAAAAGGACGGATGGCGCCACGCCTACGTGCACTCGCGCGAGGGGCGGGAAGAACGCCTTCTGACCCCGGGAGCCAGCGACGTCATGGAACGGGGGCCGGTCGATCACGGGAACGGGTGGTCCTACTTCTTCGCCTCGCCCGACAACGCCACGCAGCGGTACCTCTACCGGGTCCGCCTGGATGGCGCCGATGCGCCCGAGCGAGTCACCCCCGAAGACCAGCCGGGCACGCACTCCTACGACTTCTCCCCCGACCTCCGCTGGGCATTTCACACCTATTCCAACTTCGACACTCCCCCGGTGACCGCGCTGATCAGCCTGCCGGATCACCGCGTCGTCCGCGTTCTGGAGGACAACGCCGATGTCCGGCGCCGGGCCGAAGCCACGACCACGCACCCCACGGATTTCCTGCAGCTGGACATCGGGGACGGGGTGGTGATGGACGCATGGATGATCAAGCCGCGGGACTTCGACCCTTCCCGCAAGTACCCGGTGTTCATCTACGTCTACGGCGAGCCGCACGCCCAGACCGTCCTCGACCGGTGGTCGACGCGGAACAACTACCATCGCGCGATCGC
>VYAQ01000087.1 GCA_009844885.1 Gemmatimonadota bacterium
AGGGCCGCCTCGAGCGCATCGTAGGCGACCGCTGCCGGATCTCCACCCGGCTGCCCACCCACGAATTCGGCCCCGGCCCGTTCGGCCCACCCTGCGAGTTGCGGGATCGCGCCCGCCCGGAAGGTATCGGCCGCGGCGATCACCACGCTCTGCCCCGCCGACACGAAACGATGCGCCAGCTTGCCCACGGTCGTGGTCTTGCCCACGCCGTTCACGCCCACGATCAGATAGACCGTCGGCGGTTCGGCCGCCACGGCCAGACACTCGTTCCCGTCACCGTCGAAGACCGCCCTGAGCTGGTCGGCGAGCACCGCGCGCAGCCCCGCCTGGTCCCTCACCCCGCCCCTGCGCGCTTCCCTGTCCACGGCAGCGACGAACCGCATGCTGGCCTCCACCCCGAAGTCGGCCATGATGAGCCGCTCCTCCAGGTCTTCGAGAGCGGCGGCGTCCACTTTGCGGAATGACGCGGGAATCGCCCGGGCGAGCGTGCGCCGCCAGATGCTCATTGCTACCGGAGGCCCGCTCGCCGCCGCCCGATCCATTCCGCGCACAGGAGGCCGATGACGAGCAGGTAGGGCCACGGCCATGTCCGCAGCGGCCGGCCACTGCGGGCCGACGGTCCCCGCTCGCCGGCGGGAACGGTGAGTTCGGCCGGGTCCAGGGCGCGGCGCAGCATTTCCTCGGTGAAGGACTCCACTTCGAAGGCTCCCGCAGCGGTATCGGAGGCAGCCACGGTGTATTCGTACCGTCCCGGCGGCAGGGGCGGCGTCGTGAACAGCGCGCCGGGCGGGACCACGGTGACCGTGTCGAGCGTCGGCGCGCTTGCCGAATCCGTGATGCTCAGCGAGATCTCCTCCCCCTCGTAGCCCCGGCCGCGCCACCGAACCGGGGTACCCGGCCCGAGCACGGGCTCGGCCGGTCGCACGCCGGGACCGCCGGCTCCCGGACCCTCGGACAGGATCCACCCCCCCACGGCGGCCCACAGCCTCCGGTAGTGCTCACGCGGGACACCGTCCCGAAATGCCCATCGCCAGAAGCCGCGGGCGAGCACGGCAGCCACGCGCCGCGAGCCTTCGTCGCGCAGCACCAGCGCCGCCTCCGGCTCGCCGGCGCCCCCCAGGCGGACGCTCAGCGCCTCTCCGCCCCCGTCATCCACCAGCGGGAGGACGGCGCTCAGCGGCGGCAGATCGAGAAGCCGGCCCGTCTCTCCGGCGATCGGTGACGGAGGCGCCTCGTGCAGATACCAATCTCCGGGCAGCGGTGCGCCCGCGGCCACACCCGCCAACGCGGCACCCGCGCCGTCCGCCGGAAAGACGATCAGGCCTCGTGTACGGGCCGTGGCCCGCTCGAGGAACTGAAGCGACGCACCGTCCACGCCCATCGCGACCACCATCTCGGCGCGCCGCAGCAGCCGCTCCAGCCCCGCCTGGTCCACCGCCTCGGCAACCCCTGTCGCCATCATGGGCTGGAAGTTGTCGGTTCCCGCGCGGAGGTACCCCCGCACCGGCAACCCGGTGACCTGGTCCAGCACGGTAAGCAGGAACCGTGGCTCCCAGTCCGGCCCGAAGGAGACCAGAAGCACCCCGGTCTCTTCCGGGTCGACCTCCACGACCGCGGTGCGTTCGTCGTCCAGTGGGAAAGCGTCCTGCGTCTCCAGGCGCGCGGTGACCCTGTGCGACCCGGCGGCGAGTCCGTCCAGGGAGAATTCGGCGGTGCCGAGGCCGCCCTGCTCCGGCGCCGCCAGGCGGAGCGTGTGGCTCGCGCGACCATCGACACGGACAGTGACCGTCACCGAGTCCGCCCCCGAGGTCCCCTGCACATCCACCCGGCCCCGGATCTGCGCACCGCTCTCCGCCGTGGGAGGCAGCACGAGGCGCGCCAGACCGAGGTTCGCGCCGGGTTCGTGCAGACGGTCCACCGAGACGCCCACTCCGAGCCGCCTCGCGGTCCGCGTGACCGCGACCGGGTCGCTGACCCGCCGGTCGGTGATGAGCGTGATCTCCCTTGCGCCCGCTTCGGCCGCAACCGCCACTGCCTCGCCGAACACGGATCGGACGGCCGATGGCGAAACCGTGTCCAGCGAGTCGGGATCGACGGCCATGACCGTTGCGCCCGCCAGAAGCAGGCGGGCCCCACCCTCGGCCCGTTGCCGTGCACGTGTCACCGCAGAATCCCAGAGCGGAGCCCCGTCCGGAGCAACGGCGCTCATGGAGGCGCTTGCATCGAGGATTACGAAACGCGCCGGCGACGAGTCCGCGGGTGCCGTCGAGACGACCGGATTCCAGATCAGCGCCGTCACGCCCGCAACCACCCCGATCCGCGCAGCCAGGAGCAGCGGATGTGCGCGTACGCGGAATTCACGCCGGTAGTAGACCCAACCGCAAACGCCGCCCGCAACAAGAAGGAAAAAGAGCGCTGGTAGCATGTCTATAATGTAGTCCGCGGACTGCCCTGGGGCGCCGGGTCAGCCGTCCGGATCCGCCACCCGCGCTTCCGTACGCCGCTCTCGGAATGTCTCGGGACCGGGCAGGCCGAGCAACAACCGGAGTCGCTGATCCCGCACGCGCTCCCAGCGCTCCATGTCGGCCGCAGGGACGGGGGCTTCGGCGGGCAGATCGATCGCGATCGGGTCGATCGGCCGGCCCCCGACGTGCATCTCGTAGTGGAGGTGGGGCCCGGTCGCCAGCCCCGTCATGCCCACGTATCCGATGACCTGGCCCTGGGTTACGCGTGAGCCGACGGCCAACCCGCGCGCCCACCCGCTGAGGTGCGCGTAGCGTGTCAGAAAGCCGTTCGGATGCCGAATGTCGATGACCCGGCCGTAGGCTTCGCCCCACCCCCGGCGCACGACGACGCCACTACCGGTCGCCTGCACAGGCGTGCCGGAATTGGCGGCATAGTCCACCCCGCGATGGGCTCGCCAGCGCCGTAGAATCGGGTGGAACCGGCTGTTGGTGAAGCCGGAGGAGATCCGGCTCAGCTCGATTGGTTTCATGAGAAACGCGCGGCGGACGGACTGCCCCTCCAGGTCGAACCAGCTCTGGGGCTCTTCGCGGGGCTCGAACCGGATCGCGTAGTAGGGGCGGCCGGCGTTCACCAGCTCCGCCGCGAGAAGCCGGCCGGTGCGCATGCTGCCGTCCGGGCGTTTTTCGCGCTCGAGGACGAAGCGATAGGTGTCGCCGTCCCTGATCTGGCGGCTGAAGTCGATCTGCCACTGGAAGACCCGGTCCAGTTGGCCGACCATCTGGCGCCGATCCGTCAACGGCACGCCACCCAGCCCCCCGTTGTCGAGAATGGCGGTCCAGAGGCTCGATCGGATCTCCCCCGCGACAAACACGGTGTCGGTCGTCGTCACCAGCTCGACCAGCGAGGATGTCCATCCACTGCGGGCGCGCTCCAGGCGGACCAGGCGGTCACGGTCGAGAGCGACTTCGATCCGAAGCGGATCCTCGCCCCATCGGCGCCGCACGATCCGGACCTCGGCGCCGGACCTCATGCGCCGCGGGTTCGCCTGCTCCCGGAACGCAAGGAGAAGGTTGTTGCGATCGTTCCCGCCCATGCCCGCGTCTTCCAGAAGCTGTCCGAAGGTGACGCCCGCGGACAGTGAGCGCACGTCCACGACCTCGGGGATGTTCGCATACAAGTCGTCCAGGGCAGCGGCTTCAGGCACCCGCACCCTGTCGCGGTTCCATGAGACGAAGACGACGGCCAAGGCCCCCGCCAGCGGCACTGCGGCGCTCAGCACACGTTTCGTCCCTTTGTCGAGCTTCGGGATCAGGCGTAGTTCCTCCGGATGAAGGTCGGCAGCTCCAGTTCCCTGCGGATCAAGGTGCCACTCGTGCCACCCAGACCACCGTCGGCAACCGGACGTCGTGCCATTGTACTACGAGATCCCAGCGAATGCAGGCTGGTTGTCTCCGGGGCATCGCGGTACATGCCGCCGATGTGCGCCTGCGGGCTCCCGCCGACCGCTTCCCTGCGGAAGACTGCGGGGGGCTCGACACCGCCCCCGGCAGCCGCCCGCCTGTGCTCGGTCGCGCGGTTGACCGGGGCGGCCCCGAACCGTGGGCGCAACACCTGGTTCTCCTGCCGCCTCTCGCCACCTTCCTTGAAGCCGGTGGCGATCAGGGTCACCCTCACCTCGCCCTCCATGGTCGCATCCTGGACGGTGCCGAAGATGATCTCGGCGTCCTCCCCGACCTCCTCCTGGATCATCGTCGAGATGCCCGTCACCTCGTCGATGGTCAGGTCCGAACCGCCGGTGATGTTGATGAGCACGCCCTGGGCTCCGCGAATCGAGATGTTGTCGAGGAGCGGCGAAGTGACGGCGTCCCTTGCCGCGCTGATGGCCCGATTCTCGCCCCGGCCGACCCCGGTGCCCATCAGCGCCGCACCGCACGACGCCATGATGGTGCGCACGTCGGCGAAGTCGACATTTACCTCGCCGCTCACGCGGATCAGGTCACTGATCCCCTGGGTCGCCTGCAGGAGCACCTCGTCCGCCCGCTTCAGCGCGTCCTTGAACGAAGTCCCCTTCCCGACCACGGAGAGGAGATGGTCGTTCGGGACCACGATCATCGTGTCGACCGTGCGCTTCAGCTCCGCCAGCCCCTGCTCGGCCTGACGCAGACGCTTCTTGCCCTCGAACGCGAACGGCCGCGTGACCACCGCGATGGCCAGCGCGCCCAGCTCTCTCGCCATCTCGCCGATCACCGGCGCCGCGCCCGTCCCCGTGCCACCGCCCATGCCGGCCGTGATGAACACCAGGTCGGCCCCTTCGAGCACTTCCCGGACCTCTTCCGCGTCCTCCGCGATCGCCTGCCGCCCGATACCCGGCCGGGCCCCGGCACCGAGACCCTGGGTCAGGCGCTTGCCGAGCTGGATCACGTGCGGCGCCTTGGACCGGCTCAGGGCCTGCGCGTCCGTGTTGGCCGAAATGAATTCGACCCCCTCGAGGTCTTCGTCGATCATGCGGTTGACGGCATTGCCGCCCGCCCCGCCTACTCCGATCACCCGCATCAGGGCGCGGTTCTTCGGGGCATCGTCGAGTTCGAAAATCATCGCCTCATCTCCTTTCCTGGGATCTCTGATCCCGTGGTTTGACAGTCCGCACTAGAAGAATTCCTTGAGCCAGGCCCCCATTCGCGTGACCATGCCCGAGGCCACGGTGGAGGCGCCTTCACCGGTATCCATGAAGTAATCGGCGCCGTGCAGCGCGAGTCCCGTTGCGGTGGAAAACCCGGGCGCGGCAACGACATCGAGCAGGCCGGAAAGGCCCTCGCGCGGTGTGCCGATCCGCACCGGCGTTGCGAGGCACTTTCGGGCCAGTTCGACGATGCCCGGCGTCCGGGCCACCCCTCCCGTAATCACCACACCCGCGGCCAGCGAATCGGCGCCGAAGTTCCCGTTCAGCCTGCGACTGATCCGCAGGAACATGCTCTGCAGGCGTTCCTCCATCAGGCTCGCCACGAACCTGCGGGCAACCTTGCGGCTGTGGCCGTTCGCTCCCGGCAGTTCCACGAATTCCGTGGGATCCACCATGCGCGCGTGCGCGGCGCCATGGTGTTCCTTCACACGGCTCGCCTCCGCAAACGGGATTGAAAGGCCGCGTATCAGATCGCTCGTGACCATGGAGCCGCCCAGGGGAAGCACCTCGAGATCGCAGAGCCTGCCCTCCTGGTAGACCGACAGGCCGGTCGTGGCCGACCCCATGTCCACCATCGCAACGCCCAGCTCCTTCTCGTCCTCGGGCACCACGGCGCGCGCCGCGGCCAGGGGCTCGACGATCGCGTCCTGCACCCGGTAGCCCGCCTTCTCGACCGCTCGCACGATGTTGCCCAGGGCCGTAGCGCACCCGGTGACGAGGAACAGATCGGTCTCCAGGCGGGTTCCGGGCATCCCGACGGGATCCTTGATGCCGCGCTGATGGTCGACCTGGTATTCCTGCGGTATGGCGTGCATGAGCTCCCGGTCACGGGGCAGCGGCACGGCCTGCGCCACCTCGTGGACGCGGTCCACGTCCCTGGGCACGATCTCGTGGGCCGCGACCGCCACCACACCGACGGAGCGGTTCACGCTCACGTGGTCACCCGAAACGCCGACGTACACGCGGTCCACCCGCATCCCCGCCATCAGTTCGGCTTCCTGGACAGCAACCCGTATGCTGTTCGTCGCACCCTCGAGGTCGGTGATCACGTCCTTGCGCACCCCTACCGTGGGCGTGCGCCCCACGCCGACGATGCGCAGCTCGGGACGGTTGAAGTCCTGGACAAGCCGTCCGATCACCGCACGGGTCGTCGTCGAACCGACATCGAGCCCCGTGACCAGTACAGATCTCATCGGCGCTATCCTCCCCCCGCTTCCACCAACGCCGCGGTCCGCACGACCACCTGGTCGTCGAAGCGCAGGTCCACCTCGTGGGGAGAACGGCCCGGGAACCTCCTGGCCGAGTCGTTGATGGCGAGGATCGCGGCTCGCAACCTCGGTTCGGAAAACGGGGGCCGATAGCGCACCTTCACGCCCGATTCACCCAGCAGCAGGGTCACCTCGCGGTCGCCGCCCCGCGCCTCCGAAAGGACCGCGAAGACCTCGGGCATCTGCTCCGCCAACCGCGACACTTCCCGCGCCAGCGTGGGCAGCCCCGATGGGGCGGAGGCTCCCGCCGGGACGACGCGCAGGAGCGGCAGGTCCAGCATGGCGGTGCGCGGGCCGAACGGGATGCGATTCCCCGCGCGGTCCACCGGCACGACCACCGGTTCGGCGACCAGGGCCACGGGCTCCGCCTCGTCGATCGCGAGCAACAGCGTGGACGGCAGGTCCCGCTCGACCGTCGCCGATTCCACAAGCGCGAGCTCCTCGAGGCGCTCCTCGAGGCGCGACCGCTTCTCCAGGACGCTGCTGCCCGCCTCGATCCCGGCGGCGTCCAGGATCTCGGCCCGGGTCAGATAGCTGGTGCCGGTGATCTCCACCCTGGCAACGCGGAACCAGGGCAGCTCGGCGGCAAAGTGGAAGCCGGCGAACGCCAGCAGGGCCCCGGCGCCGGCAATCCCGAGCACGAGGATCATGCGCTTCGCGAACCTCCCCAGGGCGGCCCGTAAGCCGCGCCGCGCACGCGCACGGGCCCGGGGCTCGAGCGGCGGGATCAGGGAGCGGCTCATCGCGGTGCCTCCGCGCGATCCGCCAGTCTGTCGACAATCCCGGAGCCGGCGCCCTCGATCGAGCCCGCGCCCATCACGACGCACACGTCGCCGTGCGAGAGCTCGCCGGCCACCCGGTCGGGGAGCGTGGCCAGCTCGGCGTGGTAGCGGGTGTCGGTCCCCCGCACCGCGCGCGCCACAAGCTCCCCGGTCACGCCCGGAAGCCGCTTTTCGCGCGCCGGGTAGACATCCGTGACCCAGACCAGGTCGGCCGCGGCCAGGGCCCCGCCGAACTCGGTGTGGAAGTCCCGCGTCCGGGTGAACAGGTGGGGCTGGAACACCGCCACGATGCGCCGTCCCGGGTTGGCCCGCCGCGCCGCCGCCAGCGTCGCAGATATCTCAGTGGGGTGGTGCGCGTAGTCGTCGATCACCTGCACGCCGCCGGCGACGCCCAGGATGTCGTACCGTCGTCCGACGCCGGGAAAGCTGGCAAGCCCGGAGCGGATATCGTCCCAAGCCGCGCCGAACGACCGCCCCACCCCAGCCGCGGCCAACGCGTTGCGGACGTTGTGCAGCCCGGGGAGGGGCACGGTCATGTCACCGCCGCTCACGCCGTCCTCGGTGACGCGGAAGACGCTCTCCGACCCGTTGTCCCGCACCAGGGTCCCGCGGAGCGACACGCCGGCGCCGAGCCCGTAGCTGCGTGTGCGTGCCCCGCCCTCCACGCCGATCCGTGCGGCACCGGGATCGTCGCCGCACACCCACAGGGTTCCCCCGGGGTCGAGACGGTCGACAAAGTCCGAGAATGATGTGCGGACCCCGGCGAGATCGCCGTAGACGTCGAGGTGGTCGGCCTCGACGTTGGTCACGACCGCCACCCCGGGATCCAGGTCGAGGAACGAGCGGTCGTATTCGTCCGCCTCGACCACGAAGACATCCGAGCCGCCGGGCCTCAGGTTGCCCCCCCAGCCGCGGACTTCGCCACCGACGACGCCGGTGGGATCGACGCCCGCGTGTTCCAGGACGTGCGTGGCCATGGCCGTCGTCGTCGTCTTGCCATGCGTGCCGGCTATGCCGACAACGCGACCCTCGTTCACCCATTGCCCGAGCGCGACCGAACGCTTGAGCACGGGAATCCCCCGGGCACGGGCGGCCTGCAGCTCCGGGTGGTCGGAGGGTACCGCAGAGGTCACCACCACCGCGGCTACGGATTCGACGTGCGCGGGATCATGTCCGAGCGCGAAGCCCATCCCGAGACTGCACAGAACTTCCACCGGCCGACCCCGCACCAGGTCGCAGCCGGTCGCCTCGGCCCCGCTCCGGAGCACCATCTCCGCAAGCGGCGCCATGCCCGCGCCACACACGCCCATGAAGTGAATGGGGCCGCGGGCAGCCAGGGCGCGCAGTCGGGGCGTCATCGCGACGTCTCCCCTCCGGGAGCCAGAAGCTCGGCGATGGCTGCTGCAACCTCGCGGGCCGCCTCGGGCCGCGCGCGGTCGGCGGCGGCGCGTGACATGGTGTCCAGCCTGCCGGGCGTATCGAGCAATCGCCGGACCTCGCTCCATACCCGAGCCCCGGTCAGGGTATCGGTCTCGGGCAGGTGCACCGCCGCCCCCGCTGCCGCCAGCCCCCGGGCGTTCGCGGTCTGGTGATCGCCCGCCGCCGTCGGCAGCGGGATCAGGACCGCCGGCAGTCCCCAGGCCAAGAACTCGGAGGTGGCCATGGCGCCCGCGCGCGACACGACCAGATCGGCCGCGGCGAGCGCCTGGTACATCGCGTCCGACTCGAGGTACGGCACGACCGCGAAGCGATCGGAAGCCGACCCGCCCAGTGCCGCTTCGGCCTCCTCATGGTGCGCCCGCCCGGTTACCCACAAGACGAATTCGCCATCGAACGGCAATCCGTCTTGCAGAACTTCGATCGATGCACGATTCATCTTGCGGGCGCCCTGACTTCCGCCCACGATCAGCACCAGCGTGCCCGTCTCCGGCAGCCCCAGCGCGCGACGCGCCGCCGTCTTGCCGCGGGCTTCGGCGGGCGGCAGCGGCCGGATCGGATTGCCGCTCCGAATCACCCTTTGCCGGGCGCGTTCGGGTAGCGCGGCGCCCGCCTCCGGGTACGCGAGGTGGATCTGCCGGGCCCACCGCGCGAGCAGCCGGGTCGTCTTGCCCGGGTGCATGTTCTGTTCCTGCAGTATCACGGGAAGACCGAGCAAACGTCCCGCAATGCCGGCCGGCGCGCACACGTAGCCTCCGGTGAGGACCACGGCTGCCGCTTCTCGCCTCCGGAAGTCGGGCAGCAACCGCAGGACGGCCGCGGCGAGGAGCCACAGCGCACGCAGACTGTCCAGGGCCGCGCCCACAGCCCGGCGGACCCGAAGCGGCACCGGCCCCCGCCGGCGCGCCTCCCGCAACGGATTGCGCAGACCCGCGACCCGCAGCAGCCTGTACCGATACCCGAGCGTGGGAAGTTCAGCGGCCTCGATGCGGCCTTCCGTACCCACGAAGTAGGGTTCCACACCGGGCATGGCCGCGCACAGCGCCTCGGCGATGTTTCTGGCTGGATGGAAATGGCCTGCCGTGCCTCCGCCGGAAAAGACGATCATCATCCGGTCCCCTCCGCGGTGCGTCTCATTTCGCATCCCGGCGCCTCCCGGGCAACGGCGAGGAGTATGCCAACGGCCGCCAGCATGGCCACGAGATTGCTGCGGCCGTAGGAAATGAACGGCAGCGAAAGGCCGGTCGCCGGCATGACGCCCAGACCCACGCCGATGTGGAGGAATGCCTGGAATCCGATCAGGGAACTGATGCCGACGGCGAGGAGTTCACCGAAGGTGTCCCGGGCCCGGCGAGCGATCCTGAAGCCGAGCACGATCATGGCGAGAAAGGCGAGAATGACGGCGACCGTGCCCACGAGTCCCCACTCCTCGCCGATCATGGCGAAGATGAAGTCGTTGTGGGACTCGGGCAGGAACCCGAACTTCTGTTGTCCCTCACCGAAGCCGACCCCCGTCACCCCGCCGGAGCCGATGGCCACGAGGCTCTGGTAGCTCTGAAACGCCGAACCGTCCGGTATGGCACCGGGATCGAGCAACAGGGATTCCCAGCGGGCACCGCGGTATCCGGAAAGGAGCAGCGGCCCGACCAGGGGAATGCAGGCGACGCCGAGCACCACGAAGTGTCCCACGCGTGCGCCCGCCACGAAGACGATGGACATGGCCACGGCGACGATGAGGCATGCCGTGGACAGGTCCGGCTCCAGCGCCACCGGCACCAGGACGAGAACCCAGCCGACGAGGAACGGCGCCAGTCCGCGGCGCATGTTGCGCATCAGCGGCTGCTTTCGAACCGCGAGCGCCGCGGTCCACACGACGACGGCCAGCTTGGCCAGGTCCGAGGGCTGAAAGGTGACGCCGACCCGAAGCCAGCGGCGAGCACCGTTCACGGTGGGCGCGATCGCTTCCGTGAAGGGGAGGATGACGATGACGAGAAGCACCACGGCCCCCGCGAGAATGTGGTGCGCGAACCGTCGCCACCACAGCGACGGGATGCGCGCGCAGGTCACCATGAGCACGATCCCGATCGCAACCCCGATTCCCTGTCGAGCCACGTAGTGGTAGTGCGGAAGGTCGCCGCGCTGTGCCATGACGGAACTCGCGCTGTGCAGCGTGAGGAGGCCGAAGAGCAGGAGCGCGGCCGTCAACGCCATGATGGCCGTCGCCTCCCAGCCGTGCCCGATTCCCGTTTCGGGAAGCGACCGACGCGCCTTGGCGGCGACATCGAGCGCCCAGGTGGCGCGTCGGCGCGAATCCCGGGTGCCACGAGACCGCGTGCGCCGCCCGCGCGAGACCCCGCTCCCCGACATCATCGCGCACCCCTCCCGGCTTCCGACGCCAGGGCCCGGAACGCGGCTCCACGTGCTTCGTAGCTCTCGAACATATCGAAGCTGGAACACGCGGGCGCCAGAAGAAGCGTGTCGCCCGACCGCGCGAGGCGCCGGCCCGCATCGACCACCTCTTCGAAGGTGCCGTCCACGCGCGCCACCCGGGCCCCACGCCCCGCCACCTCGGC
>VYAQ01000035.1 GCA_009844885.1 Gemmatimonadota bacterium
GCTCTACCCGGCCCAATGCTCCCGCCCGTCCCGGCAATCCTGCTCACCGTGAACGGCCGACCCGGCGACCCCGACGAGATCTCCGTGCTATGGACGTTCGTGGTGAACGGCGACCCGCCCCAGATCGGGGTGAGCGCGGGCCTGGAGCATCAGGCGAGGACACTCCTCGAGCTCCACGACGAGTTCGTGCTGAACGTGCCGGTGGCATCGATGGTCGAGGCGTTCGACACCGTCGACATGAACTCGAGTCGCGTCGCCGACAAATTCGAGCTTTCAGGCCTGACCCGAGGCGCGGCGACCGTAGTCGATGCGCCCACCCTGGCGGAGTCTCCCATCCACTGCGAGTGCCGTATCATCGATTCGCTCGAGGTGCCCCCGGAGCGGAAGCTCTTCATCGCCGAGGTCGTGGCAACGACCGTAATCGAGGGCGTGGTCGACGACGACGATCGCCTGATCGTGCCCGCCGTGGACTTCTTCGGGATGACCGCCGGCAGCGGCGAGCACTACACCATGGGACGCCGGGTCGGTAACATCGGAATGACGGTCGGTCGGAGCGATATCCGGTATTGACGGGCCTGGCGTAGCCGCCCGCCTCAGTACCCAAGCAGGCCGGGCAGCCACAGCACCACTCCCGGCACCAGCGCAATCGCCACCGTGAGCGCCAGCATCAGCGCCAGATAGGGCCAAAGCGGCCGCGCGACGTCCGCCGGCTCGACCCCTCCGACCGAGCACGCCACCAGCAGGCTCACCCCGACGGGCGGCAGAAACACCGAGATCCCCTGGGTCGCCACGATAACGGCCCCGAAGTGCACGGGATCGATCCCCAGTTGCGTCGCCAGGGGCAGCAGGATCGGGGTCAGCAGGACCACCGCGGGCACCCCCTCCAGAATCGCACCGAGCACAAGGAAGATGAGGATGGTAAGAACCATGAAGCCGATCGGGCCGCCACCCATCGCCACCACCGACGATGCCAGCGACTGCGGCGCCTGCATGATGGCCAGCACCCAACCCAGCAGGCGCGCCGCGCCTACCACGAACAGGACCATCCCCGAAACGATGGCTGTCTGGACGATCTTGCTCCACAGCTCACGGGCGGTGAGCGACCGATACACCGGCCCGGCCAGAAGCAGCGCATAGGCGACGGCAACCGCGGCGGCCTCGGTGGGCGTGAAGAGCCCGAAGCGGATGCCGCCCAGAATCACCACGATCATGAAGAGGGGGAGCAACGCGTCGACCGCCGCCCGGCGGACTTCCGCGAGCGATGCGCGCTCGCCCCGCGGCCACCCCTGCCTGCGCGCCTGCCACCCGATCTGCGTCATCAGCCCCACGGCGATCAGGAGCGCGGGGATGATCGAGGCAACGAACAGCGCGCCGATCGAGACATTGCCCATAACGCCGTAGACGACCATCACGATCGCCGGCGGAATCAGGATCCCCATCCCGCACGCCGCCGACACGATCGCGGTTGCGCGCGCCCGGCTGTACCCGTTCGCGGTCAGCTGCGGCACCATGATTCCGCCGATCGCGGCCGCGTCCGCCGACGTCGAGCCCGACACGCCCGAGAAGAACATCTCGGCCATGACGACCACCTGCCCGAGCCCTCCGGGGAGGTGTCCCACGAGGGTCCGCGCCAGCGTCACCAGGCGTCGGCTGATCCCCCCGACATCCATCAGGAAGCCGGCCAGGATGAAGAGCGGCACGGCGAGCATGGGGAACGAGTCCATGCCCGCGACGATCTGTTGCGGGATGATAACGAGCGGGATATCGGCCACAACGATGGCCACGAAGGCCGCGATCGCGAGCGCGAAGCCGATCGGGACCGCCGCCAGCACCAGAAGGCCGAAGATGCCGACGAGGAGACCGCCCATCAGGGGGAACCCTCGGCGACGTCAGCCCACTCCGCCAGCATGTGGATCACCATCAGCACGCCGGACACCGGCGCCGCGGCATACACGAGCGCAACCGGCAGATCAAGCGCCGCCGACCGCTCTCCCATGGTCAGGCCCATGAGAGCGATACCGGTGCCGATGAGCAGCAGCGCGAAGAGCAGCACAACCGCGCTGGCGGCCACCTCCACCGCTCTCCTCGCGGGCGGCTCCAGCTTCCGCACGACCTGGTCGAACCGGAAGTGCGACCGCTTCTCCACCGCGAGCGAAGCCCCGAGCAGCGACAGCCAGATGAAGCAGAAGCGCGAGACCTCCTCGCTCCAGGGATTGGGTTGGGCGAAGAGGTAGCGCATCAGAACCTGGAGGAGAACCACGCCGGAGACGATGATCAAGAGGCCGCCTGCGGCCCAGGTCTCGATCCCGACAATGGCCCGGTTGAGCGCCCGCAGTCGCCGCTTCATTCGCGCTCCGCCTCCGCCGCGCGCTGCACCTCCGCCACCAGTCTCGCAATCAGCGCTTCGCCGTCCGGCAGCCGGTCGGCAAGCTCGTCCCGCACAAGGGGTCTGACGGCCGGCGCGAACGGCGTCAGGTCGGGCCGCGAGATCTCCACGCCGTTTGCGCGCATCTGCTCGATGGCTTCCGTCTCCATCTGGCGAGCGACCCGGCTCTGGTAGGCGAGCGCGTCGGCCGCGGAGCGATCGACCGTCGCTCGGATGTCATCGGGAAGACCCGCGTAGAACGGCTCGTTTACCAGCAGCGTGATCGGGTTGTAGGTGATGGACGTGAAGCTGTAGAACTTCGCCACCTCGTGGAGCCGGCTGCTCACGAATCCGATGGCGTTTGCCTCGCCGCCATCGATCACGCCCTGCTGGAGCGCCGAGTAGACTTCGCCGTAGTTCATCGGGGTCGCCTGTACGCCCAGCGCGGAATAGGCAGCCAGATAGGTCGCGTTCTGAAGGACCCGGAGCTTGAGGCCGACGAGATCTTCAGGGCGCTCGACGGGCCGTCGCTTGTTATAGACGTGGCGGAAGCCGTAGTCGAGGAAGCCCAGCGAGCGGACGCCGGTCCGCTCCAGCAGAAGATCGCGCCACCAGTCCCCGAAGGGGCCGCTCATCACGGCGAGCCCGTGGTCCCGGGTCTCGAAGAGGAACGGGAGGTCGAACATCTGCCCTTCCGGCACCCAGCCCGATAGCACGGGTGTGCCCGTGATGGCCATGTGCACCGCGCCGACCTGTATTTGTTCGAAGGCCACGCGCTCGCCGCCGAGCTGTCCCGAAGGATAGATGACGACGCGGAACCGTCCGTCGGTGCGTTCCAGCATGAGGTCCCGGAAGCGCTCCGCCATGAGGTGAAGCTCCGAACCCGTCGAGAGCACGTGCGAGAAGCGGACTTCCCAGGCGGGCTGCCCCGAATCGGTGGGTTCGGGGGCGCGGCAGGACACGTGCAGGAGGGCCGCGACCATCAGGCCGAAGCCGCACCGGACCCGATTCACCAGATCGTCTGGCCACCATCGACGAACACGGAAGCGCCCGTCATGAGTCGTGCCTCGTCGTTCGCGGCGAGGAACACCACCGCCCCCACCACATCGTCCGGAGCACCGATCAGCCGAAGCGGTATGCGGGCCAGGCGGCCCTCGCGGAAGGAGTCCTGCGCGATGTCGGACCGGTTGATGTCGGTCTCGATCAAACCCGGTGCCACGGCGTTCACCCGGATGTTGTGGGACGCGAGCTCGAGCGCCATCTCCTTGGTCAGCATCTCGACCCCCGCCTTCGAAACGCAGTAGTGGGCAAGATTCGGGCCGGCCACCGCCTGCCCGGCCGACGACACGTTGACGACCGCACCCGGCGTCCCTGCCGCAACCATGCGACGCGCCACCGCCTGCCCCACCAGAAAGTAGCCCTTCAGGTTCACGGCGAGGATGGCGTCCCACTCCTCCTCATCAATCTCCAGGAACGGCGTGCGCTTCAGGATCCCGGCGTTGTTCACCAGGACGTCGAGACCACCCAGGAAGTCGTGCGCCTCGGCGATGAAGCGTTCGACATCCGATCGGGAATCCGTCGAACCCTGCACCGCTACAGCCCGGCGCCCCATCCGCTCAATCTCGCGCACGGCGCTCTCGGCATCTCCGCGGCTCCGCCGGTAGTTGATCGCCACGCTCGCTCCCTCACGGGCGAGCCCCAAGGCAATGGCCCGGCCGATGCCCCGGGACGCGCCGGTGACCAGCGCCCGCTTGCCCTTGAGACGCACGGTCAGGCCAAGTCGAAGCGATCCAGATTCATCACCTTGTCCCACGCCGCCACGAAGTCGCGCACGAACGCCTCCTGCCCGTCGTCGCACGCGTAGATTTCCGCGAACGCCCGGAGTTCGGAGTTCGAACCGAAGATGAGGTCGACGCTGCTGCCGGTCCATTTCGTCTCGCCCGTCCCACGATCACGACCCTCGAACTGATCTTCGGCGGATGCCTGCCATTCGATACCCATGTCGAGCAGGTTCACGAAGAAGTCGTTGGTCAGCGTCCCCGGCCGGTCCGTAAGGACGCCGAGTGCAGACCTCCCGGAGTTGGCATTCAGCACGCGCAGGCCGCCGACTAGCGCCGTCATCTCGGGCGCGGTCAGGGTCAGCAGGTCCGCCCGGTCCACCAGCAACTCCGCCGTCGACCGGCCATTTCCGTCTTCGCCGAAGTTGCGGAACCCGTCCACCCCCGGTTCGAGCACGGCGAACGACTCCGCGTCGGTCTGCTCCTCCGACGCGTCGGTGCGACCGGGCGCGAACGGCACCACGACGTCGTACCCGCCGTCCCTGGCCGCCTTTTCGACGGCCGCGCACCCGCCCAGAACGATCAGGTCGGCGAGCGACAGCCTCTTCCCGTCGCCCTGCGTGCGGTTGAAGTCCTCCTGGATCCCTTCAAGGACCCCGAGCACCTTCGCCAACTCCGACGGATCGTTGACTGCCCAGCTGCGCTGCGGCGCCAGACGAATACGCGCCCCGTTCGCCCCACCGCGCTTGTCGGTGCCCCGGAACGTCGACGCGGATGCCCATGCGGTCGAAACCAGTTGGGCGATCGAGAGCCCCGAGGCGAGGACCATGCCCTTGAGGTCCGCAATGTCGTCCGCGTCGATCAGCTCATGGTCGACGTCCGGCACGGGATCCTGCCACGGCTGCGGCTCGGCGGGCACATCGGAACCGAGATACCGCGCGACGGGCCCCATGTCGCGGTGCGTGAGCTTGTACCACGCCCGCGCGAACGCGTCCGCCAGCTCGTCGGGATTCTCGAGGAAGCGCTTGGCGATCGGTGCATAGACCGGGTCCATCCGCAGCGAGAGGTCCGTCGTCAGCATCATGGGGGCGTGCTTCTTCGACGAATCGTGGGCGTCCGGCACGGTGTCAACACCCGCGCCGTGCTTCGGGGTCCACTGCGCCGCACCGGCAGGGCTCTTCACCTGCTTCCAATCGTAGCCGTGCAGGTTTTCGAGGAAGTTGTTGTCCCACCTGACCGGGTCGGTCGTCCATGCGCCCTCAATCCCGCTGGTGACGGAGTCGACGCCCTTGCCGGTACCGTAACGGGTCTTCCAGCCCAGGCCCTGCTCCTCCAGGTCGGCGCCCTCCGGCTCCGGACCGACATACCGGCCGACATCGGCCGCGCCGTGCGCCTTGCCGAACGTGTGCCCGCCGGCGATGAGCGCGACCGTCTCCTCGTCGTTCATCGCCATGCGGCGGAAGGTCTCCCGTATGTCCCGCGCCGCCGCGAGCGGATCCGGCTTGCCGTTCGGCCCCTCCGGATTCACGTAGATCAGACCCATCTGTACGGCGCCCAGGGGCTCGTCGAGTTCGCGGTCGCCGCTGTAGCGCTCGTCTCCGAGCCACGTATCCTCGGAGCCCCAGTCGATGTCCTCGGGCTCCCACACGTCCTCGCGGCCCCCGCCGAACCCGAGCGTCCTGAAGCCCATTGACTCGAGGGCGCAGTTGCCGGCCAGAATCATGAGGTCGGCCCAGGAGATCTTCCGGCCGTACTTCTGCTTGATCGGCCAGAGCAGCCGGCGCGCCTTGTCGAGGTTGGCGTTGTCGGGCCAGCTGTTGAGGGGCGCGTAACGCTGGGTACCCGCCCCACCGCCGCCGCGACCGTCGCTGATCCGGTACGTGCCCGCGCTGTGCCAGGCCATCCGGATGAAGAGCGGCCCGTAGTGGCCGTAGTCGGCCGGCCACCAGTCCTGGGAGGTGGTCATTACCTCTTCGATGTCCTGCTTCAGGGCGTCGAGGTCGAGCGAATTGAACGCCTCGGCGTAGTCGAAGTCGTCTCCCATGGGGTCCGCCGAGCGGGCGTGTCGGTGAAGGGCCTTGAGGCTCAACTGGTTCGGCCACCAGTCCTTGTTCTTCGTGGGCATCCGGTGTTTCCTCGGGGGTTGAAAGGCGTGCGTGGACTCTCGCGTGGACTCTATAGTATCGCGATAGTATCGCGTGTGGCAGGTCAAGTCCTTTTCGCGGAGCGACCCATGAAGTTCTCTGTACGAGTCTGGCTCTTCTGTCCGCTGGCCATCCTGGCCACACTGACGGTTCCGCTGATGCCGGGAACGGGGCGTGCCGCGGCCCAATCCTATCCCTCCGACGACCCTGTGATCCGGGCGATCTGGGAGGAGGGCGTGGAGCGCTCGCAGGTCCATGAGCTCGGTCAGGTGATGATGGACTCGATCGGGCCGCGCCTGACCGGCTCGCCCGCCATGGCCGGCGCCAACGACTGGGCGCTCGCGAAGTACGCGGAGTGGGGCATCGATGCCTACAAGGAGCAGTACGGCACTTGGCGGGGCTGGGAACGGGGGATTACCCACATTGATCTGATCGCACCGCGCGTGCGCTCGCTCGAGGGCATGGCCGCTGCCTGGAGTCCGGCCACGGACGGACCGGTCGAGGCGGAAGTGGTGATCCTGCCGCACGCCGGCAGCCCGGGAGCCTTCCAGGCATCGCTGTCGGAGCTGCGCGGCAAGTTCGTGCTCACTTCGCGCCCGGAGCCGAGTTGCCGTGCGCCGGACAACCTGGAGCAGTTCGCGCGGCCCGAGACGACAGCCCGCATGACAGCGGAGCGCGAGCGCGCAATCGCGGAGTGGGGCGACCGCGTGGGGAACACGGGGTTCGATCAGCGCTCGCTGCCGGAGGTGCTCAGCGTCGCCGAACCCGCCGCGGTCATCCGGTCGCAATGGTCCGAGGGATGGGGCGTCACCAAGATCTTCGGCACCCGCGCCCAGCGGGCACCGGTCCTGGACCTGAGCTGCGAGGCGTACGGGCTCCTGTACCGGCTGGCCGAGAACGATCAGGGGCCCGTGCTGCGCGTCGACGTCCAGGCCCGCTTCCTCGGCGAGGTGCCGGTCTTCAACGCCTTCGCCGTGATCCCGGGCACCGCCGAGCCGGAGGAGTACGTGATCCTCGGAGGCCACTACGACTCCTGGGACGGCGCCGACGGCGCGCTGGACAACGGCACGGGCGCGGTGGCCATCATGGAGGCGATGCGCATCCTGAAGAGCACGGTTCCGAACCCCCGCCGCACCATCATCGGCGCGCTGTGGAACGGCGAGGAGCAGGGTCTGAACGGATCACGCGCCTTCGTCGAGGACAACCCCGAGATTCTCGACCGCACCCACACGGTATTCAACGTCGATCACGGGAACGGACCGGTCACCTTCATCCCCATGCAGGGTTTCGCCGCGGCCGCGGGGCGTTTCGGCAGGTGGCTGGCGGCGGTTCCGAGCGAATTGGCGGACCTGGTCACGCTCGAGATTCCGGGAATGCCCGAGTCCGGCGGGACGGATCACGCGTCCTTCCTGTGCGCGGGCGTGCCGGCATTCAGCTTCCACGTGGGTGCCGGCCGCAGCGAGATGAACATCGCCGACAACCGCTGGGACACGAGCATCTACACCTGGCACACGAACCGCGACACCTTCGACAAGATCGTGTTCGAGGACCTGCGCGACGACGCGGTGATGACCGCGATGTTCGTCTACCTGGCGTCCAGGGATCCGGAGCCGATGCCGCGGACGCGGCGGGCGATGCCGGAGGGGACGGAGTGGCCGGCGTGCCGTCCGCCGGCGAGGAGTTCGGGAATGAGCAGTCGGTAACTGAGGCTCATCAACCTCCCAACCCCTCCGCGCCACCCCCCTTGATGTACAGCTCCCGCTTCGGGTAGGGGATCTCGATGCCGGCGTCGGCGAACTTCAACATGGCCTTCTCGGTGATCTCGTCGGCAATCCGGCGCCGATTCCGCGCCTCCTGTATCCACACGCGCAGCTGCAGGTTCACCTCCGACGGCCCGAAGCCCCGCACAATCACGATCGGCGCCGGCTCCAGCTTGACGCCCTGTACCTCGCCCGCAGCCTCCTTCAGCAGCACCTTCGCGCGTTCGATGTCCGACTCGTACGCGCAGGAGAAGGGGATCCGCAGCCGGATGTCCTCGCCCGACATGGTGTAGTTGATGATGTCGCGCCGCATGATCTCGTTGTTCGGCACCACGACCACCAGGTTGTCCGGATTGCGGATCTTCGTCGCCCGCAGGCCGATCTCGATAACGTCGCCCCACGTGCCCGTCTCCCGGGGCGCGTTCCACAGCTCGATCCTGTCCCCCACCTGGAAGGGCCGGTCCATGATCAGGAGCACGCCGGCGATCAGATTCGACAGCGTGTCCTTGGCAGCGAGGGACAAGGCCAGACCGGCCACGCCGGCGCCCGCGAGGAGGGGGGCGATCTCGAGCCCCAGGTGGGTCATGGCCAGGAGGATGCCGATCGCGATCACAATGAAGCGCACGAATCGGTTGATCATCGGCAGGGCGGTTTCGTCGAGCGCCGTATCGCCGGTGCGCGAGATTATCCTTGTCTCGAAGCTGCGCATGAGGTGGCCGACAAAGCGGCTCAACGGGAAGAAAACGACCGCGATCCAGATGCCCCAGACCCAGTCGCGGGGCTGAGTCGCGTAGGCCACCCAGTCGCCGTCGGTGTTTTCGGCGCCGAGCAGGGGCACCCACAGGCCGACAACCTGCCACAGCGCCCACGCCACTACGGTCAGCTTGAACGCATGGCGGACGGTTCGCACCAGCTCGTCGTCGAGATCGGTTTCGGTCCTCGCGGCGAGGCGCTTCTGCAGGCGCCGCAGAATCCAGCCGCCCAGGAAGTACAGGACGGCGGCAAGCAGGACGGAGCCTGCGGTCGGCACCAGCAGCGGCACGGAATAGTTGACCATGCCATTCCACAGTTCGATCAACCGGTCGAGGCTGAAATCGATTCCCAGCAGGTCCACGGTCTATCGCCTCCGAATCACGGGCAGCACGACTTTGGACGGATGGGCCGGTCCGTGGTGGATGGTCTGCGTGGCCACCACCGCCTCGTCCGGTCCCGCCAGCCCCGCGTTGTCGCGTCCCGAGTTGAGATTGCGCAGATAGAAAGGATAATAGCTGCTGGAGATCTCGACGCGGATGCGGTGGCCGGGCCCGAACACGGTGCCGGTCACGCGCCAGAAGCCCATGCGGTAACGGTACGTCCGCCCCGGCTCGATCTCGCTCAGGCGGTTGGGGTTGAAGCGGCCGTCGTTACCGGGGTCGCGGTGGCGCGCGCGCATGACGGCCTCGGCCAGGAGCATTGCCGACCCGTCCGGCCCGACATCCACCAGGCGCACCATCCAGTCGGTGTCGCGCGCCGTGGTCGACACATGGAGGACCGCCTCGATCGGTCCCGTGACCTCTACGGGCTCCTGGAAGACGGGCGTCTCGTAGACCAGGACGTCGTCGCGCAACGCCGGGCCGCCCGCTTCCACGGCGCCGGGAATGTGCCCGTGGTCGCCGTAGGGGGACGGGGTCGGGTCGGCGGGGTCATAGATGTATGTGTCGGATCCGTTCACTGCGGGCATCTCCCACCACAGTTGGCCATCGCCCCGGCTGGAGTTCGCGCCGCCGCTCGACGTGAGGTACAGGTCGGTCCACTCGGTCCCCGGCAGCGGCCAGTCGTCGGCCGTGTACCACCGGTTCGGCCCCATGACGAACACGTACACGGGCGGGTCGTTCTCGACGCCGTTGTCGATCCCCTTGAGGAAGTGGTCGTACCAGCGCGCTATGTAGCCGTCAAGGTCGATCCGGGCCTCAGGTCCGTAGTCGATGCCGCCGACGACGCGATCGTTCAGGCCGTGGAACCAGGGACCAATGATCAGCCGGGGACGCCGGGACTCGGGCGTTGCGCCGTGGGCCTTCATCCCGAGGTAATTGATGGGCGATCCCGGGAAATCGGCGTCGAACCAGCCGGTCATGTTCAGCGCGGGCACGGTGATGCGCGACCAGGTTTCCGGCGACTGGTACTCCATCCCGTCCCAATACGGATCGGTGGCCACGTAACCGTTGATCCAGGACTTCCACCAGCCACCGTCCCTCATCCCCCGGGCCTCGTCGAGGGTCAGGTAGGGGGTGTGCAGAAGATCCTCCCAGCGTGAGTTCGTGAACCCTCCGTACGGCCCCTCCTCCTTCACCTGAGCGGTGCGCCCGGACATCCACGCGGCCCAGTCCACGAAGGGCCCGAGCATGACCCCCTGCTGGTAGGGGATGTTGTGGAACGGATCGGGGGGCGCGACTTCCGGCGCGATCGCCTTCAGCGACGGCGGCGCCTGGCTGGCGGTCCACCACTGGGTCCAGCCGAGGTACGAGCCGCCGATCATGCCGACGTTCCCGTTTGACCATTGCTGCGCCCCGATCCATTCAACCAGGTCGTACCCGTCCGTCTTGTGCTCGACGATGAAGGGATCCCACTCGCCGCCCGAATCGTAGCGGCCGCGGGAATCCGCCAGCACGACCACATACCCGCGCCGTGCGAACCACCGCGCCCGGTCGCGCGGGCCGTTGTTGTCGTACGGGGTGATGGTCAGGATCGCCGGGAAGGGACCCTCACCATCGGGGAAGTAGATGTCCGCCGAAATGTGCACCCCGTCGCGCATGGGGACCAGGTGGCCGCGCTCCTCGATCACCTCGTGGACGGCGGGGGAATAGCTGCCGGCGTCCGGGGCCTGGGCGTCTGCGGACGCGACCTGGAACGACGATGAAAAAATCGCGACCGCCAGAACGCGTGCCGCGAGGAAGGGACGGGACGGGTGGCACATCGACATGGGACGGTACTCCTGGTCTTGCAGGGTCACGGGATGATGCTCCGGTCCAGCGGGCAACGTGTCAACCAGGGCCACCCACCGCACCCGCCCGGACCAGCCCCGCGATCTCGTCCGACGAGAAGCCGTAGTCGCGCAGCACTTCCTAGGTATGTTCGCCCATCCGCGGCGCACCCCGTTCGATCGGCAGCGGCGGTTCCGA
>VYAQ01000003.1 GCA_009844885.1 Gemmatimonadota bacterium
GCGGGGGAGGGGGCCCGCGGTCCGCCGGCGCGGCTAGCGTGATGAGCGAGCCCGAGGGCGTCCACTGCAGCATGCGCGAGGGATCGGCGCCCTGGCCGCGCGACGAGGTGCCGATCGTCGTGATGACGTGGGTGTCGCCAGCCGGACGGACCGAGCCGTCGCCGGGCGAGGCGATCCAGACCTGCGTGGCGTCGTCGAGGTGCGCCAGGAAGGCGAGCTGCGACCCGTCCGGCGACCACATGAGGTCGCTGATGTAGACGCCCTCGGGAAGATCGACATCGGTTTGGGAGCGCGTCGAGAGCGAGTAGAAGCGCAGGCCGTACAGGCCGTAGAGGTCCAGGTGCCACGGCCGGTCGGTGCGGGGACGGATCTCGAGCATCCCCAAGCGGAGGGTCTCCTCTCCAACTTCCTCCAGGGTGGAAAGCTCGGTCGAGAGCGGGATCACGAAGTGGTCCCCGTCCGGGCTGATATGATTCAGGGTGGCGAAGTTGGGTCCGTCGCGAACAGTTCGGCCACGGGGCCGGGTGGCAGATTGTAGCCGGGTGCGGGATCGATACGCGCGCCCGGCTCGCGATTCGGGCTCTGCGCGGTCAGCGCGGACGCGAAGAGGAGCGGTATCGTGACGGGAAGCAGGCGTGGGGAGACGCGAAAGCCTTGGAGCGTGGTCATGCTGGCAGTCCTGACAAGGGGGTTCGGCGAGCCTGGCTGATCGAGATATGACCGCAAACTACGACATCGCCGTCATTGGTGCCGGTTTCGCCGGCCTCGCGTGCGCCCGCCGGGCCGCGCAGCGCGGGCTCTCGGTGGTGGTCCTGGAGCGCAAGACGGAGCCGGGCGAGCGGATTCACACCACCGGGATCCTCGTCCGGGAAGCGTGGGAGGAGTGGGCGGCGCCCAGCGCCCTGGTCCGACGGATCAGCCGTGTCCGGGTCTACACGCCCAGCCACCGCTTCGTGGAACTCAACGGCGACCGCTACTTCTTCATGGCGACCGATACCGCGCGGCTGATGCGCCATCTGGTCAAAGAAACCCGGCGCTCCGGTGCCGAGGTGCGGTTCGGGGAGCGGTTCCAGGGGGTGGGGCCGCCGGGGAATGGGCCGCCGGGGAATGGGCCGTCGGGGAATGGCCTGCCGGAGAACGGGCTTTCGCTCAGGGACTCCGGAGTCGCCTGCCGCTTCCTGGTCGGCGCCGACGGCGCCCGCTCCCGTGTTGCCGAGAGCTTCGGTCTTGACTGCAACCGCCGGCTGCTCAAGGGAGTGGAGTGGGAGTTCGAGCCGTTGAGCAGCGCGGGGGACTGCCTGCACTGCTTCATCGACTCGAAGTATGCGCCCGGTTACATCGGGTGGGTGGTGCCCGGAGTGGCCGCGACCCAGGTCGGCCTGGCCGTCCATCGCCACCGCCGCGCCGACATGCCGGGCTTCATCCGCAGAATCGATCCCCTGTTCGGGTTGTCGGGGAAGCGTGTGCTGGAAAAGCGGGGCGGCGTGATCCCGATCGGTGGACTCTTGCGGAACTTCCACGGGGACGACGTGGTCCTCATCGGCGATTCGGCAGGCATGGTGTCCCCGCTGACCGCCGGCGGCATTCACAACGCCTACCGGTTCGGCAGGCTCGCCGGTGACGCCGTCACGGACTACCTGGAGAGTGGCGGGCCGCACCCGGGCCAGGTCATACGCAGGGCCTACACCAGGCCGAGGTGGAAGCACGCGGCCCGCTGGGGCTACGACCACCTGCCCGTGGCCAGGGCTCTGGACGCCGGACTGGTGACCTGGGGGATGTTTCGGAGACTTGCGGGCGCGGTTTTTTTCGATCGGATGCGGTAGACCACGAAGGAGGCGCAGTTTGCACCACGTCATGAGTATTCGCGCAGGGACCCGCGGGCTTCCGCGGCTGTTGGTCGTGTGCATGGCCGCCGGCATTGTCGGCCTGGCAGCCCCGGCGGCACCGGGGACCGGCGAGGCCGCGTTCGCGCAGTCGATCCCCCTATCCGAGGCCACGATCGCCGACCTCAACGCCGCCTTCGCGTCAGGATCGCTCAGCTCCGAGCAGTTGGTCTCGCTCTTCCTGGCGCGCATACGGGCGTACGACGACCAGGGGCCGCGCCTGAACGCAATGATCGCCCTCAATCCCAATGCACTGGAAGCCGCTCGCGCCCTCGACGCGGAACGGCTGAGCAGTGGGCCGCGCTCGGCCCTGCACGGAATTCCGGTCATCCTCAAGGACAACGTCGACACGCACGACATGCCGACGACCGCAGGCTCGATCCTGCTGCGCGGTTCGGTCCCGCCCGACGACGCCTTCATCGTGCGGAAGCTGCGCGAGGCGGGTGCGATCATCCTGGGCAAGGCGAACATGAGCGAGCTCGCCTCGGGCGTGCAGATGAGTTCGATCGACGGCCCCATGCTCAACCCGCACAACCTCGGCCGCACGCCGTCGGGATCCTCCGGGGGTACCGGGGTGGCCATCGCGGCCGTGTACGCGCAGCTCGGCATCGGCACCGACACCGGCGGCTCGGTTCGCGGGCCCTCCACCTCGAACGGCATCGCGGGGCTCAAGCCCACGCTGGGGCTGCTGAGCCGGGACGGGATCGTGCCCCTCGCGCTCTCCTTCGACACTGCCGGCCCGATGGCGCGGAGTGTGTACGACCTGGCCGTCATGCTGAGCGCGATGGTGGGCGTCGATCCCGCCGACGCTGCGACCGCTGCCAGTGCCGGGCGCTACGAGACCGACTACACCCGGGCCCTCGACGAAGGCGCCCTCGCCGGTGCCCGGATCGGTATCGCGCGCGACTTCCTCGGCTACGACACCGAGGTCGACTGGATCATCGAGGCCGCGCTCGATGCCCTGCGCGAGGCCGGAGCGATGGTGATTGACGTGCGCTACCCGCCGTGGCTTCTCGACGCGAAGGCCGAGTTCTACCAGACCATCCGCTTCCGCGAGTTCCCGGTGCAGATGGAGGCCTACCTGGCCACGCTTTCGCCGGGCTATCCGCGCACCGTGGAGGAGATGGTCGAGCGCGCGAAGAAGATCCTCGCTCCGCTGCCCGACGGCGGCAGGCCCAATCCCACCCGCTGGAGCTTCTTCGAGCAGGAACTGGACGGCGGATCCCTCGACGACTCCGAGTACGCGGCCATGCGCGACCACGGTCTGCCGCTGGTGCGCGACCTTCTCGTCGGGTTGCTGGACGACCACGGCCTCGACGCGATCGTCTACCCCACGTCGCCCACGCGGCCCGGCCCCACGGGCGTCTACCGCGGCTCGTCGGCGCCCAATCCGGCCCCATCCGCCACCAATCTGGCCAACCTGAGCGGCCTCCCCGACCTGATCGTGCCCGCCGGCTACACGGGCGACCGCCTTCCAGTGGGGATCTCGTTCCTGGGGCGTGAGTTCAGCGAGGCCCGGCTGCTCGCGCTGGGATATGCGTTCGAGCAGGCGACCCGCGTGAGGCGTGACCCGGTGCATGCGCCCGCGCTGCCGGGGGATTCGATCCGGCGCTGACGCCGAGCCATTGCGCAATCAAATTGTGCATAGCATGGCAATGTGTTATTACATTGTGCAACGTCCCACATACCGCTGGGCATCCCATGGCCAGAATCCACTTCGTAGTCAGCGAAACCGCCAAGACTTCGTACCGGAGCCAGGCCCGACGCGAGGGCAAGTCCCTCGGGCAGTGGCTCCGTGAGGCGGCCGACGAAAAGCTCGCCGGAGCCCGTCCCGCCAAGTTCACCCTGGAAGAGCTGCGCGAGTTCAACGCGGCCTGCGATGCGCGGCGATCCGACGCGCCCGAGCCCGATTGGGAAGAGGCGAAGCGCATCATCGCGGCTTCGAAGATCGCGGGGCTGGGGGAGTGACGGTCTTCCTCGATGCGAGCGTCCTGATTCATCACGTCGGCCGCGCACATCCTCTGCGCGACCAGGCACGTGCCTTCGTGGCCGATGCGCTCTGTCGTCACGACCGCCTCGTCACCTCGGCGGAGGTTCTGCAGGAGTTGCTCCACTACTACTTGCGGACCCGGCGGTTTTCCGTTCTCGACGACGCCTGGGCGCTGGTTGACCGGTGTGTGGACGAGGTCTGGTCCATGGACCGGGCCGATGTCGAAATGGCACGGACCCTGATGGGGCAGCACCCCGGCCTCGAAGCCCGCGACCTGGTTCACCTCGCCTGCTGCCTCCGACGGAACGCGCACAACCTCATGACGTTCGACCGCGGCCTGGACGCGGCCTGGAGGGTTCGCAGGAGATAGCCCGGTGGCGGCTTCGCGGCCACCCGATTATGCTGGCACCGCCCCCTCAACCCGGAGACGAAGCAATGATCAGATCGATTTGTGCGGCGAGCATTGCAGTCATGGCCGCCGTGGCCGCGCCCGTTCAAGCCCAGCACGACACCAGCAACCCCTTCCGCCCGATCTACGGCTGGGGCGAGCTGCCCGAAGGGCGCGAGTGGGGCTCGACGAGCGCCATCGAGATCGCGCCGGACGGGAACATCTGGGTCGCGGAGCGTTGCGGCCGGAACACCTGTGTTGGCTCGGACGTCGATCCGATCCTGCTCTTCGACAAGGAGGGCAACCTGCTGCGCAGCTTCGGCGCCGGCCTGATCGCCTGGCCGCACGGGATCGACATCGACCACGAGGGCAACGTCTGGGTGACCGACGCGTGGCGGTCCATGGCGACCACCACCGGCAACACGGTGCTCAAGTTCTCTCCCGAGGGCGAGCTGCTGATGACGATCGGCACGCCCGGGGAAGCCGGCGACCCGCCCACCCACCTCACCCAGCCCTCCGACGTGCTGGTCGCTCCCAACGGACAGATCTACGTCGCAGACTCGCACGACCGCACCCGGGGCCGGATCGTCCGCTACGCCCCCGACGGCACCTACATGGAAACCTGGGGCGAGCTCGGCTACGGGCCCAAGCAGTTCCGCGATCCGCACGCGCTCGCCATGGATTCGCAGGGCCGGATCTTCGTGGGCGACCGCTACAACAACCGCATCCAGATCTTCGACCAGGAGGGCGAGTTCCTCGCGATCTGGACGCAGTTCGGGCGCCCGAGCGGCCTCTACATCGACGCCGACGACAACATCTACGTGGCCGATTCCGAGTCGAGCCCGGCGCCCAACGAGTTCACGGGGCAGCGCAACGCGGGGTGGGAGAAGGGTATCCGCATCGGCGACGCGCGCATGGGATGGGTGCACCACTTCCTGCCCGACGACCGCTCCAACGTGATGGGGTTCAGCGGTCCCGAGGGCGTCGCGGTCGACGACGAGGGCAACGTGTACGGCGCCGAGGTGTCCCAGCGCCGCATCACGAAGTGGGTGCGGTTCAGGCGGTAGGGCGAACCGCCCGCTTCACCAGGTTCCGGAGCAGCGGAATCTTGAAGTGGTTGTAGTCGAGGGGATCGGCGCCCCGGACTGCCAGTTCGCCGGCCATCTCCGCCGTCTCCTCGTCGCGGGGCCGTCCCCGCACCAGGTCCTCGACGGCGGTCAGGCGGCGCGGGACGCACTCCACGGCCCCGGCGACGATGCGGGCTTCCTCGATGACGCCCCGGCCGTCCCCGCCGCCGCTCGTCCGCACCGCCGCGGCCACGCTCACCAGCGCGAAGTCCCAGGTCTTCCGGTCCGCCACCTTCTCGAAGTGGAAGTCGGCGCCCGCCCAGCGGTCCGGGATGCGGATCGCGGTGAGCAGGTCGCGCTCTCCCAGCACGGTCATGCGCGTGATGTCGACGCCGGGCGGCATGAAGAACTCCGCCGCGGGGACGACCTTCTCGCGGCGGGCGCTCCGCACCACCATTTCAGCGTCCAGCGCCACCAGCGCCGGGGCGACGTCCGACGGGGTGACGGCCACGCAGCGGTCCGCGCCGAAGATGGCGTGCTCGCGGTTCATCGCGCCCGGAGCGCCCGCGTAGCAGGTGTTGCCGCCCGCCCGGTAGCAGGTCATGCCGTAGCGGTAGTACCAGCAGCGCGTGTCCTGGCAGACGTTGCCGCCAATGGTGCCCGCGTTGCGGATCTGGGGACTCGCGACCTCGGCCGAGGCGTCGGCGAGGATCGCGTAGCGTGAACGGATGAGGGGGTCAGCCTCCAGCGCGGCCAGTGTGGTCATCGCGCCGATCTCGATGCCACCGCCGCCGCCGGGGCCGACTCCGCCCTCCAACTCCCTTACACCCTTCAGTTCAGCGATCCCCTCGAGATCGATCACCACGGCGGGCTGCTTGCCGCGGTTCTTGAACCAGTCGAAGCTGTCGTAGCCGCCGGCCAGCGGCCACGCGTCGGCTCCGTGGCGGCTCAGCATGTCGAGCGCGCTGTCGAGGTCGGCCGGCTGGAGCAGGTCGAAACGGGTCATCATGTCGTTCATCATGGCCGCCTCCCGGGCCTGCTCACTGCGTGTTGACCTCGAGCGGCCGGTGCGACTGGGCCTGCTCGGCGAGCACGTTGACGATCATGTCCGGGACCACCGGGATGCGGTTGAAGTAGTGGCCGCCGAGGGCGTCGGAGATGGCGCAGAGCAGCGCGGCCGCGGAGCACCCCATCAGCGGCTCGCCCACACCCTTGGCGCCCACCGGATTCTGGGGGTCGGCGATGTCGGTGGCGGCCCAGTCGAGGTGCGACGGGACGTCCAGGTACGACGGCGGCTTGGCCTGGTGGAAGCCGATGTTCCCTGCAACCCCGTAGCGCCGGTCGTAGACGTGACGCTCGAGCGCCGCCATGCCGAAGCCCATGACCGCGCCGCCCTTGACCTGGGCCGCGAGCCCCTGCGGATGCACGACGGTGCCGCAGTCGGCGACGCCGAGGTAGTCGACGATCTCGAAGGCGCCGGTTTCGACGTCGAGTTCGATCTCGATGAACCCGGCCGCCAGCGCGGGCACGGTGCCGTCGCGGGGCAGGTTGTCGCGGGCGACGCCGATCAGGCCGCTGCCTGCCAGGTTCGCGACCGCAGCGGTGGTGACTGCGTTGAGGTCCTCCGGTACGTCGTGCCCGCTGAAGCGCCCGCCCAGCCGGGTCGCCCGCTCGGCCGCGCGCGCATAGCTGATCCGGCGCGACGGGTTGGCGCGCGCGAAGACGGTCTCGCCGCCGATGTCGTAGTCCCCGGGCGAGCCGCCCAGATCCATCGCCGCAATCGCCTTGAGCTTTTCGACCGCGTCGACGGCCGCCACGTAGGCGGCGCGGGTCATCGTGAAGGTTGTGTTGCTCCCCACCTGCGGGCTGGCCGACGCCAGGTGGCGCGACGAATCCCCGCGCACGATCACGCAGTTCTCCCAGTCGTACCCCAGCACCTCGGCCGCGGCGCGCGAAACCGCCGCATACGAGTACGTGCCGAGGTTCCCCACACCGCAGTGGATGTGGAGCTTGCCGTCCGGCGTGATCCGCACGAGCCCGTCCATCCCGCTCATGCCCGCCGAATGATAGGCCTGGCCGACCGCGACGCCGGTCACCTTCGACCCGCGCCGCACGCCGCTCCGCGCCAGCCGCTCGTCCCATCCGAACCTGTCGGCGCCCATGTCGAGTGCCTCGCGCAGGTGCGCGCTGGTGACCGGGCCCTGGTTGCCGCCGTAGCGCGAATCGCTGTCGGGCGCGTTGATCCGCCGGATCGCCACCCGGTCGATGCCCAGCCGGGCCGCCGCCTTGTCGAGGATCGGCTCCACCGCGCACGCGATCTGGTTCTGGCCCGGACCGCGCTGCGCCCCCCGCGCGGGCGTGTTCGTCAGCACCGGTATCCCGCGGAAGCGCATGGCTTGGGGGGTATAGACGATAGAGACGGCGCCCGCTGCGCTGCCAAGGTCGCCGAACCCGCTGTTGGGGCCGTTTTCCTGCACGATGAAAAGGTCCACCGCGGTGATGCGGCCGTCTTCCCTGAACCCCATGCGGATTCGGCCCTGGAAGCCCGCGCGGGCCGACCCGATCGCGTATTCCTCCGCCCGGCTGATGCGCATCATGACCGGCCGGCCCGTCTTCCGGGCCATGTGCGCCGGAATCGACATGACCGGGTACGCGCTCCCCTTGGACCCGAAGCCCCCGCCGCAGAACTCGGCCACGAAGACCAGGTCGGACGGGTCGATCCCGATGTACCGGGCCAGGCTGCCCAGCGTCGCGCTCTGGCTCTGGCTCGACCCGAAGACGTGACACTTCCCGTTCTGCCAGTACGCCATCGCCGAGCGCGGTTCCATGGAATGGTGCGAGGTGCCCGCCGTGACGAAGCTCTCGTCGAGCACGACCGCCGCGTCCCGGAAGCCGGCCTCGAGGTCGCCGTAGGACCACTCGTTGTTGACCTCGCCCATCGGCAGCTCGCCGTTGCCCGCGGCCTCGAAGTCGGCGTCGGTCCACTTGACCTCGGAGACGCCCTCGCGACGCACCATCGTGTTGCCGTCCAGGCGGGCGTTGGGGCCGTCCGGGCGCAGGCTCTCGAGCGGATCGAGCACGAACGGGAGCGGCTCCAGGTCCAGCCTGACCTTCCTGATCGCGTCCTGTGCGGTGGTCTCGTCCACCGCGGCCAGCGCGGCGACGGGCTCGCCCACAAAGTGCGGCGTATTGGTGAGGATGGGGTTGCCCGGCGCGGGGATTTCGGGCACGTCGTCGGCGGTGAGGATCGCGACCACGCCCTCCATCGCGAGCGCCTCCGAGGCGTCGATGCCGCGCACGCGCGCGTGCGGCATGGGACTCGTGATGAGGCGGCAGAAGAGCATTCCGTCGGCGCGGAAGTCCTCGGCATACCTGGCTCGCCCGGTGACCTTCGCGATCACGTCCGGAGGCGTGAAGTCCTTCCCGATCAGGTCAGCCATGGGAGACCTCCCGGGCAGCGGTGGATCCCCCGCGCGCGGCGCGCATCACTCCGTTCAGGTAGTGGTCGTAGGCGCCGCAGCGGCACAGGTTGCCGGACATCGCGCGGCGGGCCTCGTCGCGCGTGGGGTCCGGGTTGGCGCGGAGCAGCGCAGCCGCCGCCATCACCTGACCCGGTGTGCAGAATCCGCACTGGGGGCCGAGTTCGTCGATGAAGGCGCGCTGAACCGGGTGGAGCTCGCCGCCGGGTCCCTCGAGCCCCTCGACCGTCGTGATTTCGCGGCCGCGCACCCGGTGCGTGAGCGTCGAACAGGAATAGTGCGCCACACCGTCGATCATGACCGTGCAGGCCCCGCACTCGGCCCGGTCGCAGCCAAGCTTGGTGCCCGTCAGCCCGAGCTTGTAGCGTAGCGTCATGGCGAGCGTCTCCTGCGGAAGGACGTCGACGCGGCGCGTGCGCCCGTTCACCTCCAGCGAGATCAGCCGGCCAACCGAAACTCGCGCAGCCCCCTGGGGCCGTGCCGCGGCCGGCGCCGAGAACCACGACATCGCCGACACCGACGCACTGGTCGCGATCACGCTCTTGATGAAGCCGCGGCGCGACACGTTGCCGCGACCCGGCAGCGGCGGGCTTTCGTTCATCGTGGTACCCCTTCCCGGAGCGCGCTTCGGACTTCCCATTGATCGTACGCGACGGCCGATTTGCATACAACCGGAGGACGACCGGGTTGCTGTATGTTCACGATCGGATTATCGTGGCGCGCCATGAATCTCGCCCGTCGCGCTACCGTTCTTTCACCTCTAGCGGCTGCGGCCGTGACCGTTCTGCTCACGGTCCCGGCCTCGGCCCAGTCGCCCGAACTCGTGTACCTGTCGAACATCACCGGCACGATGCGCGACAGCGCCGTACTTGCGACCGTCGAGGAGCAGACCGCGGCCGCGCTGGACGCTCTCGGCGAACAGCTGGCGCAGCGCGGGCTCGGCTACGAAGACGTCGTTGCGGTCAACGTGTTCCTGAGGGACACCCGCCACTTCCAGGCGATGAACGGGGTCTACCGCGGCTACTTCCAGGTCGACCCGCCCACGCGCGCGACGGTGGAGGCCGATCTGCCCGACCGGAACGCGCACGTGCAGATCTCGGCGGTGGCCACGCCGGACGAGACCGAGGTCATCTCGCCGGCGGCGCTGCAGTCGCCGGCGCTGCCGTATTCGTGGGGCATCCGCGCGGGTGACGTGCTCTTCATCGCGGGCGCGACGAGCCGTGATCCGGAGACCTATCAGCCCGTCGGAGGCGACGTGCAGACCCAGACGCGGCGCGTCTTCGGGAACATCGGCATGATCCTGGAAGAGGCCGGCATGGGCTACGGCGACCTCGTGAGCTGCAAGGTCTTCCTGGACGACGTGCGCCTGTGGGGCGACATGAACGAGGCCTATCGCGAGTTCGTCACCGCAGACGATCCGCCGGCGCGGGCGGCGGTGCGCGGAGGACTCATGAACCCGGCCTTCCTCGTCGAGATCCAGTGCGTGGCGGAGCGGTCGGACGAGCGGCGCGTCGTGCTGCGCGAGGGGCAGCAGCGGGGAAGGTCACCGCTGTCTCCGGCGATCGCGACCAGTGGCCGCGTATGGCTTGCGGGCATGCTCGCGCGCGGGGAGGACGCTCGGGACGAGGCGCGGAACACACTGGCCAGTCTCGGGGGAACGCTCGAGGCCGCGGGACTGGGGTTCGGGGACGTGGAGGATGTCTGGGTCTATCTGACCGACGTGCGTGACGCGCCGGCCGTGCTGGAGGTGCTGGCCGAGGTGATGCCGGGCGAAGTGCCGCCGGTGACCGTTGCGGGGCTGCCCCTGGTGGGTCGTTTGGGGGTGGAGATTCAGATGACGGCGGTGGTGCGCTGAGCCACTCGTGAGCACATCCGCCGCACTGCTGGAGAAGGCGATCGACCGTGTGGCGGCCGCTGCTTCACCGGGGGATCCGGCCGCGGTCCAGGCGCATCTCGACGCGCTGACCAAGCCGCCTGGAAGCCTCGGGCGCCTGGAGGCAATCGCGCTGCAGGTGGGCTGTGTGCTGGGCGACCCGCCGCCCTCCCTCGACAGCGCCGTGGTGTTCGTCTTCGCGGCGGATCATGGGGTCGCCGCGCGGGGCGTGTCCGCGTATCCGGCCGAGGTCACGGCGCAGATGTGCGCGAACTTCTCCGGTGGCGGGGCGGCGATCAATGTGCTTGCGCGGAGGTGCGGCGCCGAGGTGCGGGTGGTTGACGTGGGCGTGGCCGCGGATGTCGCCGGGTTGGACGGGATCGAGCACCGGAAGGTGCGAGGGGGGACGCGCGATCTGTCCGTGGGGCCGGCGATGACGGCCGATGAGGTGATGGCGGCGG
>VYAQ01000178.1 GCA_009844885.1 Gemmatimonadota bacterium
CTAACGTGAAACACGCTCGAATGTGTACATCAGGGGTACAGGGTAGGCTGGCTTCCCGACATAAGCCGCGTCCGAAACGCCCTTGGGCGCGGCGTCCGGGACACGGCGACCGCCGCCGTCGCGGCGGTGTCGGGACACCTCCGCGAGCGCACCGGGGAACTCGTTCAGACGGACCTCGCGAAGCGCGGCTGGCGGTGGGACGGAGACCGGCGATGCCGGGCCGTCCATGCACTCCGGAAGCCGGAGCGGCGAACGATCTCGCCCGCGCCCATGTCGCGGGGCATGGGCACCGGTTCCGCCTTGGCGTGGATCAACCTGACTACTTGCGACTCCTCCGGTTCTTCGCCTCGATGCTTGGTCGTACCGCCCTTCACCCTTCGGTGCCCCGAAGGGCGGCATCTTACGAGTCTCATCCGTCATGGGTTTCAATCCAGCCTCGGAGCCGAAGACAGCGGAGTCCGCACCCGGCCCATGTCGAGAGCTTCCGGGGGCCGAAAACCGTCCGCACGATTCGGATCGAGAGCTTCTCCGCGAATGCCGCGAAAAGACGGTGCGGAGGTGTCCATCAGGGAGGCGCAGACCCGCGTGTCGAACTGGTGTGTCGGCGTCTCCATGCTTGGACGCTGGAGGAACGATCACGGGGAAGTCAACCGGGCGGAAACGCCCCATTGTCTCACAACGTGTCAGGTTGTTTCAGAACGTGTCACAGTCATCGCACCCCGTCGCCAGTGGGGCGGAAAAACACCCCCGTAAGGTCTCGGGAGACCGCCCGGGCTCCTCAGCGCGTCGCTTAGTAGGCCAGCCCGAACGCGGTGCCCGCCACCCACCGCTGGTAGTCCGGGGCGTCGCCGAGCTTGAAGGGTTGGGTGTTGCCCTGCACCATCTCGCCCCCCCCCGCTCACGGCTTCGACTTCATCCGGCCCGGAAGCCGTGCGATGCTAATCGATTGGAATGAAGACTTTCCGCAGGGGGATCATCGCTCGGGCCTCGGGTTCCAGACGCTCGTAGTGATCGGTGAGGAGCTTGATGAAGTCGTCGCGTGTCAGCGTGGTCACCGAGACGCCTGACGGAACTCGCTCAGCCTCGTACAGTGCCTCCCGAGAGAACCCACCCGTCGAGACGAACAAGCCTCGGTCCCTTCCTCGCAGAGTAGCGATGAAGTTCCGCAGGTCCACCGCGCCCGCGCGCTGACTTCGCTGCTTCACCTGGACCTTGATGCGGGGTGACTCAAGTCCAAGGGCATCGGATTGGGCGATCACGTCCACTCCCCTGTCCGCTCCCTCGGCTGTGCGGCTGGCGAAGTACCCCATCGCCCGCAGGAGGGCTGCCACGAGTTCTTCGAAATCAAACGGATCCATGTGCGTGATCTTGTCCGAAATGAGCTCTTCGGCCTGTCCTCGCACTTCTTCGAAGAGTTGCGTACCCGCTCCGTCGTCAGACCCCTCGGGATCGGGCTTGACTTTCTTACCGGAGGCGAGCGCTTCGATCTCATCTCTGTGCTGGTTCATTGAGAAGAGCGTCAGCGTGCTTCCGGCGCTGTTCCTGGCCTGTACGGAAAGCTTGTCCCGTGAGATGCGCGTCGTCCAAGAGACCCGGCGGATGTGATGAAGCTCACGGTCCTGGTCGGGCTCGTAGCGGTACGGTCCGGCACAGGTCCCGATCATGATTTCTCGTGTGTCCTGGATCGGGGTGAGGATTGTGTCCCCTTGCTTGATCTCGTGGACGAAGCGGTGGAGCTGGCTAGCCCAGTTGACCGCTCGCCCGTTCTTCATGTTCGGGTACTGGCGCGTCAACGCCGACAGAATCGCGTCACGTGACTTCAAGCCCGAGACGCTCTCCTCTATACCGAAGCCAATTGCAGCGATCCCGATCTGCTCGAATTCATCGGCGTAGGTGCCGCCCTTTCCAGCCCGAACGACCCAAATGTTGGCCACGTGGAACTCCCCTCCGTTGGCTCTTTGAACTGATCGCACCCGCATCCAGTCAGAATGGGATGCCTCCTATTCGGCAACGGCTGCCGCGTAGGCCAGCCGGAACGCCGTGTCCGACAGCCACCGCCTGAAGTCCGCATCGTCGGAGAAGCGCTGGAAGAGTCGCGTGTCGTCCTGAATCATGTCCAGCACCGCCCGCTCCGTCGCCTTGTCGGACTCGACACGGGCGTTCTCCCGGTCGGAGTTCCGCCGCGCGTTCTTGAACTTGGCGTCCTTCGCAACGGCGGCCGGGATGTCCTCGGTGGCCGTCCGGACGACCCGGTCGGGATCCCCCCACTCGATTCCGCCGAACAGGTCGTTGAACTCGTCGATGATCGCAGACAGCCGGTCGGTCTCGATCTCGCCCCTGCCTCCGCCCTCGCCCGTCTGGACCGGATCGATCTCCGTGTCCTCGTCTTCGAGGATGATCTCGCGCATCCGGTGCTTCTCGATGCGGTAGCTGTCCATGTCGATCCGCTCGAGGACGCCCTTCGACAGGTCCTCCTCCTCGGGCGCGGGCAGCTTCGGGATCAGGAAGTTGAGGAAGATCGAGCGCTCCTCCCAGCCCAGGTTGTTGTACGGGAGGATCGAGGACAGGAACGCGTAGGCGCGCGTGAACGCCTTGGCCCTGCCCTTGAACCGTACCTGCCCATCCTCGTCCAAGTCCTCCATGTAGACGGCAACGCACCGGTCGAGGATGGGGTCGAGCCGTGCGCGCCCCGCGCCGTCCAGATACAGCTTCGCGAACGCCCGGACCTCTTCGGGGGAGTAGACCTGCGCCCCGTCGAGGTCGGCTTGCAGGTCGTGGAGCCGGTCCGGGCCGGTCTCGTCGGACAGGATCGTGGTCCGGTAGTAGTCCGAGAAGGCCTTCGCGATGGTCTCCGTGTCGTTCAGGAAGTCGAGCACGAAGACGTCCCGCTTCTCCGGGTGCGACCGGTTGAGGCGCGAGAGCGTCTGGACCGCCCTGATGCCCGAAAGCGTCTTGTCCACGTACATCGTGTGCAGCAGCGGCTCGTCGTAGCCAGTCTGGAACTTGTCCGCGCAGACGAGGAACCGGTATGGGTCCTCCTGGAGGGTCTCCGCGATCTTCGACGACGGGAGGCCGTTCAGGCTGGCCTCGGTCACTCGATCCCCCTTGAAGTCGTGCTCGCCGGAGAACGCGACGAGCGCCGCGTGCGGACTCCTGCGCTCCCTCAGATAGTCCCGGATGGCGTAGAAGTACTGGATCGCGCGCTCGATCCCGTTCGTGACCACCATCGCCCGCGCCTTGCCGCCGATCCGGTGCTGCGCCAGCACCTGTTCGTGGAAGTGGTCCACCATGATCTCGGCCTTGAGCCGGATCGCGTGCTCGTGGCCCTCGACGTAGCGCCGGAGCTTCTTCCCGGCCTTCCGCACATCGTACTCCGGGTCCTCCTCGACCGTCTTGGCGAGCCTGTAGTAGCTCTCGACCGGCGTGTAGTGTTCGAGCACGTCCAGAATGAACCCCTCCTGGATCGCCTGCTTCATGCTGTAGGTGTGGAACGGAAGCCGCCTGACCGTGCCGTCGGTCTGCGGGTCCGGCTCGCCGAAGAGCTCCAGCGTCCTGTTCTTGGGCGTCGCGGTGAACGCGAAGTAGCTGGCGTTGTCGAGCATCCTGCGGCGCTTGATCTCGCGGTTGATCCGGTCCTCGTAGGTCTCGTACCCGTCCTCGTCGTCCCCTTCGCCAAGCGCGTCCGCCATCGCTCCGGCGGCCTTGCCGCCCTGGCTCGAATGCGCCTCGTCGATGATGATCGCGAAGCTGCGGTCGCGGTGCCCGCTCCCGATCTCGTCGAGGATGAATGGAAACTTCTGGATCGTCGTGATGATGATCTTCTTGCCCTGCTCGATGAACCGCCGGAGATCGCCCGACCGCTTGGCATGACCCACGTTGGCCTTCACCTGCCCGTACTGTTTGATGGTGTCCCGGATCTGGCGGTCCAGAATCCGGCGGTCGGTGACCACGATGATCGAGTCGAAGACGGTCTCACCTTCTCTCTCCAAGGGGATCATCTGGTGCGCCAGCCACGCGATCGAGAAGCTCTTGCCGCTGCCCGCTGAGTGCTGAATCAGATACCGCTTCCCGGCCCCGTGCCTCGCCGCGTTCGCCAGCAGGCGGCGCACCACTTCGAGTTGCTGATATCGGGGCCAGATCTGCTTTCGCTTCTTCCTGCCGGTCTTCGGGTCCTGCTCCGCCAGCAGCTGGGCGTAGTTCTCAAGGATGTCCGTCAGGCTCCCGCGGGCCAGCACCTCGCGCCAAAGGTACTCGGTCTTGAGACCGTCCGGGTTGGGCGGGTTGCCCGCTCCTTGGTTCCAGCCCCGGTTGAAGGGCAGGAACCACGAAGCCTTGCCCTTCAGGTGGGTGCAGAAGCGGACCTCGCTCTCGTCAACCGCGAAGTGCGCCACGCAGCGCCCGAGCCGGAAGAGCGGCTCCCTCGGGTTCCGGTCCCTCTCGTACTGCCGGACGGCATCGTGGACCGTCTGCTTGGTCAGGTTGTTCTTCAACTCGAACGTGAAGACGGGAAGGCCGTTGATGAACAGCACGATGTCGAGCGCGCGCTGTGTCTCGTCCCGGCTGTAGCGCAGCTGGCGAACGACCGTGAAGCGGTTCGCCTCGAACAGTCCACGGGCCGTCTCGTTCCCGGCCGATGGAGTGCCGTGGAAGAGTTCAAGGTGGTGGGGACCGTGCCTGACGCCGCGCCGGAGCACGTCGATGGTGCCGCGCTTGTTGATCTCGCTCTGAAGCCGGGCCAGGAACTTGCGGCGCGTCGGGCTTTCCCCGGCGAGCCGGAGGGCGTCCGCAGCCTCGGGCTGCGTGGCTTCAAGGAAGGCTCGGAGTTGGACCGGATCGACGCAGTACACGCGGTCGTAGTCGCGACCGTTGCCGGGGGACCAGCCGATGCCGCCGTATCCGGGAGGGGGCTCGCCGACAGTGCCGCTCGGCGGCGGGTCGCAGGGGTTGCCGGTCAGCACCTCGCAGATGAGGCGTTCGAGACCTCGCTCGGACGTGTCCGTGGTCATGTCACCCTGTATGTGGGATCGGCACTTCCCTGAGTTCCCCGGGCCGCACCTCCTCAACGGCTGTTCGGATCTCGGCCGTCCGGTGCCGCACCTTGGGCCATGCCGTGGCCATGAGAACCACGATCGCCAACTTCCTCCGAGCCAGATTCTGCTGGTATCGCATGCTCTGGTCCGTCGTCACGATGACATCGTACCCATCCTCTTCGGCCCGCTGGATCAGTTCGCCGTTCTCCAGCAACTCCCAGCCCCTCTCGGCCGATCTGTCGACGGAGTGTTCCGGGAGATGGCGTCGCAGAGGTGCCGGAGTCCCGTGATCGAACAGGATTTTCACGTTTCAGGCAGGCGTCTTGAAGTACTCGGTCTCGTGGTTGAGAACCGCCGTGACCTGCCACTCCTTGACCTCGGGAAACCACTCAAGAAACTGCTGCACGGTCGCGCCGCTCTCCAAGTTCTCGAAGAGGGCGTAAACCGGCACCCGCGTTCCCGTGAAGGCCCAGGCTCCGCTGATCTTTCGGGGGTTGCGTTCCACTGCCGGGCATGTGCTCCAGTCCGTCATGCGCTCGCCTCCTTTGCCATGTCGTAATCGGACGCGTGTGGGTTCGGTTCGGTGGGGATGGTGCCGGGCCGCTCGCGGTCGCCCGCGAGCGGGTGCGTCTCCGGTAGCTTGGCCGCCGCCTCGCGCACGTCGAGCTTGCCCGTCACGACATCGGCGATCAGGCGGGTCCGGTACTCACGCAGCAAGTCGATCTGGCGTGCGAGCGTCCCGCGGCGCGCTGAGAGTCGGCGGCCGGCGGCTGCGAGGAAACGGGCGATGCCGCGCTGCTCATGGGCTGGCGGCACCGGCACCCAAAGATGCAGCACTCGATCTACGGACAGGCCCGGCTGGGCAGCGGCAATCGAGTACTGGTTCAAGTTCATGGTCTCCAGCGCCGCTCCAAACCAATTGAGGACGTGCCCGCAGTGAAGTGTCGCGACGACGGCATGTTCAGAAGCCCAAAAACGTCCTCGTACGATGTGGACATTCCCGCAAAGGGCACCCTGCCGGCCGATCAGGACATAGTCGCCATCGTGCGTGTACCGGGACGAGTAGCCTCGGATTCCGTTGCCACCGAATACTCGGTACTCTCCGACTTCGTTGATCGACATCGCCGTGATCGTGTCACCGCTTCGCATGTCACACAGCGTCTTCAGCCGCCGTACCTCCCAATGCTCCGGCACATCCCCCAGCCACTCCACCCCGGAGTCCCTGTAGGCCGGATAGGGCTGGCCGGTTCGGGCATCGATCCGGCCCGTGACGGCCTCGTGGATGGTCGCCCGCCTCTCCTCCTCCAGAAGCTCGATCAGCCGCTCCTTCGCACGGATGTAGCGCCGGATCCGACGGTCGGCGTCGTCTAGGAAGCGGACGATGGCCCGTTGCTCGGAGAGGGGTGGGAGGGGGAGTGGTGCTCTGAGAAAGGAATCATCGGTCAACTGAAGTCGTGAAATCCAGATGCCCTTTGATCGAACGCGCAATTCCCAGTTGAAGGCTTCGGATCGTACCAAGGAATGAATGAAGTCGGGAAGCGCTCTGGCCTTCCGTCGAACCCGGTACACCCCATATGCCGTGCTGACGATTCCATGGTAGCGAGAAACGCCCAAGCCCCGGCTCCATGCCCACAGGCTATTGATGACGAGATCACCAGGCCAACAGAGCTTGTGGCCGACATATGATTGCGCCTTGAACATCGTCACGCTTGCGGAGTCTCGCGGTACGATTCCCCGGTCCGAAGATACCGTCAGGAGTTCCTCGCTTCCGGTTTTCGAGCGCTCGTCGATGCACCGGAGGACGGTCTTGCCACGCCGCAGCTCCCAATGCTCCGGCACCTCGCCCAGCCAGTTCAAGCCGGAGTCTTGATAGGCCGGATAGGATTGCAGCGCGGTCATGGTCGGGAGGCTCCCGCTTCAAGACGAGAGGGCTGCGCCGCGTCCACCGGCGACCGGAGCCAAGCCTCGGTCGCCCGTAGGCGCTTCACGTCGATCGAACAGTTCCGCCAGAAACGGATCCGCCGGCCGCCGGTCCTCAAACCAGCGCACCAGTTCCTCTTGGGACATGTCCCGGATCTCCGCGCTGATGCGGTCACGGGTGCTGCGCGTCCACTTCACGCAGTCGAACGCCTTCTCTCCTGCCTCAGTCTTCATTCTCTAGCTCCTTCGGGCTCCGGATCTCCACCGGAAGATACCCCATCCGGCGGTTCACGTCGCCGTACCGCCGGATCCGGCTCAGATTCACCATGTGGCGGAAGTTCCAGCTCGCCAGCACGTCCACCCCCGACACGGTCGCGGCGGCGATGTGCTGGGCATCGGCGCGCATTCCCTTGCCGAGCGCTCCGCTTTCGACGTAGCGGTCCGCGAGTTCCCTGATCTCGCCCGTGATGGCGACAACCTCCACGTTCTCGGCACCCACGGCCCGGAGCACGTTCCTGACCGCCTGGGGCGCACGTTCCAGTTCCTGAAGCGTAACCGCCGACAGAACCAGCGTCACGTCGCCCCGCGCGCACCGCTCCATGAGCCTCCGGGACGGCTCCCGGAACTCGTCGTCCTCGCAGCCGCCGATCACCGAAGTGTCGGCGTAGACGCGCGTCTTCGAGTACACGGGAACCGGCTCACGCCCCGGCAATCCCTCCAACAGTCCCTCCGCCTCGCGCTCGACTGCCGCGATCTCGGCGCGGATCTCATCGAGCGTCCGCATCGGCTCGGGCTTGTGGAAGTACCGGTTGAAGCTGATCTCGTAGCCGGTCTTCACGCTCTTCGCGACGTACCAAGCGTCCTCGGCGTAGGGAAGCACCTCCCGCCGCAGGAACCCCTCGATCCCGTCCGCCTCCTTCAGCGGGATCTGCTCGGTGTCCCTGAGCGCCGTGTCCGGTTCGTACTCGACAACGCGAGTCTTCGAGCCGTAACGAGACTCGAACAGCCCCCGGATCGGGTTGGGCGCGGTGCCTCGCCGGTGGACCTTCTTGACCACCGGCTCCGCCGTCTCGTCCCGCTCGGCCAGCGCGGTCTGCAACAGCTTTTTCCGCTTGGCCGTGAGCTTGGCGCGGCGACCGGACATGTCGGCCTTGAGCACGTCGAGAAAGACTTTGAAGTCGAAGTGAGGCCCTCGACCGAGCGTCTCGGCCACCCGCTCGACGGCGTTCGCGAGCGGCTCTTCCCCGGCATCGCTGCACGCTTCGGAGAACCCGGCACGTCGCTCAGGTGACAGGTCCACCTTCAGCCGGAGTGGCCGCTCGACGGTCACCCGCCAGTACCCGAAGGTCTCGTTGCCGAAGATCCTGCTCTCCTCCGTCTCCTCGAAGTCGAGAAACGTCCGGCAGATCCGCTCGATGTCCTCCGGCCCGAGTTCGCAGTTCTTCTGCCCTAGGTTCTTCCTGAGCGCACGGAACCACTTGGTCGCGTCGATCAGTTGCACCTTGCCCCTCCGGTGCTCGGGCTTCCGGTTCGTGAGCACCCAGACGTAGGTGGCGATCCCCGTGTTGTAGAACATGTTGAGCGGCAGGGCGACGATGGCCTCCAGCCAGTCGTTCTCGATGATCCACCGCCGGATGTTGCTCTCGCCCTGCCCGGCCGATCCGGTGAACAGCGAGCTTCCGTTGTGGACCTCGGCGATCCGGCTGCCGAGCGACGTGTCCCGCTTCATCTTCGACAGCTTGTTGGCCAGAAAGAGCATCTGGCCGTCGCTGGAACGGGTCACCAAGGAATACTCCGGGTCGCCGGCGTGCTCGATCACGAAGCGCGGATCGCGCATGTCCTTCTTGCCGCCCATCCGTTCGAGGTCGGTCTTCCAACTCTTGCCGTACGGCGGGTTCGAGAGCATGAAGTCGAACCGCTTCGTCGGAAACGCGTCGTTCGAGAGCGTCGAGTACTCCGGGCCACCCACGATGTTGTCGGCGGCCTCGCCCTCGCCCTTCAGCAGCAGGTCGGCCTTGCAGATCGCGTAGGTCTCGGCGTTGATCTCCTGACCCCAAAGGTGTGTGGACACCTGCTTTCCCCGCTCCTCCGCGAACCCATGCAGCACGTCCTCCGCCACGGTCAGCATGCCGCCGGTCCCGCACGCCCCGTCGTAGAGCATGTAGGTGCCGGACTCGATCCGGTCGGCGATGGGTTCGAAGACGAGCCTCGCCATGAGCGTCACGGCGTCGCGCGGCGTGAAGTGCTCGCCCGCCTCCTCGTTGTTCTCCTCGTTGAAGCGCCGGATCAGCTCCTCGAAGACCGTGCCCATGCCGTGGTTGTCGAGGCCGGGGTGCCTGACCGTGCCGTCGGTCTCCATCACCGGATCGGGACCGAGGTTGATCTCCGGCGATGTCAGCTTCTCGATCAGCGAACCCAAGGCGTCCGCCCTGTCTAGGCGCGGGATCTGGTTGCGGAACTCGAAGTTGCGGAGGATGTCCTGGACGTTGGGAGAGAACCCGTCCAGATAGTCCGCGAAGTCGGCCCGGAGTTGCTGCCGTCCGGCCCGCGCGCGGAGGTCGCGGAGCGTGAACTGCGAGGTGTTGTGGAAGGCCTGTCCCGCCGCTTGCCGGAGCGCGGCGTCCTGGTTTGCGACTCCGGCGGAATCCAGCGTGGCCTTCATGTCGAGCACGGACTGCTTGGTGGGCTCCAGCACCGCGTCCAAACGCCGGAGCACGGTCATGGGGAGGATCACGTCGCGGTACTTGCCGCGCACGTAGACGTCGCGAAGCACGTCGTCCGCGATGCCCCAGATGTAGTTGGCGATCCAGTTCAGGTTGGGCGCGGTCATGTGGGTTCGCGGGTTGGTCTCTGGTAGCTGCGCTCGCATGGTGCGGGTATCCCTGTACGGTAACGTACCGGCCACGAGGCGTCTCCGGGTAGCGCGACAGGTTACCTTTATCACCTGCGGGCTGGTTCAGCGGGCCACGGTCGTCAGCAACGAACAAGAGGTGTGAGCCATGAGACGCGACATGGATCTCGTGCGACGTATCCTCCAAGCCGTCGAATCAAGCGACGGGGATCCTCGTGAGTACGTCGAACTAGACTTCGTCGATGAGTATCCGAAGAACTCCGTCTCGTACCACGTCGAACTGCTCGCGGACGCGGGGCTGATCAAGGCCCAAAACCTCATGTCGTTCGGTGAGGACGGGTATAGTTGGATGCCGAAGCGCCTTACCTCGGCTGGCCACGACTTCCTTGACGCTGCGCGTGACGAAGAGAACTGGAACGAGGCCAAGCGGCTCCTGAAGAGGGCTGGCGTAGCGGGCTTGACGCTTCTGAAAGACCAGCTGATCCACCTCGCCAAGCAGCAACTCGGGCTTCCGGGCTAAGGTGAGCGAGTCCGTATCGGGCAAGAGCTCGCGAGCCAAAGGTGACAGCCCGCAGGAGGAGTAGTGAGAGTTCGGGCAGTGCTGACGTGCTAGATCCGGGGATTTGGAACCTTCAAGTTGCGCCGTCGCAAGCGCCGCAACGCCCGCAACCCCAAGACGGGGGCACCTGTCGGGGTTCGAGCCCGCGCCGCGCCGGTCTTCCAACCCGCGTCACTCCTCCGCGACCGGGTGACGCGGGAGAACGCCTCGGCGTAGACACGGATATGCGTTAGGTGCCAAGATGGGACGGTGCCGGGGCGGTTTTCGACTCCAGCAACTTCCCGGAAATTGAGGCAGTTTTGCCGCCGTTTCGGTACGGCGGAACCGGACACAGATCTTCGGCGAGAGGGGCGGATCGTGCAGTCCCAGTTAGACTTACGTGATCTCTCGCCTAGATTTCCTGCTTTGGCAGTCTGCGCTACCAGCGAGCCGACGAGGGACAGCTTCGGAAGGCACTGGACGCCCGCCGGAGACCTCGAAGCTGAGGCTCATGAATCAGCGGGAGTCAAACAGCGAGAATCGAGCTTACCAATCCCGTAAGCTCAAGGGAAAACAGGAGATCCGATCTTGAACAACACCGCCGTAACGTCAGGGTTAGCGGTAAAGAAGTTCGGACTCCGCGGCGTCGGGATGGTCGTGCCACGGCTCCGCGCACTGCTACCCGCCGCGCTCGCCCTGTGCCAACTGGCGACCCCGGCTCCGGCCGCGTCGCAGTCCGCCGCAGCGACGTCACAGTCCTCGGCAGCCGCGCCCCAAAC
>VYAQ01000382.1 GCA_009844885.1 Gemmatimonadota bacterium
CTCCCACCACGTCCCCGCGACCACCGCTTCGCTCTCCTTCAGCTCGGCGCGAAAGGTGTTCCGGTACTCCCGCCGCAACGCCCACCGTTCCGGCCGGCCGCCGTCGTCGAGGCTGTCAGCCAGGATGTCGGTCAGGCGACGGCCGTTCAGCGCCGCCAGCCGGGCCGTCACCATCGGAGCCACTTCGGGCGCCCCCTGCGAGTACCGGCTCAGCAGCGCCTCGACCGGCACCTCCTGGTCCGGCTGAATGTCGAAGAGGATCATGTTGGTGGCGCCGGGCCCGCGCTCGATCGACAGCTCCCTGACGAGGTTGTGCTGCAACTGTGCGATGACGCCGACCACCAGCACGCCGAAGCCGAGAGCCAGTGTAACAGCGACGGTCTGGTTGCCGGGGCGAAAGAGGTTCGCCACTCCCTGCCGCACCGTGTAGCCGAATCGGCGCGGGAAAAACCTGCGGGTGCCGCGCGCGAGACCCTGCGCGACGCACCAGAGCAGACCCGTGATCACCGCCAGGCCACCGGCGAACGCGAAGCCGGCCTCGGGCGACGGAGCCTCCAGGAGCGTCAGCGCGAGGACCGTCACGCCGAGCGCCAGGGCGGCCGCGATCCTCGCGCGGTCCCGTTGCCGCACACCCTCGGCCACCACGCGCAGTGTCTGCAGGGGCGAGACGTGCCGCACTTCCAGCAGCGGCAGGAGCGCGAAGACAAAGGCCACCCAGGTGCCTACCACAAGCCCGAACAGGATCGGGCCGGCGGCAATCGATGACTCGACCTCGACAGGCAGCACGTCCCGGATGAGGAGAGGGAGGAGGCGCTGCACCGCGAGCCCGGCCGCCACCCCGAGCACGGAGCCGAGAAACCCCATCCAGACCGACTGCAGGACGTACGTGGCGAACACCTGCCGGCGCGTCGCTCCCACGCAGCGCAGTACTGCGATGGAGGTGAAGTTGGCGCGCACGAACACGTTGACGGCACTACCCACGCCGATGCCTCCCAGGAGCAGGGCCGCCAGGCCGATCAGTCCCAGGTAGTCGGCCAGGAAGTCGGTGGACCGGGTGAGGGAGCGGGCGTGTTCCTCCGGCGTGCGGAACGATACCCGCGCGTCGCGCAGCACCGCTTCGTGCGCCTCCTCGATCTCGTCCGGATCCGCCCCGTCGGGGAGCCGCAGGTACACGTTGTGCCTCGACAGGCTGCCCGTTCCCAGGAGTCCGGTCGCCGAGAGCCGATCGTGCGCGACAAACACGCGCGGGCCGGTGGCGGTCTGGAAGCCGACGTCGGTGGGCAGGCCGGCAACCGTGCCCGCGACTACGAAATCGGCACTACCCAAGCGCAGCACATCGCCCGCGCCGATGTTCATCTGCGCCAACAGCGCGGGGTCGACGAGCACGGCGCCCCCTGCCAGTTCGCCCCACAGCCCCGGCGGATCGGTCGTGACCCGCCCATGGTAGGGGAATCCGGGCTCCACGCCGCGCAGCTGCACCAGCCTGGTGCGGCCGTTCTCCTCGGCCAGCGCCATGGACAGGAGGCCGGTCACCCGCGCCGCCTCCGCGCCATCGGCCACCAGCGAGTCGACGATGGCCGTGACCGAGTCGGGCAGCGGACGGTTCGCCGCGATCCGGACGTCCCCGCCCAGGAGGGTGCGGTTTTCCGCCTGGATCGAACGGACGACGTCGTTGCGAAAGGAGTGAAGCGCCACCAGAGCGGCCACTCCGACCGTTATGGACGCCATGTAGACGCCGAGCCGGCGCAGTGCGGCCCGCCACTGCCGCCGTGCCATGCGGAGGGCGAATCCGTCCATCCTAGCCGGCGTCCGTGCGTTCCTTCTCCACGACGAGGCCGCCCTCAAGGCGGAGGATCCGGTCGGCGCGGGCCGCGAGCTCCCCATCGTGCGTGACCAGCACCAGCGTCGTGCCGGCGTCCCGGTTCAGCTGTTCGAGCAGCGCCGCAACCCGCGCACCGGTCTCGCGGTCCAGGTTCCCCGTGGGCTCGTCCGCGAAGAGGATTCGGGGACGGTTGGCGAACGCGCGGGCGAGGGAAACGCGCTGGCGCTCCCCTCCCGAGAGCTGAACCGGGTAGTGATGCGCGCGGTCGCCGAGCCCGACGCGGTCCAGCAGCGCCGAGGCCCGCGCCGTGGCGCCGCTTCCGGCCAGTTCCAGCGGCACCAGCACGTTCTCGAGCGCGGTCAGGGTGGGAAGCAGGTGAAAGGTCTGGAAAACGAAGCCGATGCGGTTGACCCGGAATCGCGCTCGCTCATCTTCAGTGAGCGCGTCGAGATCCTGACCATCGATGATCACCCGTCCGGCCGTGGGTCGGTCGAGCCCCGCAAGGAGACCCAGAAGGGTGGTTTTCCCGCTCCCAGACGGTCCGGCCACCGCCACGAATTGGCCGGCGGAGATCTCCAGCTCGACGCCCTTGAGCACTTCCAGGGGACGGCTACCGCTCTTGAATGTCCGGGTCAGCCCACGAGCTTCGATCATCTTCCGCGCTGTCCTTCTCCTTTCACTGGCCACGTCGTCGGCAACCCTGGCGGCGTGCAGGGAGGGCGCAGACCTTCCCGGCACCCCGCCGGCAGTGGTCGCAACGCCTTCTGAAGCTGGCGAACGGGAATCGGCGGGTACACCCCGGGTTGTCTTCATCGGGACGAGCCTGACCGCCGGTTACGGCCTGGGCGACCCCGATCTGGCGTTTCCGGCCGTGCTGGGACGACGCATGGCCGACGCCGGACAGCGGTACCGGGTGGTGAACGCGGGCGTCAGCGGCGACACCTCGGCGGGCGGGCGGGCGCGCCTGGCCAACCTGCTCGAGCAACACGGCCCCCGGCTGGCCGTACTCTTCGTGGAGCTCGGAGCCAACGACGGACTGCGCGGCCAGAGTCCCGAGGCGCTGTATGACAATCTCAGCCGGATTGTTCGGGAGACGCAGCGCCACAGTCCGCAAGCCGGCATTGTCGTGGCGGGAATGCAGGCTCCCGCCAACCTTGGGGCTCTGTACACCGACGCCTTCCGAGCGGTGTTCCCGCGGATCGCCGAAGAAAACGAGGTCCTGCTGATCCCGTTCCTTCTCGAGGGCGTGGCCGCGGTCCCGTCTCTCAACCAGGCGGACGGCATCCATCCCAACGCCGAGGGGCACGAAGCGGTGGCCAGCCACGTCTGGTCCCTGCTGGGCGGATACCTCGCCGACCGCTGCGAACCGGACGGAGCCTGCTGAATGCTGCGCACGGTGGCGCGTCCGGGTGTGATCGTTGCCGGCATTCTCGCCCTGTTGGCCGCCACGTTCCTGATCGTCGGCATCCTCCTTCCGGGGACTGTGGATGTCAGGCGGACGGTCGAGATCGGCGCCTCGCCCGAGTCGGTATTCCCCTTCCTCAACGATCTGGAAGCGTGGACGGAGTGGACGCCTTGGGGTGAAGTCGATTCCGAGCTCGTCGGCCCCGCAGCGGGCACCGGCGCACGCCGCGTGTGGGACGACCCCTCGCTCGGCTCGGGATCGCTAACGCTGGTGAATACACAGGCGCCGGCGAGGGTGGACTACGTCGTCGAAATCGAGGATGCGACCATCCGCTTCGAGGGGACGATCGCGATTGAGGCCGACGGACCGGGATCGGTGGTCTCATGGACCGAGCGGGCCGACCTCGGCTGGAATCCCATCCTGGGGTGGACGGCCCTCACGATGGACGAGTCCCAGGGCCGCCAGTTGAGCGAGAGCCTGGAACGGCTGAAGCGACTCGTCGAGGAAACCGACGGAACCGGGAACGCCTCGCCCCCCTAGAGCCTCTCCAGCGCCACGGCGATGAGTTCGTCGTTGGACCGGGTTTGACGCATGACCCGCAGCAGTTCGTCCATCGCGTCCGCGGGATGCGAGGAGGACAACTGGCGCCGCATCGCCCGCGACAGCCTGAGCGCCTCCGGCGACAGCAGCAGTTCCTCCTTCCGCGTCGCGGAAGCCCGCAGATCGATGGCCGGGAAGATCCGGCGGTCGGCGAGTTCGCGGCTCAGCACCAGTTCACTGTTGCCCGTGCCTTTGAACTCTTCGAAGATCACCTGGTCCATGCGCGAACCCGTGTCGACGAGGGCCGTGGCGATGATCGTAAGCGATCCGCCCCCCTGATCCTCCTTGATCAGCCGCGCGCTCCCGAGGAACCGCTTCGGCTTCTCCAGCGAGTTGGCGTCCAGTCCACCCGAAAGCGTGCGCCCGCTTCCCTCTTCGACCGTGTTGTGAGCACGCGCCAGGCGTGTGATGGAGTCGAGTATGATGACCACATGGTTGCCCGCCTCGACCCGTCTGCGAGCGCGCGCAAGCGTCATCTCGGCAACCTGGCAGTGGCGCTCGGCGGTCAGATCGAAGGTCGAAGCGATGACCTCGCCGAAGCCGCACATCTCCATCTCGGTGACTTCCTCGGGCCTCTCGTCGACCAGCAGGATCATCAGTTCGCATTCCGGGTGGTTCTTGACGACACCCTCGGCCACGGCTTGCAGGATCGTGGTCTTACCCGCCTTGGCGGGCGCGACGATCATTGCACGCTGCCCCTTGCCCAGCGGGCAGAACAGGTCGATGACCCGATTGGTCATGTCCGGTTCGCCCGCATGCACGCGGCCGCACTCCAGGCGGAGCTGGTCGCGCGGGTGCATCGCGCTCAGCCGGTTGAAGTCGGGCCTGCCTGCGGCCGTGTCCGGCGCGTGCCCGTTGACCAGGTCCAGGTAGCGGAGCGGCGGACTCTTGCCATTGCGAGGGCGGCGCCCGACGATCCCGGCCAGCTCGTCGCCGGTGCGGAGACCGAACCGGTGAATCAGGCGCGAACCGACATAGATGTCGTTCTTTCCGGGGATGTACCCCTCTTCGGGCCTGCGAATGAAGCCCGATCCACTCGGGAGCACTTCGAGCACGCCGAGAACTTCCCCGGGCTCCCGATTCTCGTCGTTCAGCTGCACTTCCTCTTCCTCCTGAGGGCGCCAGTTTCTCCTGCGGCGCCCACGTCCTCTTCCCCGTCGTCCTCTGCGGGGTGGTCTGTCCTCTCGAGATTCTGTGGGGGCTTGTTCGGTCACGGTCGTCACGCCTTGCAGAGAGTAGGGCTCCAATTGAGCGAGGTGCGAACCCGGCTCAGCGCGGGCTGCGGACCCGGTCGAACCATGCCCGTCCCCCTTGGGGCAGTTCCGGGAAACACCACGGGTCTTGACCAGGGGCAGGAACTGCGGGTCCGAAAAACACGCCGTGCGGGCACTCCATCACGTTCCATGCCGAGCACGGTGTCGGTGCAACCAAGATTCACTCCGGGGGCCGTGCTTGGCAAGGGCAGCGCCGGAAATGCCCCGTCTCGGACGGGTTCGCCCGATGTCCACTTGCGGGCCGAAGCCGCAGCTCCGACACTTGTACCGGTACGGCCGTGACCACGCGCCCGCCCATTATCCGACGGCCGCGTCACCGGCGGCACGAGGAGAGCCTTGAAACGAGGAGTGCGTTGACGCGGTCTTCCAGCACGCAGCGAGCGCCTTCCGGGACTCGAAGAGGGTCGGACGGCACCCGGCAAGCCTCCTCCCGCGCGCGCCGTGCCCTGTTCGCGGGCAGCGTGGGCAAGCTCGTCCTTACCGCCGCACCCCTGCTTGCCTTCCTGGTGTTGCTGCTGGTGCATCGGTGGCTGTTCGCATGACATCCGTCCGCCGTGGGTGTCGGGCCGTGTCCCCGGGGCTGGACAGGCCGCGCCGAGGTGCAATCTCTTACCGTACTCAACCCTTGCCGGGACAAGGGTTTAGTCCGAATTTCAGTTTTGGCACGATCGATGCGTCTCGTTAGCCGCGATTCCCTCTTACGCGGAGGCCGACTTATGAAGCACGCAAGAGCGATACTCGTGGCGGCGGCGATGCTGGCCGGGCCGGCCACGGCCGGTGCCCAGGTGACGAACCACGTTTCCTGGCAAATGGGTCTGGCGGCGGGCGGCTATCCATCCTGGACAGCTCCAGGAATCGGTCTCGGCTACCAACCGTTCGGCCTGGGCAGAGGGATCAGCTTCGGATTCGGGCTGGGGGTGTCGTTCGGCCTCGGCTTCGGGGCGTACGACGACTACTGGGGCGGATACCGACACGGGTTCGCGGGGCGCTCGCACTGCTGGGACTCCTACCTGTACGATCCGTTCCTGTACGACCCGTTCTACGATTGCTGGGGCGCCGGTGCATTCGGCTACAGTCCGTTCGGGTGGGATGGATGGCACAGCCCCTGGTGGAGACCCTACGGGTTCCTCGGATGGCCGTCCCGCAGGTACGTGGCCCAGCACTACTACGCCTGGGCGCCGGGCTGGTCATACGGATGGGCGCCGACGTGGTCCTGGGGGTGGGCACCCGGGTGGTCTCGCTACACGTACGGGCTGTACGGAGGACGGTACTGGGGATACGGAGACTCGTACCGCGACTGGGGGTACCAGCCCCGGCGCCACTATGCATCGCGCGGCTACGGCGGGCGATCGCCCCTCTTCGGCCCCCAATTCAAGGAACCCCCCGTATACGTGACCGACAATGGTCCGGAGAGGCCCGTGGCCACCCTGAGGCCGCGCGGACCGAACGGAACGCTCGGCGATATCGATTCCCGGCGTGGCGGTAGCCGCATTGGGGACGGGGCCGCCCAATTGCGGGACACGGGTGTGCGCACGGCGCGTCCGCGCGGCCAGCCGGGAGCCAGGACGGCGATCCCGCGCCCATCCACCCGCGGCACCCCGAGCGCGACCAGGAGACCTTCGCCGATCCGCAGCACGCCCCCGAAGGTGACAAGACGTCCGGAAGCCGTCACCACCCGCCAGCCGTCACCGACCAGGCGACCGACGCCGCAGACCCGGTCGGCCCCCTCGCGGCGGCCCCAACCCGCCGTCCGGACGCCGACGCCCCGGCGCTCGCCGACCACGGTGCGTACGTCGCCTCCGAAGCGTCAGCCGGCCGTCAGGACCGCACCGAGGCGTCCTGCGGTCAAGTCGACGGCGCCCCGGCGCTCGCCGCCGAAGGTGCGGTCTTCGGCACCGCGGCGCTCCCCGCCCAAGGCGCGTCCGGCACCGCGGCGTTCTCCGCCCAAGGCGCGTCCGGCGCCGAAGCGCCCGCCGAAGGCACCGGTCAAGCGAAGTGCCCCGCCGCGGCGACGCGGGGGATGACCGGCTCTCCATCCTTGACCAGCGACCGAAGCGGACTGGCTCCCACCCAATAGCACAGTTCCACGACATCGCGAACGTTCCATAGCGCGAAGTCGGCGCGCATCCCGGGCGCGAGCACGCCACGGTCGTGGTCCAGGGCCAGCACCTTCGCGGCGGCAGACGTCCATCCCAGCAGGGACTCCTCCGGTGTGAGCCCGAAGAGGATGCATGCGAGGTTCATGACCGCGCCCACATGGGTGATCGGTGAGGAGCCGGGGTTGGCGTCGGTGGCGATGGCGATGGGCACGCCGCTGTTGCGCAGGGCGACGACGGGCGGCCTGCGGTCCGCCCCCAGGGTGTAGGCCGCGCCGGGAAGGAGGACCGCGCACACGTCCGCTTCGGCCATGGCGTCCACTCCCTGCCGTGACAGGTACTCAAGGTGGTCCGCGGAGCGGGCGCCCACCGCGGCGGCCAGCGCGCCTCCACCGAGATCGGTGAGCTGGTCGGCGTGGAGACGGCCGTGAAGCCCCTGCGCGATCCCGGCTTCGAGGATGCGGCGGCTCTCCGGCGGGGTGAACGCGATGTCCTCGCAGAAGACGTCGATGGCCGTCGCGTGGCCCTGTTCCAGCGCGGCGGGCAGGATGCGGTCGACGACGAGGTCGACGTATTCCTCGCGGCGTCCGGCGTATTCGGGCGGGAGCGCGTGCGCGGCGAGTAGTGTGGGCGAGATGTCCGCGGGGAGGTGGCTGGAGAGTCCGGCAGCGACGTCGAGCATGCGAAGCTCGGTGTCGAGATCCAGTCCGTAGCCCGACTTGACCTCTATGGTGGTGACGCCCCACGAGCACAATTCGCGGCCCCTGGCCACCGCGCCCGTGGTCAGCTCATCGTTTGTCGCCGCCCGGGTGGCGCGCACGCTGGACATGATGCCGCCACCGGTTCTCGCGATGTCGCCGTAGGACTCGCCGTGGAGCCGGCGGCGGAAGTCCTCCGAGCGGTCGCCTGCGAAGACGATGTGGGTGTGACAGTCGATGAGACCCGGGGTCAGCCACGCCCCGCCGCAAGCGACGACGTCCGTGGCCATCTGTTCGTGGGAGGGCGGGAGTTCGGCCTCCCGTCCCAGCCACGCGATCCGCCCCCCGGTGGCCGCAATCGCGCCCTGTCGAATGACGCCCAGGGAGGCATCGGTCATGGTGGCGAGGTTGGCGCCCGTCCAGAGTCGGTCCCAGGGCTTGGTGGGCATGTGGCGGCGGTCCCATGATGGAGACTTAGATTTGGGGGGTCTGGCGCGGATTGTCGCATGGCTGCGCGCCGTTTCGCAATGCGTTCGAACGACGAGCCGAGGAGCACGGTGGCCGAGAGTACGCTGAATGCAAACCCCGATTGCCGAACCTGGCGGTTCGACCGGATCCTGATCGGGGACGACTGGCAGCGTGACGTGGAGGTCCGGGTGGATGGGCGCGGCCGGATCACCCGGGTGGTGACGGGCGCCGCCGAGGTGCGGGGCGAAAAGGTGACGGGGTGGGCCGTGCCCGGGGTCCCGAACGTGCACAGCCATTCCTTCCAGCGCGGTCTGGCGGGGCTGGCCGAGGGACCTGGGCCCGATTCGTTCTGGAGCTGGCGCGAGGTCATGTATTCGTTCCTGGCGCGGCTGACGCCCGACGACGTGGAGGCGATCACTGCGCAGCTGTACGTCGAGCTTCTGAAGGCCGGCTTCACGTGCGTGGGCGAATTCCACTACCTCCACCACCCGCCCGGGGGCGGCGGCTACGACGATCCTGCCGAGATGAGCCGGCGCATCGTGGCTGGTGCGCGGACGGCGGGGATTCGCCTGGTGCACCTGCCGGCCGTGTACGAGTCGGGCGGCTTCGGGGGCAGGCCGCTCGCGCGCGGGCAGGAGCGGTTTCGCATGGACCTGGCGGGCGTGGCGCAGTTGCATGAGCTGCTGCGGAGCGAGGCGCGGGACCCCCGTGTCTCCCTGGGGTGGGCGCTGCACAGTCTGAGAGCGGTGTCGCCGGGCTCGTTGCGGCAGGTGGCGGGATTCGTGTCCGGGGGCGTGGGAGACGGTATCGCCCCGGTGCACGTTCACGTGGCCGAGCAGCGGCGGGAGGTGCACGAGTGCCTCGCCGACCGGGGTGCGCGCCCGGTGGAGTGGCTTCTTGATCACGCACCCGTGGACGAGCGGTGGTGCCTGATCCACGCCACGCATGCAACCGAGGCGGAGTTGGCCTGCGTCGCGCGGCGGGGGGCGGTGGTCGGTCTGTGCCCAACTACCGAGGCCAACCTGGGCGACGGGCTGTTTCCGCTCCGCTCCTTCGCGGCGGGAGGTGGGAGCTTCGGCGTCGGGACGGACAGTCACGTGTCGCGCAGCCCGGTCGAGGAACTGCGCCTGCTGGAATACGGACAGAGGCTCGCGTCGGAGAGCCGTGCCGCGGTGGGGGATGCCGGGGAAACGGGCAACCCTGTGCCGCGTTCGGGCGGGACGGGGCGCGCGGCGCTGTCAGGCGCGGGCGGCGCGCTCCTGCGCCACGCCTGGCGGGATGGTTCCCGGGCGCTGGCCGTGGACGGCGGAAGCATCGAGCACGGGATGCGGGCCGATCTGGTGGTTCTCGACGCGGACCACCCGGCGCTGGTGGGGCGCCGCGGCCGGACGGTGCTCGATTCGTGGATCTTCTCCGGCACCGACAATCCGGTGCGCGACGTCATGGTTGGCGGCGAGTGGGTGGTGCGGGACGGCCGTCACCCGCGCGAGGAGGCGGTGGGCCGCGCGTATGCCCGGGCCGCGCGTAGGCTGACAGCAGGGGGATAAGGCCGGCCGTGCACCGAGAGCGGCGGAGAGGAGGCCCGGCGCGGCGGAGGGGACGCCCGGCGCGCCGCGTACGCAACGCCGCCGCCTTACGGCATCGGGATCCGGATCCCCTTCTCGCGGGCGGTCGCGATGGCCTCTTCATACCCCGCGTCCGCGTGCCGGGCCACGCCGAGCCCGGGGTCGTTGGTCAGCACACGCTCGATCCGGGTCCGCATCTCGGGCGTGCCGTCGGCGACGAGCACCTGCCCCGCGTGCAATGAGTCACCGATGCCGACGCCGCCCCCGTGGTGGAACGACACCCAGCTCGCGCCGGACGCCGTGTTGAGCAGCGCGTTCAGGACCGGCCAGTCCGCCACGGCGTCGGTGCCGTCCTTCATCGCTTCGGTTTCGCGGTGGGGCGAGGCCACCGAGCCCGTATCCAGGTGGTCGCGTCCGATCACGATCGGGGCGCTGATCTCGCCGCTGGCGACCAGGTCGTTCATGGCTACGCCGAACGCCGCCCTTTCCCCCTGCCCCAACCAGCAGATCCGCGCGGGCAACCCCTGGAACGCCACCTGTTCCCGTGCCATCCGGATCCAGCGGCAGAGGTGCTCGTCGGCGGGGAACATCTCCAGCACCAGGTCGTCCGTGCGGTGGATATCGGCGGCGTCGCCCGAAAGCGCCACCCACCGGAACGGTCCCTTGCCGAGGCAGAAGAGCGGCCGCACGTATGCGGGCACGAAGCCCGGATAGGCGAACGCGTCCTCGAAGCCTGCTTCGCGCGCGTAACCGCGGAGGTTGTTGCCGTAGTCGACCGCCACGGCGCCGCGGCCGGCCATCTCCACGATGGCTTCGCAGTGTTTGCGGATCGATGCCATGGCGTGTAAGCGATATTCGGTTCGATCGCGTTTCCGCAAGACGGAAGCCTCATCGATCGAGAAACCGTAAGGCACATACCCGTCGACGGGGTCGTGAGCCGAGGTCTGATCGGTCACGATGTCGGGCGTCACGCCGCGGCGGACCAGCTCCGGGAGCACGCCGGCGCAGTTGCCGACCAGCCCCACCGAG
>VYAQ01000112.1 GCA_009844885.1 Gemmatimonadota bacterium
GAGTGTGCGCATCTGAGGCTGCCGGGGGATAGAGGGGGGTAGGGCGGGGTGGTCTTTCACGATGACGTTCTCTTCCCGTAGTCCCGCGTTGCCTTCCGACTGAGGATGACATCCAAGCTAGTTGACCTTCCACGTCGAGCGGATTACTCTGTTTTGTAGAGCACCCTATAACGACAGTCATCCGAAACGAGGCCAAGCATGGTCCAACCTGCGCCACAGCCCAGTCCCGAAGACGACCTGGCCTTCATCCGCCGCCTGATGGAAGGTGCGCGGGCGGCCGAGGTCGACCACAGCGGACACCTGATTCTATGGGGGTTCCTCCAGGCGGCGGCCGCAGGTCTGGCATACCTGGTGCATCAAGGTGCCTTCCATTTTTCCATCACGGCTATCTGGGCCGTGGCGGTCGGCATCGGCTTTACGGGCTCCTGGCTGCTGGCACTCCGCTCGAGAAGGAGCGCTCCGGTCAACTCGCTCGTGAATCGGGTTCTGGCTGCAATCTGGGTCGGATGCGGGCTGTCGCTGTCGCTGGTGGGCTTCCTCGGAGCAGGCACGGGGTCAATGACGTCTCCCATCACCTCGGGCGCCAAGAGTGTCATTATCGGGTGCGCGTTCTTCGCATCGGCTCCGCTGTTCAACCGGACCGCATACTGGGCGCTTGCGGGCGCGTGGTGGATCCTGGGCGGCGCGTTACTGGTCCGTCCCTCTCTTGGATCGAACCTTGTCTTCGTGTTTGCGCCGATTCTGTTCATGCTCGTTCCCGGGCTGGTGCTTCGAGCCCGTCGCCGTCCATCCCCCCGACTCCATGCGGTCTCATGACGAACTACGACTACCGCCAGTTCGACCCGCTCGTGCACTCCAGAATCCGGCTTTCGGTACTGGCCATCCTCGTCAGCGTCGACGACGCCGAGTTCACGTATCTGCGCAAACAGGTCAAGGCCACGGACGGCAACCTGGGCGCCCATCTTCGCAGACTTGAAGAGGCCGGATACCTGCATGTCACCAAGCACTTCGTGGACCGGAAGCCCCTGACCCGCTACCGGGTGACCGAAACCGGACGAGAGGCATTTCGGAGGTACGTCGACAGTGTCGAGCAAGTGCTGCGTGCCACGCCGTACGAGGCACCAAAGAGTGCGGCAGGGTAGGCGTGCTCGCGTTGCGGCGGCCGCGGTGGTGTGTCACAGCGATGTGTCTCACGCCGATCGCGCTGGCTGCCCAGGAGTCTTCCGTGGTGTCCGGCACCGTGCGGGACCCTGCCGGGCACCCGCTGGCCGGAGCCGACGCGTTTCTGCTTGAGACGCTGGAGGGATCGCTCACGGACGACGTGGGCGGGTTTCGATTCGATACCCGCAGGACCGGCTCCGCGACACTTGTCGTTCAGAAGGCCGGCTACCTGGAAGTCCGCCGACCGGTCGATCTTCCGCTCGACGGCGCGCTTGCCATCGTGATGCAGCTGGCTCCGATCGCCTTGGAGCCGATCACGGTGGAAGCCGGCACCTTCCGGCTTGGCAACCTGCCCGACGTGACGCTCAGCGACCTCGAGGTCGTGAGGACGCCGGGCGCGGCCGCCGATCCCTTCCGGGCCATCCAGACCTTCCCGGGAGTCCAGAGCGTTGGCGAGGGAGCGGGGCTGTTCGTTCGCGGTGGAGACATCTCCGAGACGAGGGTGCTGCTCGACGGAGCGACGGTGATCTCTCCCTTCCGCCTCGACACCGACCGCACCATATCGTTCGGCCGTTTCGATCCCTTCCAGCTGCGCGGGATCCAGTTCTCGGCGGGCGGATTCGGCGCCGAGCATGGCGATGCCCTTTCCGCAATCGCCGACCTTCAGAGCGTGGACAGGCCAGATGCGAGCGAACTCGGCGTCAGCGCGGCCATCGGTGGTCTCTCGGGCGGGCTCTCCGTCGATCTGTCCGAGTCCGTGGGTCTTCGCGTGACCGGCACGCGCACCGACACCGACCTGCTCATGCGACTCAATGGCAGGAGAGACGAGTTCGACGTGGTCCCCAGGGGCAACGACCTCAGTGGCGGTGGCGAGTGGGCGTACCGGCCCGGAGCCAGCCTGAAGGCCTTCGTGCTCGTGCAAACCGATCAGGTCGGCGTCCGGATAGACGATCCGTCTCATTCCGGCGTCTACAGCTCCGACGGACGAGCGGACCTGGTCGCGGTATCGGGTCTCGACGCCTTCGGCGCGGTGGGACTGAAGTGGGGAGTGGCGACGAGCGGATCCCGCAAGGACGAGGACTTCGGCGCTTTCCGCCTTGAGCGCGACGATCGGATGACCCAGGCTCGCGCCAGGATCGAGGTCCCGGTGCGGCCCGGCCTCGCGGTGGCGCTCGGAACCGAACTGGAGCACCGGGAGGCGGACCTCGCCGGATCGGTTCCAACGGCGTCGTACGACAACGCGCCGGACGCCTCGAAGACCGTCTTTTCCAGCCGCGAGTCTGGGGCTCGCCTCGGTGGTTTCGGGCAGGTCGAGCTGCAACCCTCGAATGTGCTTCGGCTGCTGCTCGGCCTGCGCGCCGATCGGTCGACGTTCACCGGGCGCGCGACCCTGGACCCCCGCCTGTCGGCTACATGGCGCCCAACCGGGATGCTGACCCTGACCGCTGCATGGGGCGTCTTCCACCAGGTTCCCGATCCCCTGCTGTTCGAGCCGACGCTGGGAGATCCTTCCCTGCCGGCCATGTCCGCCCGGCACTGGATCGGGGGCGCCACCTGGGATGCCGGTACCCGCCTGGTGCGCATCGAGGCGTACGCCAAGCACTACTCATCGCTCGCCGCGCGGACCAGGGACGCCATCACGCGCGGAGGAGGAACCGGAACCGCCCGGGGACTGGATGTCTTCGTCAAGGACGAACTGGGACTCCTGGGTCTCGACGGCCGCATCGCATACAGCTTCATCCGCTCCGAGCGAACCGACCCCGACACCGGGCGCCTGGCCCCGTCGGCCTTTGACGCCACCCACACCCTCAACCTGGTTCTCAACCGGGGCTTCGGGGAGTGGCTGGATCTGGGTGTGGCCTACCGAGCCGCCACCGGCGTGCCCTTCACTCCCATCACGGGCGCGGCGTTCGATGAGACTCGCGGTTTGTGGCAACCCGTGCATGGCGCGCCCATGTCCGAGCGGCTCCCCGCCTACACAAGGGTCGATCTGTCGGCGAGCGTGCTGCAGAGCTTCTGGCCCGACAACATCACCGTCTTTTTCGTCTCCATGATGAATTCGCTGGATCGGTCAAACGTCCTGCAGTTTCGCTACAACGGCGACTACTCGGAACGCATTCCCGTCAAGACCCCGTTCCCCCGCAGCATCTATTTCGGGGTCACGATGACCCTGCCATTCTGACTCGAACGAGGAGAGTATCCCCTGTCTTCCCCATACAAGCTTGTCTGCGCTCTTCTGCTTGCCTGCGGGATCCCACCGCAGGGCCTGGCCGCTCAGGCTCTGGATCCCGGCGAGCTCGCCGAGCGCCTGCGCACGGAGGTTGAGGAGGCGAAGATCGCGGGCGATGCCGATGCCCTGCAGCAGATGGTGACCCTGTCGCGGCGCGCCGTCACCGCCTTTCCCGAAGACGCACTGCTCAACCACTACGCCGGCTACGCGCTCTACTGCCTCGCGTCACGAAGCATGGAGACAGACACGGACGCGTCGCACGCGTTGCTCAAGGAGGCCGAGTCGTTTCTCAAGAGATCGGTCGGAATTCAGCCGATCATGGAGTCGTACGCCTTGCTGGCCTCGGCGATCGGCATGCGGATCGACGGTCCTGTCTCCGCAATGACCCTGGGGATGCGATCAGGTGCCGCGATGGATCGTGCCAAGGCCCTGGGCCCTCCCAATCCTCGTGTAAGACTGCTGGAGGGAATCTCGGCCTTCCACACGCCGAGGGCGTTCGGAGGTGGTCATGAAGCCGCACTGGAGCACTTCCTGGCCGCGATCGAGCTGTTCGCCAAAGATGCCCCGCAGCCCCCGCTGCCTGCGTGGGGGCACGCCGAAGCGTACGCGTGGCTCGGTCAGACGCACGCTGCGCTGGGACAGGCCGAAGCCGCGCGCACGGCGTTCGAGCGGGCGCTGGAACTGGAACCCGGGTACGTGTGGGTACGTGAGGTGCTGCTGCCGGGGCTGGGGTAGCCTCCGGCACCGCGCGTGATCCGCAACCGGACGACTCCCACCCACGAGAAGTGTCTGGCGGAACAATGTCAAACGGGACGCCCGATGTTGACGCCGTCAACGTTTCCGCTTAAGTTGACGGCGTCAACCACGCCCGGAATCGATCCATCAAGGGATGAACAGGCAGATGGCCGTCAACGAAATAGTCGCCACCCGACTCCGACGGGCCTGGCGGGTCGCCACTGCCGCTCGTCTCGCGGCGGCTGTCCTTGTCGCGCCGAGTTGGTTCGCAGCCCCCGTGGCGGCGACCGCCCAGGGGCAGGACGGCTTCTACCTGCGGATCGATTTTGGGGACTCGGACGCGTTGACCTTTCGGGGAAGCTTCAAGGGCGTGGATCTGCCGACGCGTTGCGACCGGCTATTGCGTTCCGGCCCCACGATGGTCTCGCCCGATCCAGCGTGCACCGGACTCGGATCCGAGGTGTTCGCGACGGTGCGGTTTGATCGCGGCGCGGAAACCATGACCAGCGCCACCGCTCTCGCGCTGGGGTACGCACGTGGCCGGATCCGGCTCGAAGCTGAACTGAACAACACGGCGCTGGGCGGAACCTCGGCACCGCTGTTGGACGCGGGCGCCCTCGCGGCGGAGAACGTAAGCGAGTGGAGTGCGGTCGAGCCGCCTTCAGCCAGGGTGTCCGGCCTCACCCTCTCGGACGTGTTCCTGAACGTGCACCTCGACTTCGACAATTCGTCGCGGTTCACGCCGTTCGTCGGTGTCGGAGGCGGCGGATCCACGGTCGTGCTCGCTTTCGAGGCGTTGCGGGTCCGGCGAACGCTCGCCAGCGGGTTCGCGCCTGCGGGCGGCGTGGACCCCGCAGCGGGAATGGCCATTCCCGCATGGCAGACGCGCGCGGCGGGCACGGCCGACTACATGTCACTCCTTCTGGCTGAATCGACGCTCGGCGCGAATGTGATCGGAGGGGTGGCGTGGGAGTCGAGCGAGCGGTTCAGCGTGGCCCTTCGAGGGCGCTATGCACGCTACCGTGATGTCCGGAAGCCCGGGCACTGGGACTTGCTGCGAAGCCATGCACCGATGCTGGAGGCGGGTGGGAGGCCAGCAGCTTTCGACCTGGAGCTAGGTGACATTGCGTTCTATGCGGTCAGCGTCTCGCTCGTGTACGACTTCTAGCGGCCGACACGCATTCCGTCGAGCAGCGCCGAGGTCATCTGCCGGATCAGCGCATCGATATCCACTTCGGTGAGGATCTGTCCCTCGATCAGCAGCGACGCCAGACCGTGCACGGCACCCCATGCCACGTAGGCCTGCAGTTGGGGGTCCTGTCGCTTGATCGCGCCGCTCTTCTGGTATGACCGGAAGACCCGCACGAGTTCGTCGAACAACCCGTTCGCGACCTCGCGGAGCTCGGGCTGGTCCCTGCGGGTGATCGCTTCCTTCCCATACATCAGGCGGTAGTGCCCCGGGTTCTCGAGCGCGAACCGCACGTACACTTCACCGAAACGCCGGAGCCGCTCGATCCCTGCGCCCGGGGCTCCCGCGCCCACGGTCTCCAGGCGGTCCCGAAGGTGGTCGAAACCCGCGGTGGCGACCGCCACCAGGAGCGCGGATTTGTCTGCGAAATGGCGATAGGCTGCGGACCGCGATACGCCCAGGCGCCTCCCGAGCGCTCGCATGGTCACGATCGAGGTCCCTCCCTCGTCGATCATCGCCGCGGCTTCGGTGAGAAGTGCCGTCCGCAGGTCTCCGTGGTGATACGCGCTGCCGTCGAGGGTCATGGCCAAAAGGTGATCGGTTGACGGGTGGTCAGCAATGTTGACAATGTCAACACTATCCATTAAGTTGATATTAGCGACAGAATCGGAATCGACCAACTCAACGGGAGGAAGAGACAGATGGCCGTCAACGACGAGATTTCCGGATTCCTGAAAGCGGGCCTGAAGCGAGGCCTGCCCCGAGGGCAACTCGAGGAGGTGCTTCTCGAAGCGGGCTGGCCGCAGGACCAGGTTCGACGCGCCCTGGGCGGTTTCGCCGACGTCGCGTTCCCGATTCCGGTCCCCCGTCCCGCACCGTACCTGTCCGCTCGCGAGGCTTTCGTCTACCTCGTTCTCTTCGGCACGCTTTATGGCAGCGCGATCAGCTTCGGGAGCCTCCTCTTCGCCTTCATCCACCAGGCGTTTCCCGACCCTTCCCTGGACCCGGTGGCCGCGATGGAGATGGCGCGCGAGGAGATCCGGTGGTCGGTCTCCTTCCTGGTCGCGATGTTCCCCGTCTTCGCCTTCGTCTTCTGGACGAATGATCGTGCCGTTCGGAAAGACCCGGGTCGGCGGCTCTCACGAGTGCGGCAATCGCTGACCTACCTGTCGCTCTTCGTGGGTGCGGCCATCCTCATCGGCGTGGTCACCAGCATCGTGTACAACCTTCTCGGCGGCGAACTGACGGTCCGGTTCGCCCTGAAGGTCCTCACTGTCGCCACGATCACCGGCTCGTTGTTCGGATACTTCCTCCGCGACGTGCGCAGGGAGGAGGTGGCAGAATGAACCTCTCGCCACGAACCATCGTGTTGGGAGCCTCGGGAACGGCCGTTGTCGCTGCGGTGGTTGTCGGGCTGGTACTCCTGGGGAATCCCGCGCAGGAGCGCGAGCGCCGCATCGACGATCGGCGAGCGGCCGACCTGCACGCAATCGCTGCGGCTACCGATCTCTACTGGGCTCGACATGGGCAACTTCCGGCATCTCTGGACGATCTGGCGGCCGAGCCCGGCCTGAGGATCAGCACCCGCGATCCCACCAGCTCGGAGACGTACGGATACCGGGCGCTCGACGACGGACGCTACGAGGTGTGCGCTAACTTCGCCGCGGAGTCCGAGGGACCAGTCAGAAGCACTCCGATCCTTGAGAGAAGCTGTCAGGGCTGCCATGCCCCGGGCTCGCCCTTTGCGACCCGGGTCGACGATCCAGCGGCGCGTGTCGGTCTTCGAGACCTGTGGGCGCACGGCTCCGGACGGCAGTGCTTCCAGATGCAGGCGCGGTGAGGCGGCGGCGGGGCTCGCGGCCCCCTCTCGGAGCGCGCAAGCCTGGTGCGGCGCTGAAAGCGCGCCTGCTGCTTCTCGCGCTTCCCCTTGTCGCGCTCCAGGGATGCGGCCGGACAATCAACGACGCTTCCGGCAGGCCGGTCACCTTTCACCAGCCACCGCCCCCCCAGCCACAGGTCGCCTTCGACCGATACGAGGTCGTGACCGACTCGACCGAGTGCCAGACGGTGCTCACCGGGTTTCTCCTCGGTGGCCCGGTCGCCGAATTGGCCGTCGTGGGCGTCGACGAGCACGACAGCCGCCGACTCCGCGTCTACGCCTTCGCCGACAGCACGTGGCAGCCGAGCCTCGACGTCACGCTGCGTCCCGAGGTGCGGTTCGTGGACGTTGCGCACATCGGGGGCGAGGATCGGCTCCTCACCTACGAACCCGGCCGCCTGAACTGGTTCGATCCGGAACGCGGGACCGAGGAACTGCTCGTGGCGGTGACGTCCGACTTCGAATCGCCGCGGCCCGGCGAAATCCCACACGTCGACATCACGCGAGACGTGAACGTGGACGGCCGCGAAGATCTGGTCGTGCCGGACTCCGCCGGCTTCCAGGTGTTCGTCCAGGCCGGCGACGGCACCTTCGCCAACCCCGTGGGGATCGGTCCTCCGACGGACATGAGCCGGATCCGCGGGGCAGACGGATACCGCTACGACCCCTGGTCCCAGAGCCGCGTCCATGCGATCGACTACGACGGGGACGGCCGACGTGACCTGGCCTTCCGGGACGGCGACCACTTCGCGGTGCATCTCCAGGAAGCGGACGGCCGGTTTCGCGCGGTGGCCGAGACCTTCGCGACCGAGGTCGGGTTCGACTCCGACAAGCTCTCCTCGCTTGCCACCGGAGACATGACGGGCAGAGTGCTGCACTCGCTCTCCGACGTGAACGGCGATGGCGTGGGCGATCTCGCGATCCTGACCCTCAAGGGCACGACCACATCAAGCAAGGAGTCCAGCTACGAGGTGCATCTCGGAACGCATACCCGCGACGGCCGGACAGAATTCGCACCGAGCGCCGACATCGCCTTTCAGTCTCCCGGCCGCATACAGCTCGCCCTGGACCGCCACGACCTCGACCGCGATGGCCAGGCCGAGCTGATGTTCACCACCATCGACGTCGCGTCCCTCAGCGGCGGCCTCTTCAAGAAACTGAAGGGGGCCATGGGGGACGACACCTGGTTGCACCTCGAATTCCACCGTGCGGAGCGGGGCGTCTTCGGTAGCGCGGCCAATGCCATTCGGCGGATCGCTCTCGACGGTGCCCCCAGCCACAGGGAGCCGGGGTGGGTGCCGCTGGACATCGTGCTGCGCGGCGGGCTCCACGAGAGCCGCAGGACGCAGGACGACTACCGCCGCGCGTTCAACCGGACCCTGCTGGTCGGAGACGTGACAGGCGATGGCCGCTCGGATCTGCTGATCGAGACCACGCCCAGGGCGCTGGACGTGTTCGCCGGAGTGCCCGGCCCGGAGCTCTTCGCCCGGAATCCCCAGACCGTGGCGGTCGAGCTGCCCAACGACGCGGAGTACACCTGGTTGGCCGACCTCAATCGGGACGGCAGGCAGGACATCGTCATCCACCGGCCATTCACCTTGCGCGACCCCCATGGTGGCCGATTGCGTCCGCCGGGTGCGGAACGGCATCGGGTGACACTGCTTCTTGCTCGGTGAGTGGGATCCGCATTTGACGATCACAGATGATCGCCAGCCCGGGTGGGGAGCGCGACGACCTCGATGGCAGCCTCACGCATCGTTACGGCTAGCGTGCGTCCGTCGGGGCTCGCGGCGGGGTGGAGCGCGCCCGGCACGCCGGTCGTCACCTGTTCCGTCGCGCCAGTGGCGATGTCAACCCGCCACACCTGGAAGGGCCCGGAGCCGCCGTTGCGCGAGTAGAAGAGCGACGCGCCGTCGGCGCTCCATTCGGGCGCGCTGTACGGTTCGCCATTGGCAAACGAGACAACGGCCGTGGGGATTCCTCCAGCGGCGGCCACCGTGTAGACGGTGACGCGTCCGTCCTCGAGCGAGCGTCCGTAGAAGGCCAGTCGTTCGCCATCCGGCGAGAATCGGGCTCCCATGGCAAAGCCCTGGAACCCGTCGAGCGGGACTCGGACGGGGTCGGCGACCGCGGACCCCGTAACGGGATCGACGGCGACCGTGTATACGGACCCCGGGTTCCCCTCGAGGGGCGGACCGTGGCTGCTGAAGGCGACCGCCCGCCCGTCCGGGCTCCAATCCGGCTCGCCGGTGTCGGCCCCAGGCCCGAACCACGTGAGTCGAATGGGTTGCTCGCTCCCATCTACCGGGACGACCCATATGTCGTCGCTCTGCTCCAGGTGCCCGTGAAAGGCGAGCCACCGGCCGTCCGGCGACCACGCGGCTCCGTAGTCTTCGCCCTCCTCCGAGAGGAGCGTTCGGATGGCGCCGCTCGGAGCGCCCGCAGCGTCGAGGTCAAGGACGCCCAGGTCGAAGTCGATGGGCATGCGGACGCGTCGCCACGAGAAAGTGATGAACCCCAGCGACCCACCGCTGGGGTGCCACGAAGGCAGAAAGGCGCTCGTGGAATCTGACCGAATCACATCGGTGGGTTCCCCTCCGGTCACCGGGACCAGGCCCACCGTGGTGCGCGTGAGGTACACACTCAGAGCGACGCGGCCGTCGTTGAGCGGCGTAACCGCGAGTACGTCACGACCGCTGCGCTCCAGCCGCACGGCCGGGCCGCCGTCCATTGGCACGCGCCAGCCGACAAAAAGCGAGTCGTGGATTCCCGCCGCCGCGAGATGAAGCGCGTCGCCTGTTGAGGACCACTCCACGCGGCGGTCCCATCCGAGCTGGAGGTCGGTGGCGAGCGTGCGCGTCTCGCCCGTCGCGATCTCTGTCACGGCGAGGTCCGAGCGACCGCCCGCGCTGCGAAGGTACGCGACCGTGCGCCCGTCGGGAGATTGCACGGCCGCGACCCATCCCCCGGCGCGGTCGACGACCACGGACATCGCGCGGTCGGGTCCCGGCGCGTACGCGACCCACGCGGTATCGGCACCCGCGTATCGAAGCGCGGTCACGGTCCCGTCTGGTCGCAATCGCGGATAGTCGATGCGCGCGTCCCCGGGATCCACGATACGCGACTCCCTGCCGGTCGTCGGGTCCAGAGTCCAGACACCGTGACGATCGGGCTGGCGGTCGACGTAAACGACGTGCGAACCGTCGGGCGACCAGGTCACCCGCGTGCGTCCCCCCAGCGTACCGGTCATCGCGCGGCCGACCCCGGTTGCCACGTCGTAGACCGTCAGCGATCTCTTGTCCGCGGCATAGTCGGCGAACACGACTCGATCGCCGTCGGGCGACGGTATGCCCGGGTAGGCGTCGTAGAGGTCTGTGTGGACGTGTCGTGCCAGAACGATGTCCGAGACCTCCGTGATGTCGCTTCCGCAAGCCGCCGCGGTGAGCAGCGGCACTGCCGCGAGAACAAGCCTGAACCTGCCGCAACGCGGCCCACCGAGGGTACGACAACGCCATGTCTTCATCGTATCGACCTCCACAATGTGCAGTTTACCCCTGACGCTCCCAC
>VYAQ01000372.1 GCA_009844885.1 Gemmatimonadota bacterium
CATCGGGGCCCGATCGCCCGTCTGCGAGGCTCCCAGCGGCTCCTGGCGGCCATCCTGCACCGGGTCCCGGACCTCGCCGAACCGGCCATTTCAGAACCCGTCCATAGCGGGATCGGCCTGCGTTCCGACGTTTTGGGACAGGCGACCGCTGGAGGGGCAGTAGGTGCCCGGGAGGGACATTCCGGAGTCTGCCAGGGAGAGACATCCGGCGATCCGCCGCAGCACCAGTGCGCCCCGCCCGCCGGCCCCCCATCAGTCCAACGTTTCCGCGGCAAATCCCGGGACAGCGGCATGCTCGTATGGGCACCGCTTCGACACCAGCCGCCGACGCGGCAACACCTTGGAGGCGACACGCTTCTTTCGACCCGACCCAAAACCCCCGAAACCGCCGTCCCGACTCCTTTGCCAATCACCGGCAAAACTGACGAGGGCACAGGCCTTTGGATCAGGGTTATAGTTAAGGGGCGCAACCTGCGAACCCCGTGAAGTCTCATAACAGGGGGATAGGGGAATGCGTAGACTAGAGCCGTGGACCGGCGCACTCGCTGCCACCGTGCTGATCCTCCACACCGCGTGCGGCGGTGGGGATTCCGAGCCAACACCAACGGACCCGGTCGACCCTCCGGTCGCCACGACCGTCAACGTGTCTCCCGCGACCGCCCAGTTGGCGTCGATCGGGGCCACGGTACAGCTGACCGCTACCGTGCTGGACCAGCGGGGGCAGCCCATGGCGGGTGTGTCGGTGACGTGGGGGAGCAGTGCCCCTTCGGTTGCCAGCGTGGCCGCCAACGGGACCGTGACAGCGGTCGCCAACGGACCCGCATCGATTACGGCGACCTCTGGAAGCGCCTCCGGCAGCGCCAACGTGACCGTGCAGCAGCAGGCAGTGAGGATCGACGTTTCCCCCGGCACCGCATCGCTCAGTTCGATCGGCCAAACGGTGCAATTCACGGCGGAGGCTTCCGACGCCAACGGACACGCGGTTGCCGACGCTGGCTTCACCTGGAGTTCGTCGAACACCTCCGTCGCGACGGTGAGCAACTCGGGGCTGGCCACCTCCACGGGCATCGGAAGCGCGGAAATCGCGGCCGGGGCCGGAGGTGTGCGGGCCACGGCGGATCTGACCGTGACTGTGGAGGCCGTCGCACTGGACGTGTCGCCATCCGCCCACACGATGTTCTCGGTCGGCGACACCCTGCGTCTGGCGGCCGAGGTGCTCGATGCCAACGGGAACTCGGTTCCCGGCATCAGCGTCACCTGGGCTTCGGAAAACAGCGGGATCGCAACCGTCGACATGTCCGGGCTGGTTACCTCGGTGCGGACAGGAAGCACGAACATATACGCGGAGGTGGGAGCGCTCGCCGACTCGGCGGCGATCAGCGTGGCGCAATTGGCGGTGGGCGTTGACATCACGCCGGAAGTCGACACCCTGGGCGTTGTCGGCGATACCGTGCGGCTGTTCGCGGTGGCTCGTGACGCCAACGGAAACGAGGTCGAGGACACCGACTACGTATGGACCTCCCGCCACCCGCAGGTGGTGACGGTCGACAGCAATGGTCTGGTCACCGCAACCGGAACGGGGTCGGGGACCATCCAGGTCCGGGCCACGCGGGCGGGCGGTAACTACGTCGCCAGGGCCTCGATCACGGTCCTCCAGGCCAGTAGCGGAGACACCGCGGGAGACGCGGCGATTCAGGTCGTGCGGCACTTCCGGGGGTTCCGTGGTCCGGTTCGGCTATATGTGGATGGCGAGCTAATGAGGGCCAGCGCTGGCGCAACGAAACCAGGGGGCGAGCAGGAGCCCTAGCAGCCCGCGGACAAAATCCCCCCGGCATTCGGGCGGCTTTATCCACGGACTGCTAGCCAGGGCCGGTCGGGGGCCTACCGCACCCCCATCCAGACATCCTCCAGCACCGTCACCGTCCGCGACGTCTCCTGACCGTCGACCGTCAGCGTCACCCGGTACAGCCCCGGCTGGGCCATCGGGCCCTGACCGCCGCCGAACTGCCCGAACTGGAAGCCGCCGGTCCCGCGCCGCTCGGGACGATTGCCGCGCAGATTCCACTGCACGCGGTTGATCCCCGAATTCCCGATCGGGGTCAGGTCACGGAAGAGTTCGCCCGTCGCGACGTCGGTCACGGTGAGTTGCACGTCCCCGGACGCCTCGCGCAGCCAATACTGAATCGCCACGCCCGGCGCGGCGTTGTCACCGCGGAGCACCTTGTCGCCCGTCACCGAGCGTGACAGGCGGCGGTCCTGCTTCCACCGGACGGCTTCGCGGGGCCGGAAAAGGTGCATGTCCTCGGCCATCACCTCGTCGGTGAGCTGCTGGAGCGATGTCACGTCGTCCATCACCATCACGCTGCGCCCGTGCGTCGCGAGCACGAGGTCGCCGTCACGCGGATGCACGACCACGTCGTCGACGCGCACCACCGGCAGGCCGCTCATGAACGGCTTCCACGTGCCGCCCTCGTCGAGCGACACGAAGAACCCGAACTCGGTGCCCGCGTAGAGCAGCGAAGCGTTCACGGGGTCCTGCCGGACGGTGTTCACGTTGCCGTATTCGGGCAGGTTGGACGTGATGTCGGTCCAGTTCTGGCCGTAGTCGCGGGTCACGTAGACGAACGGCCTCAGGTCGCCGCTCTTGTGACCGTCCACCGAGACGTATGCCGTCGCCGCGTCGACGTGCGAGGCCTCCACGCGCGAGACGTAGTAACCCATCGTGCCGCCCTGGATGTTGCGGCCCACCTCGCTCCACGTCGCCCCGCCGTCCTGGCTGACCTGGATGTTCCCATCGTCGGTTCCCACCCACAGCAGCCCGGGCACCAGCGGTGACTCTGCCAGCGACACGATCGTGCTGAAGCGGCTCACCCCGTCGTTCCGCGACAGGATGCACTCCCGGCCGCGGTCCAGCCGGTTGCACCGGCCCAGCGCGTTCGCGTACCCCATGATCTCGACCCGGTCGCGGTCGACGTTCCGGGTCAGATCCGGGCTCATCGTCCACGTCTCGCCGCGGTCCAGCGACCGGAACAGCCGGTTCCCGCCCGCGTACACGACATCCGGATTGTGCGGCGAGAGGACGAGCGGCGTGTTCCAGTTCCAGCGGATCTCGGTGTTCATCTCCGGCGCCGGCACGATGTTCGTGCGCGAGTTGTTGTCGGTCGGCGCGCGCGGCCGGATGCTGACCTGTTCACCGGTCGCCAGGCTGAGCCGCCGGAGGTTTCCGTTCTGCGACTCGGAGTAGACGACCGTGTGGTCGGTCGGATCCACGGCCGTGTAGAAGCCGTCCCCGCCGCCGACGCGGTACCAGTCCTCGCTCAGGATGTCGCCGGTCCGCACCGCGCTCGGCCCGCACCAGCTGCCGTTGTCCTGCAGGCCCGTGCACACGTAATACGGCCGTCGCATGTCGACCGAGGCATGATAGGGCTGCCCCACCGCCCAGCGCCGAAACGCCTCCCACGTCTCGCCCTGGTCGTAGCTGACGTCGATCGCCCCGTCGTTGCCGAGGATGATGTGGTCGCTGTTCGCCGGATTGATCCAGAGCGCGTGCTGGTCCACGTGCCCGTAGCCGCTCAGCACTTCGAATGTCCTGGCGCCGTCCCTCGACTTGTGCACGCGCTGATCGACGACATACACGAGGTCCGGATCGTTCGGGTCGACGCGGATCTGGCTGAAGTACATCGGCCGTCCGTTTTCGTTGCTGCGGAACTCCCAGTTGGCGCCCCCGTCCGTCGACCGCCAGATGCCGTTGTATTCGGGGTCCAGCGGAAGTGGCTCGTCCCGCTCCGCGATGCCCTCGATTTCGCGTCGCTCGTCCGCCGTCAAGGGCTCCTCTCGGTCCGCCGCGACCTCGATCTGGGCGTACACGACATCCGGATCGGCGGGCGTCATGGCCAGGGCCACGCGCCCCATGGTCCCGCGGGGCAGCCCGTTGCCCCTGAGCCGTGTCCAGGTGTCGCCGCCGTCGTCCGAGTGCCAGATACCGCTGCCGGGCCCTCCGCCGACGAAGCAGCACGCGGTCCGGCGCCGCTGGTACGTGGCCGCGAAGAGCGTGTTGGGGTTGGAGGGATGGAGGACGAGGTCCGTCGCTCCGGTGTCGTCGTCCACGCCGAGCGTCAGGGTCCAGGTGCGGCCGCCGTCGATGGTCTTGTAGACGCCGCGTTCGGGGTTGGCCCCGAAGAGGTGCCCGTTCGCCGCGACCCAGACCACGTCGGCGTTTTCGGGGTGCACGATTACGCGCGAAATGGTCTGCGTCTCGCGCAGCCCCATGTGCGTGAAGGTCTTGCCGCCGTCGGTGGACTTGTAGATCCCGTCGCCGAACGACGAGCTCTGCCGGTTGTTCGGCTCGCCCGTGCCGACCCAGATCACGTCGGGGTCCGAGGGCGCGATCGCGAGATCGCCGATCGAGTGCGTGCCGTAGCTGTCGAAGATCGACTCGAAGGTGGTCCCGTTGTTCGTGGTCTTCCAGAGTCCGCCCGTTGCGAAGCCCACGTAGTACGTGTGCGGGTCCTCGGGGTGCACGGCGAGGTCGTCTACCCTCCCTCCCTGGCCGAAGGGACCCACCGAGCGCCACGAGAACGCCCGCAGAATGGGGTCGTCGCTCTGGTTCACCAAACGTTCATCGTCGGCCTGGGCAAGCACGGCGCGGGGCATGACAGCGAGGATCATGAGCACGGCGAACGGGACGGACGCGCACAGGCGTGCGAGGGGGGCGCGGATGCCGAACATGGAAGACCTCTCGGCTGGGGTGGCAAGCGGATCCGGAGTGGTAGTGTAGGGGCGCCCTGGGCTCGCCGCCACGTCACACTTCGTGGAAGAGTCCGTCGTAGAGGATGGCGTGACGCACCCGGTCGCAGTCGTGCTCGGTGACGCCGCCCTTGCGCATGACCGACAGCCATGACGACCGGATCGTCGCCGTGACACGGTCGAAAACGGCCTCCGCCTGAGCGTCATCCATGAGGAAGCGGTCTGCGGAGCCGAGCAGGTTGCCCCGGTTGGCCCAGCGGCCGTCGGGACCGCAGGTCATGGCCAGATCCCGCCGCGATGGCGACATGGCCGGTACCGGCGTGAGGTCGTAGGCCGGACTCAGCCGCCAGTCGCCTCCGTGCGCCACGATCGCGTGATTGCGCGGGTGGTCGTCCAGGTTCGATATCGCGGCGTTGAAGCACATGCGCCCGAAGAGTTCGTGCAGGTCTTCGTGCGGTTTTGCGCTCACGCGGCGGATCTCGTCGGCCAGCGCCAGGTATGACCAGCGCCGCCGTTCGGTGACGTGGTCGTCGGCCCGGAGCAGGGTGAGCGCGCTGACCAAGCGGCTGCGCACGTAACCGTCGTCCCGCCATTCGCGGTCGAAGCGACGCACCAGCAGCGCGTCGCGGCGGCCGATGCGCGCGATCCGGCTGGTGGCCGCGTTCAGTCCGCACGCCCGGGCGAGTTGCAGCATCGCGTGTTCGACGAGGGGATCGTTCCACCGGTCCTCGCTGCGGCCGAACTTGGCCACCCAGAGCGCACCATCGTCCTCGATGACGGCCTTCGGGCGCGCTCCGCCCATGGACGTACCCTCGAGGAGAAGCTCACGGGCCCGGCCGGCCAGCGACACGCGCCGGCCTCGTTCCCCCGCGAGCACCGCCTCGGCGGCGGCCTGAAGCTCTGCCAGATCGACGACGGTGTGGAAGCGGCTGCGTGGATCGGGCGGTTCCAGGTCGCCGTTGAACCCGAGGGCGCCGGCGCGGTCGTCCGGGCCCTCGATCAGGTAGTCGAACTCCTCCAGCCGCGCTCGGCCGAAGCGCCGCTCGATGAGCAGGCGTCCCCAGTGGTCCGGCATGGAGTCGCGAATCGCGCCGAAGAACCCGTCCATCCGGGTGGTTCGGTACACGCGCTCCGAGAGACGCAGTTCGACGGGGTCCAGTGCGACCGCGTCGGCGCGGCTCAGGTAGCTGCGCCCGTAGACGAACTCGCCCACGGGGACACCGTCCGGCGTTGCCGACACCCGGAAGCGGCCGGCGACCACGAAGTCGGTGGTGTCCGGCAGAACGACAAAGACAAAGCACTCGCGCTCAGAAGTCATTGTCGAGCTGGCGGCGGCGGGGGGCCTGCACCGGCCGCCGGGCGCTCTCGAGGATCTTGCCCTCTTCGTCGCGGTCGGGGTTCGCGAGGTCGTCCGCCTCGCCCAGCAACCCCAGCGACCAGAGCGCGCCGAAGTAGGCGGCGGCCGAGGCGCCGGGCTTGCCCCTTTCCAGGCCGGCGACGGTCAGCCGGGAGACGCCCAGCCGATCGGCGACATCCTGGACGCGGAGCCGGCGCCGCAGGCGGGCGGTGCGCAGGTTGCGGCCGAGGCGCCTGAGTGCCTGCTCGACCTCGGCGGGAGGCGTCTGATTGATGGTGCTGCGGTTTGGCATGGTCAGTTCAGTATATATGAATCGGATATATGTATAATATATATCGCAAACGTGCAGATCCCGAGGAGCCGGTGTGGTGGGACGAACAGGCTGTTCACCTACCGCATCATCGCCGCCACCGCCCTCATCCGGTCCGCCAGATCACCGGTCGCGTTCACATAGACGCGCTCCCAGCCCGGCAGGTCGGCCCGGTCGTCGGTTTCGATTTCGTAGCGCAGCCCCGGCAGCATCCACGATGCGTACCCGCTGAACGGGTCCGGTGACACGTAGATGGAGCGGCTCCACGGGCGTCCCTGCAGCCCGCGGTCGTTCAGCCAGGCCTTCTCGAGTCCGATGAGTGCCCGGTTTACGGCTTCGGCGGTTGCAGCGTCGACGTCACCGGACCGGATCCAGCGGTCGCGGGCCGCCACGAGTTCGGCGGCTGCCTCGTCCAGTTCGCGGCTCGCCTCGACCAGGGCCGAGAGGTCCACGTCGAGTCGGCGGGAATCGGCGACGCGGTACAGGGTCTCCACGTGCGTGCGGGTGTCCGTGGCGTAGCGCGCGGCGTCGTAGGGTAGCACGTCGGCGTTGGCGAAGCGGAGAGCCAGGATCCCGTCAACGCGGGCAACCATCGGCCCGTAGACGAAGGTGCTGTCTCCGAAGCGCTCGTACCAGGCGAAGTTGTCGTAGTTCGAGTGGTAGACGCCGCTGGGGTTGCCGGACGAAAGGCCCGCCGAGGGCACCCCCGCATGGGTGTAGAAGGCGACGTGGTCCGACCCGCCGCCGAGGTTGCCCAGCGCCGGCTCGTCGGCACCGGCGGGTGCCCGTTCGAACCACCAGTCGTAGAGCGGCTCGCCGGTCTCGGGGTAGGTGACCGCCCTGGTCGCCTCAAGAATCTGCCCCTTGAGCGACGGCGACGACGACCCCCCGAAGTTGGCCCCGGAGACCGCCGCGTCGGCGTTGACATACGCGATCGCGTTGGCTTCCAGCTCTTCCCGGAACTCCTCCACCCACTCGGTGGATCCGATGATTCCGTACTCCTCTGCGTCCCAGTGGGCGATCATGATCGAGCGGCGGGGAGCGCACTCGCCGTCCTGCGCGAGTTCGCCCAGCGCTTCGGCGAGCGTGAGGAGCATGGCCGTGCCGCCGTTGGGGTCGATCGCCCCGAATCCCCAGGGGTCGTAGTGCGCGCCCAGGATGAACCACTCGTCGGGGAACTCGGTCCCGCGCAGGGTGCCGACGACGTTGATCGCGCGCGTGAGTCTCTTGGGCTGGTTGACGCGCACGCGCACGGTGAGATCCGGGCCGCCGGTCAGCCGGTGGTCCAGCTCCATCCCGGTGTCCCATCCGGGCGGAACTTCGCTGCCGGTCATGCGCGACAGGATCTCGCTCGCCGCCTCATAGCCGATGGGCAGCACGGGGATGGTATGGAGGGGGACTTCGGACGGATCGAGGCGCTCCACCTGGACATCCCCGTCGGTGGGCAGCGCGGGGATGAACGGGGTCAGCGGGTCGCCGGTCCAGGGGAGGGTCAGAACGGAGCCCCGCTGGATCGTCTGCCCGTTCATCATCGGGCCTTGCGGGTAGGCATCGAGCTGCGCGAATCCGGGGTCGTTGAACATGACCACGCCAGCCGCGCCGCGCTCTTCGGCGAACTTGACCTTGTAGCCGCGAAAGTTCCCGCCGTAGCGGGCGATCACGACCTTGCCGGTCACCGAAATGCCCATCGAGTCGAGCGCCAGGTAGTCCTCGCGGCGCCCGAAGTTGGCGTACACGACTTCGCCGGTCACGTCGCCCGAGCCGGAGAAGGCGTTCCAGCCGTTGAGCAGGTCGGGGTGGCCGGAGAAGCGGTCCTCGGCGAGCGCGGGTTCACGGTTGGAGAGCTGCATCGCCACGGGCGAGACGATGTGCACCTCGACATCGTCGGTGAGCTCGGGAAGGTACACGTCGTAGGGATGACTGGTGACATCCAGGCCCGCGCGTTCCATGGCGCCCGCGATGTACTCTCCGACGCGGGCCTGTGCGGCGGACCCTGCGGGGTGGGGCTCCGCGGTGACCGTGCGGAGATGCTCTCGGAAGGACTCGCTGCGGGGCAGTTCGAGGAAGCGGGCCTCGCAGGCCAGTTGCCATTCGGCACGGTCGCCGGTGAAGCCGGTCAGGGCGGACTGCCGCGAGGTGGCGTAGAGGGCGAGGGCGGTGACGAGGACGGCGGCCGTTGCGAGAAGGAGCCCCCGCTTTTGGCGGGACGGGGTGGACCTGGTGGACATGGTGGTACTCTGGGCTTGAGTGCTCATGGGGTCGCCCACTCATATGCCACGAACCGCTGGATAGGGCAAGCGGGATCCGCGCCGCTCGCTCCGTGTACCGCAAGGGGAAGCCGTAGCCGCCGGGCTCGGAATCTCGCTAGCTTTTGCGGCTGGTCCCTCGGGCAGGAGTCAGGATTCGATGCAGATTGATCATTCACGCCGCCGCGCCGCGATCGCGGCCCTGGCCATGCTCACGCTGGCTTCGTGCGGCGAATCCGGGAGCGAACCTGTTCGCGATCCGCCCGTTGCGGCCGCGATCGCCATCTCGCCGCAGTCGGCAACGCTGTCCTCGCTGGGGGAGACGACCACGTTCACCGCAACGGTGACCGACCAGTACGGCGATCCTTTCGCCGCCCCCATCACCTGGTCCACCAGCGACGACGAGGTTTTCACGGTGTCCTTCGTTGGCGAGGTCACCGCGGTCGCGAACGGGTCGGGAACCCTCACGGCGGCCGCCGAGGCGCTCAGTGCGACGGCGCAGGTCACGGTGGCGCAGGTGCCGGTTGCCGTGGTGGTAGCGTCGGGCGGCGCCCAGGAGGGCCTCGCGGGGCGCGCGCTGGCCGAACCCGTGGTCGTGCGCGTCGACGATGCGGGCGGCTCGCCGGTCACGGACGTCACTGTATCCTTCACGCCGGCCACCGGGCACGGCGTCGCGGATCCGGCGTCGGTCGTCACGGACCCGGCTGGAATGGCCAGCACCAACTGGACGCTCGGCGAAGTATCGGGCATCCAATCCCTGATGGCGTCCGCTGCCGATGGCGTCTCGGCCGAGATCAGGGCCGTCGCGGGTGAAGTCCCGCTGCCATCGGACACCGCTGTCTACAGCATTGCCTTCAACGCCACTTGGAGCGCGGCGACGCACCCCACCGATTTCCCGCCGGGCCCGCACTTCTCCCCGCTCATCGGAGCGGTCCACAACGACAGCGTCGCCTTCTGGGCCTCCGGCGAGATCGCCAGCGCGGGAATCGAGCAGATGGCCGAGACCGGCGGGACCAGCAACCTGACCCGGGAGATCCGCGCGCACATCCCCGGACACGCGCTCTCCGTCATCAACGGCCGCGGGATCGGCAGCCCGGCAAGTACCACCATCGAGGGCGTGCACGTCAGCCTCGACCACCCCCTCATCACCCTGGTCACGATGATCGCGCCCAGTCCGGACTGGTTCGTGGGCGTGGCCGGCCAGTCGCTGCAGGACGAATTCGGACAGTGGGTCGACGAGCTGCAAGTCGTGCTCTACCCGTACGATTCCGGCACCGACGACGGGGCTTCCTACCGCTCGGCCAACGCCGACTCGTCGCCCAAGCAGCCCATCAAGGGCCTGAAGGGGATCAGCCCGTTCTCGGACGAGCCGATCGGCACGTACACGTTCAAGCGAACGGATTCCGGCGGGAGCGGGTGACCGAAGCCGGCACCGACAAACGGATGAAACTGCGCAACATCGCGATCATCGCGCACGTGGACCACGGCAAGACCACGCTCGTGGACCAGATGTTCCGCCAGGCCGGGGTCTTTCGGGCGGGGCAGGAGGTGGTGGAGAGGGTGCTGGATTCGAACCCGTTGGAACGCGAGCGCGGTATCACGATCCTGGCCAAGAACACGGCGGTCGAGTGGGGACACACCAAGATCAACATCGTCGACACGCCTGGCCACGCGGACTTCGGCGGCGAGGTGGAGCGCATCCTGCGCATGGTCGATGGCGTGCTGCTCCTGGTGGACGCCGCCGAGGGACCGATGCCGCAGACGCGGTTCGTGACGCGGAAGGCGCTGGCGCTCGGGCTGGCCCCGGTGATCGTGATCAACAAGGTCGACCGTGCGGATGCGCGCCCCGAGGAAGTGCACGACGAGGTCCTGGAGCTGCTGATGGACCTGGAGGCCACCGACGATCAGCTCGATGCGCCATTCCTGTACGGGGTGGGGCGGG
>VYAQ01000188.1 GCA_009844885.1 Gemmatimonadota bacterium
CCCGTAAGCTGAACGATCACAACGACATGTGGATCCGAATGCTCATGTCGCGTAGTCATTATCCGTCGGCAGCCTGTAGTGCCGTCCGCGCTCGCCTGGCCGCAGTGTCACAACTGCCGTCATGCGCGCGCCGCCCCTTCGGTCCCCGTTCTCGTCGAAGATCACGTCCGCCCCGCCGCGCTCCGCAGCCAGTTGCGAACGGACGCGTCCTGGCGGCAGGACCGCGCGACAGCACGGGCAGGTCGCCTTGGCTCGGGATACCGTGCCCGGATGCACCTCGTTCGCCGCCTCCGGCTCGAACACCTCGAAGGCGACCTCCGGCGGAGCCCCAGCGGGCCTTTCGACGGAGAGCCGCAGCGCACGCTTGCGCTTCGGTTTGTTGCACAACCAGAAAGATTGCATCAGCGGGATTTCGGCACCGCAGTTCGGCGACTCGCAACGCACCGTGCGTGCCCACAGGTAGGCTATTGGCATCGCGCCGTTGGGCTCCGGCGGGTAGAGGTCGGTGAGTTCATGCCGAATCTTCTGCCCGACGATTTCCCCAGCCCTCCGCAGTTCCTCGGCCAGTCCGGGGCCGTGGCGGGGGATGTCATCGAGCATGACCTTGAGGATCAAACACGCCACCGGGTTGAGATCGCTGGCGAACGTCTCGCATCCGAGCCGAAGCGCTTCCAACGGGATTGATCCGCCGCCCGCGAACGGATCCGCCACCAGCGGCGCCTCGTCCCCATGAGCGGCCCTCACAAGCGCCCGGGCCGTGTCGAGCCACGGTTGCTTCGCCGAGTGATCCCAGTTTGCGAAGTCTGCGATGAACTTCAGGATGATCCGCCGAAGACCCTCATCCGCCTTGATCTCATCCGTCCACCCGGAGGGCCGTCCGCCCATGCCGAGCAAGATCCGGCGAGCCTCCTTCCTGAACGCGGTCGGGCAGTGCGGGTCGCACGGGTCAGGCAACAACAGCGCCATCAGTATGGCGCGCGACGACGCGAGCGGACGACGCGCCCACCAGAGGTGGAGCGTATGGGGATGTCCTTTGCGGGACCGGGGCTCCCCGACCGCGTGGCGCGAGACTTCGGCAATCGGGAAATCGACCTCGGCGAGCCGCTTGCACTCGCGCGGGATCATTGGGAAGTTCCTCCTTCGGGCGCGGAGGGTCCGCCATCCGGAGTGTTGGATTCGGTCCGCTCAACGAGCATCGTCCGCGTCCGCTCGATCTCCGAAGCGAGGAGCGCCTCGTCCGGCAGCGTGGTCCGGTACTCGGCCGCCATGACCTTGTTCGGCAGGCCTTCCAGCGCATACCGCGCGACGGCCTCATCCTTCTGGGCGCAAAGGATCAACCCGACCGGCGGGTTTTCGTCCCGGCGAACCCAGTGCTCGCGGGCGTAGTTGAGGTAGAGGTGCATCTGCCCGGCGTCCGCGTGCGTGAACTTGCCGATCTTCAGGTCGATGACCACGAGGCACCGAAGGCGGCGATGAAAGAAGAGAAGATCGACGCGGTACCACTCGTCGCCGACCCGAAGCCGCCTTTGCCGCGCGATGAAGCAGAAGTCCCCGCCCAACTCCAGAAGGAAGGTTTCGAGGTGGCGGGTCAGCGCCTCCTCAAGATCGCTCTCGGAGTACTCGTCCTTCAGGTCGAGGAATTCGAGAACGAACGGGTCCTTGATCTCCTCCTCGGGAACAACGGCGTCACCGGGATCCCTGCCCCCCTCGGCCAGAAGGGCGGCCTTGTTCCGCGACAGCGCGGTCCGCTCGTAGAACTGGGTGTTGATCTGGCGGTCCAGTTGGCGGACGGTCCAGCCTCCGCGGAGCGCTTCGGCCTCGTAGAAGGCGCGGGCGCGTTCGTTCCGCACCGACAGCAGCCGAACATAGGCGGACCACGGAAGCGGGAACCGTGACCGGAGGGCGTCCAGCAGAGATTCGGCAGACGGTGTCTGCCAATTCTGTTCGTCTCCCAATTCGGCAGACGGTGTCTGCACAATTGGCCATGAGCGGTAGAACGCGCGCATGAGCCGGATGTTGCGGACCGAAAAGCCCCGGCCGTAGCGGGCCGAGAGGTCGGCAGCGAGTCGCCCAACGGTCTCCTGGCCGTACTCCGCGCGGCTCCGTCCCTTCTGTTCGAGTTCGACAACGTGTTTTCCGATCAGCCAGTACGCGGCGGTCATCACGGCGTTGACGGAACGGACCGCCGACCGCCGGGCGGCTTCAACGATCTCGGAGACCTCGCCGAAGACCGCCTCGTACCGCGCGGTCTCTCCGGTGGATGGCACGGGCTTCTTCATGCCGACGAGCCGCCGCCCGGATCGTCCCGGCCCGCAGCCGACATCGGCCCGGTCATCGCCTTCACGTCCATCCAGTAGTGCTGGACCTTGCTCACCTCGTGCCACGGGAAACGGGCAGGATCCGGGATCGGCTCCTGCAACTCGGGAGCGCTCGCGCAGTTCGTCACCACGTACAGCCAATAACAGTCGCGGCGATCCTCGGCCACGCGCCGCTCGTTCGGCGTCAGCAGGATGCTACCGCTCGGCGCGGCAAGCCCCTTCACCTCGATGAGCCGCGACTCACCGGTGTGGAGATCGCGGCTGGTCACGTCGTAGCCGAGATTCTCCTTGTGGACATCTTCGACCTTTCGTCCCTGCGCGGCCTCGTACTGCATCACCATCCGCATGGCCGTCATTTCGGTCTCGGGGTGCGGTCTCAGTCGGCGGTGATCAAGCACATGGCCCTCGGGGTGCGGTAGAACCAGCGCGCTCGCCAGTCTCTCGACGCCTTGGAGCGTGACCGCCCGCTGGCGCTCAAGCTCCTCGCGCCGCCGCTCGCGCCGCGTCAGCACCTCCGCGTGCCGCCTCTCGGCCAGCGCCAAGCGGCCCTCGGCCCCGCCAGCCCCGCCAGCCACTTCGTCGGCGGCCCGGCCGATGTCCTCGTCGAGCCGCTGTAGAATCTCGGTCAGCGAAAGCTCGACGTGTTCGGCGACCCGGCCCACCTCGGCCTGCCGGTCGGACCGAACCTCCTCCACGAAGGGGACAAGCGCGTTCTCGTTGAGCCAAGCGGTCTCCTCCGGCAGCCGCGCCACCGCAGGCAGTCCGTTCGGCACGGGTGCGGGAGTCATGTCGGCGAGCACGCCCCGGCCGCGAAGGCGCGGCGTGCTCCCGGCCCGCAACTCTACGGCGAACAGGCGTTCGTGAATGACTTGGCCAAGGCCATCCACCGCCCGCGCACGGTAGAAGTCCACCCGAGCCGGTTCGTCGTGGGCCAGCGAGTGGAAGCAGGCTCCCTTCGCGAAGGCGTCCTGTCCCGAGTCGTAGCCGTGTCGGCGCAGGGCCTCGAACAGGGGATGGCCCGGCGTCACCCACTCAAGGTTGTTCGCCTCCGCCGTCTTGCGGTCGGTGGACAGCCGGGGATACCGGACGGCGAGTTCGGCGAGCCCCCAATCCTCGTCGCGCTCGTATCGCTTCAGCCCGATGGGCGTCCTTCCCGGTTGGAAGGTGTGGGGGAGCCTCCGCACCGGCTTGAGGGCAAGGGCCGCATCCTTGGCCGCCTCGCCCATGAACCGCGAAATCGTCTCTGGGACGACCCGGCGCTCCCTCGCGCGGGCGCGGCGCTCGACGAGCAGGTCGAGGTTCAGCTTCTTGGCCGCCAGGCCCTCAAGCGCCGTCTGGCAGATCGCCCGGAAGTGGCCCTCGTCCACGTCCCTGAGGATCCGCTCCTCAAGATCGGACTCGCCGAGCCGTCCAGCGTAATAGTCCCGAAGCACCCGTTCGACCCGCGCGGAGGGAAGAACCTCTCCCACCACGTTGAACACGGCGTCGTCGTCGAGCGCGTCGCGGATCTCTTGGAGCTTGTCCAACAGCCGTTGCAGCACCCGGCCCTCGATCGTGTTCGTCGCCACGAAGTTGAAGATCAGGCAGTCGCGCTGTTGGCCGTAGCGGTGGATGCGCCCCATCCGCTGCTCCAAGCGGTTGGGGTTCCACGGTATGTCGTAGTTGAAGAGGATGTGGCAGCACTGGAGGTTGATCCCCTCGCCCGCCGCCTCGGTCGCCACCAGAACCTGAATCCCGCCCTCGCGGAACTGCTGTTCGGCATGGAGCCGGGTGCCGGGCTCGTCCCTGGATCCGGGCTTCATCCCTCCATGGATGCAGCCTACGCGGAAGCCCCACTCCGCCAGCCGCTCCATCAGGTAGTCGAGCGTGTCCTTGAACTCCGTGAACAGGAGGAGCCGCTTATCCGGCCGGTCGAAGAACCCCTCGGCCTCCATGATCCTCCGCAGCCGCTTGAGCTTCGCCTCGGTGCCCGAGCGCTCGACGGCCTTGGCCTGCTCGGCGAATTGCCGCAGTTCGGCGACTTCCTCGCGCACGTGCTCGGCGTTGCCCGCCAGCGTGACCGCCTCCAGCATGCGCTCCAGACGCTCCCGTTCGGCGTCCTCGAACTCGTCCAGTTCGTCCCAGTCGGGCAGGTCGGGCGGGATCGTCCGTACAAGCTCCCGGGCCTGCTTGAGGCCCTCCTCAAGCCGCTTGGCCCGGTTCTCCAGCGACCGCCTCATGGCATGGGTGCTCGAAGCGAGCCGCCGCTGGTACAGGGACATCAGGAACCCGACCGCCCGCGCACGGGGGTTATCGCTCTCATCGGCGGCCCGTTGGCTCTGCCGCTTCACGAACCGCGTGATCTCCCGGTAAAGCTCGAACTCCGCGCCGTCGATGGCGAATTCGGCGGTCTGAGCGATGCGCTTCGTGAAGACAGGCTGCGCGGTCCACGTGCCGTCCGCCTCGCGCGTGGGAAAGTAAACCATCGCCTCCTTGGTCCGTCTCAGGTAGAACGGCGCACGCTGTTGATCCATCGCCTCCCGTATCGACTTCACGTCGCCGTAGGCGTCCGGGTCGAGCAACTGAAGGAAGAGCGTGAAGTTGTGAGGATCGCCCTTGTGCGGGGTGGCCGTGAGGAGGAGCATGTGGTCCGAAGTGTCCCGGAGCAGTTCCCCGAGCCGGTAGCGCTGGCTCTTGTGGCTCTCGTCCCGCGCCGACATCCGGTGCGCCTCGTCCACCACGACCAGATCCCAATGCGCCTGACGCAAGCCCGGCAAGATCTCCTCGCGCTTCGCGAGGTCGAGCGACGTGATGACTCGCTTCCGCTCCATCCACTGGTTGACGCCGAACTGGTCGCGGATGTCGCCACCCTTGAGGACCAGAAACCGCTCGTCGAACTTCTCCCGCAGTTCCCGCTGCCACTGGAACGACAGGTTCGCGGGGCAAACCACGAGGATCCGCTCGACCAAGCCCCGGAGCTTCAGTTCGCGGATCAGCAGCCCCGCCATGATCGTCTTCCCCGCGCCGGCATCGTCTGCCAGGAGGAATCGCACGCTCGGGAGCTTTAGCAGGTGGTCGTAGACCGCCTCAAGCTGGTGGGGCAGCGGATCCACCCGCGAGATCGAGAGCCCGAAGTAGGGATCGAACTCGTACGCGATGCCCAGCGCGTAGGCCTGCAAGGCCAAGCGCAGGCGCCGCCCGTCTCCCGAATACGAGAGCATCGAGTCGGCGATCTTCAGTGCCGCGATGTCGTCACCCGTCAACGTCACCCGGCGGAACCGCTCGGAACGCTGGCCGACCATTCCGACCACCCAGACGCCGCTCCCGTTCTCCCGCACCGTCTCCACCAGCATCGGCTCGCTGAACGAGGGACCGGTCAGGACCTGGCCTTCGCGGAGTTGAGTATCGTCTGCCACCAGCGGCTCTCCCGATTGCTGACCGGAGGTTTGGGTTCATCCACGACTGCGAGGGCGCGCCGATAACTCCACGCGCCCGGACTCAACGTAGTCTAACGTCGCGCGCATGACACGGATCGCGTGGTGCGCGGTCGAGGCCCAGCGGGTGGGGAGCGACGCCGATTCGCGTACCCCATGTCCGCAGACCGAATACGTGGCGTCGCCCTTCGCGAGGTGAGATTATCGTGCTTCTCGACCATCTTGGTCGAGTTGCTGTTGACAGGCCGGAAATGAGGAGGGGAATCGTGCGGTCCCGATTGAAGTTGGTAGATTGACTGCCGTGGTTCGCGCCACCCTCGTTCCGCTCACCGCTCACCGCATTGGAACCGGAGGGAAAGGGTGAAGTTCACGCACTACAAGCTCGGCCATGTCGCCGCCGGCACCGTCGCTGAGGTGACGCTCCAAGGGAGCGCCGCGAACGTGCGGCTCATGGACCAGTCGAATTTCAACAATTATAGGGCCGGACGTCGGCACCGATATCAAGGTGGCTTGGCCAAGAGGTCTCCGGTCCGGCTGCAAGTACCGCGTTCCGGGACGTGGCATGTCACCGTGGACATGCAGGGCCTGCGCGGAACGGTGCGATCCGGCATGCGGATCATTTACGCAGAGGCGTTGAAGCCGCTGCCCGCGATCAACGAAGGATCGCTCCGTGATCTTCCGTCGCTGGTCCGTAATGTCACGCACGAGCAAGCTCCGGGAGTCGGTGCGTCGGACCAGCAGGTGTTCGACGTGTTCATTTCTCACACGTCGGAGGACAAGGCAGAGGTCGTGCGGCCCCTTGCCACCGCTCTCCGCGACGCCGGGCTGAGTGTCTGGTACGACGAGTTCGAGCTTCGCATGGGCGACAGTCTGCGCCGCAAGATCGACAGGGGGTTGGCGAGCAGCCGCTTCGGCGTGGTGGTGCTTTCCCGAGCCTTCTTCGGACGCGGCTGGCCGGAATACGAGCTTGATGGCCTAGTTACCCGGGCGGTGTCTGGAGAGCAGGTCCTGCTGCCGATCTGGCACGACGTCACCAAGCGTGAAGTCGTGGACTACTCGTCGTCGTTGGCCGACCGTGTGGCGCGCAGCACCGCGACGCATACGGTGGAAGAGATTGCCTCCGAGATTATCCACGTGATCCGCAACCCGCCCGATGGCTAGAAGCAGCCGCTGGCACAGTGGAGGGGTTTGATGCTCTCACTTCTTAGCCGCCGAAAACGGTATCTGGAGACGCCTGGAATTCCCGCCATTCGATTCGGGATTCCCCGCTATCTGGGCTTGATCGAACCCGACCCCTATCACCGGCGAGAGTGGCGGATCGTGCAGTCCCAGTTTGACTTACGTGATCTCTCGCCTTGATTCGGGGCGTTTGAAGTCTGCGCTACCACATGCCCGACGCCTACACCCCCGAGACGCCCATCGTCTTCGTGATGCACGGCGCGTCCAGGGCCGGCCAGCGGTACTTCGATGACTGGGAGGAACACGCCGTCGCCCACGGCTTCCTGCTCGTCGTGCCCGTGTTCGACGCCGACAACTACCCCGGCAGCCAGTGGTACAACCTGGGGAACGTGTTCCCGGACCCGGACGCTGTGGACGACGCCGGTGCCGACCAGGCCGCCCCTGGGTCCGCCACCCGCAACCCCGAGTCCAGCTGGAGCTTCACCGCCATCGAGCACCTCTTCGACGCGGTCCGGGCCGCCACCGGCAGCACCCGCACCACCTTCCGCATCTTCGGGCACTCCGCGGGCAGCCAGTTCGTGCACCGCCTCCTGATGACCCGCCCCGAAGCACCCGTCGAGCGCGCGGTCGCCGCCAACGCCGGCTGGTACACCATGCCCGACGAAAGCGTTGCATGGCCCTATGGCCTCGGCGGCTCGGGCTTCGAGGCCGCCGGACTCGCCGGCTTCCTCCAGCTCCCCGTCACGGTGCTGCTCGGCGACGCCGACACCGTCACCACCGCCAGCAACCTGCGCCGCACCCCGGAGGCCCTGCTTCAGGGCCCGCATCGTTTTACCCGCGGCCATACCTTTTATACCGCCGCCCAGTCCGCGGCCGAGGCCCTCGGGGTCGACTTCGGCTGGGCACTCGACACCGTTCCCGGCGCAGGCCACAGCAACGCGCTCATGGCCCCGCGCGCCGCCGAAATCCTCGCACGATAACAAACACGATCCCAACGCTTGTCGGAGACACCAACATGATCCGCGCATATACCGCACGCTTCCTCACCGGGCTCGTCCTGCTGGCCGCCGCCTCTGCGATGCTCGCCGCCACCGCCGCGCTCCCCGCCTCCCCGCTCACCGCCCAGTCCGGCGCCTTCGGCCACGCGGTCGTGATCGACGGCGACGAGATCCTCATCGCCGAGCCCACGACCAGCTTCCGGCCGGGCGCCGTGTACGTGTACCGCGATTCCGGCGGCACCTGGCGCGAAGCGTCCATGCTGCTGGCTCCCGATTCCGAACGCGCGGACGGCTTCGGCACGCTCCTGGCCAGGACCGGCAACACCCTGTTCATCGGCCAGCGCGGCGGCCCGCTGCACGTTTTCGAGCGCGGTGCAGGCGGCGAGTGGGCGGCCGCGGGCACGATCGACGACGAGGAGATCGCCGGACAGTCCCCGGAATGCCGCTTCGACGGACTCTGCGGCACCGACTTCGGCCTCAGCCTGGCCGCGGACGGCGACTGGCTCCTGGTCGGGGTTCCCGGCACCGCGCAGGCCCCCCGCGGCCGTCCCGGCCAGCCGGCGGAAGCCGCGGCCCAAGGCGCCGTCTACACCTACCAGCGGAACGCGGCCGGCAACTGGGTGCAGCGCGGCGTCCTCCAGCCCGGCGACGGCACGAGCGGCGACGGGTTCGGGTCAGCGATCGTCATGACCACCCACGGCGCGCTGATCGGCGCACCCCGGTGGGATGCCCCCACCAGCGATCTCGAGGGCCTGGAAGCCGCGGGCCGCGTGTATCACTACCGCCTTGGGGCAGGGGGTTGGGAAGAGGCCGGCGCCCTCGACGCGGCGCCCGAGGCCAACGCGAACTACGGGTCGGCTCTCGCGGCTTCCGGTGACAGGGTGCTGATCGGTGCGCCGGGAACGGACGACAGCCGCGGCGCCGTCTACACGCACTCCTGGAGCGCCGACCTCACCCGGTGGGTTCCCGGCGACGGACGGCTCACATTCGCAGACGGCGAGAGCGGCGACCGCTTCGGCGCGGCCGTGGCCTTCGCCGGAAGCGACGTGTGGGTCGGCGCGCCCACCACGCGCGGCTACGAGACCGGTTCCGTCTTCGTGTACGCGGCCGCAGCGGACGGCTCGCTACCCACCGCTCCGCGCCGTATCCAGCTCCCCAGCGCGGAGACGGTCGAGAGCGACCGCTTCGGCGGCTTGGTCGTCGCGGACGCCGGCGTCGTCGCCGTTGGCGCGCCCGGCATGCACCACCAGGCGGGCTCGGTGCACGTCTTTGCACGCGCCGGCGACGGCTGGGACGACGCGGGCATGCTCGTCAGCGCGCCCGACGCCATGGGGGCGATGGTGGGCGAGGAGCGCCGCTGCACCGACGGCCAGGTCGGTCCCTTCGACTGCGAAGAGGTCGAACTGCTCGCCTACATCCCGGCCTCGCTGCTGAGGGCCGAGGGCAGCGCGCGCGGCGTGCGCGCCAACGACAACTGGGGCTGGACCGACCCCGAGACGGGACGGGAGTATGCGCTGGTGGGACGCAACGACGGCACGTCGTTCATCGACGTCACCGACCCGACCAATCCCGTGCTGGTGGGCGACCTGCCCAAGACGCCCGACACCCCGCCGTCGCAGCTCTGGCGGGACATCAAGACGTACATGGACCACGCCTTCATCGTGGCCGACGGCGCGGGAGAGCACGGCATGCAGGTCTTCGACCTTACCCGGCTCCGCGACATCTCGCCCGCAGACATGCCCGCGCTCTTCGAACCCGACGTGCACTACACCGAGATCGCGAGCTCACACAATATCGTGATCAACGAGGAGACCGGCTTCGCCTACGCGGTGGGCAGCGGGGCCGGCGGCGAGGCGTGCGGCGGCGGTCTGCACATGATCAACATCCAGGATCCGAAGAATCCCCGGTTCGTCGGCTGCGGCTCGTCGGACGGGATCCACGATTCGCAGTGCGTCGTCTACGACGGTCCCGACGAGCGCTACCACGGCCGCGAACTCTGCCTGAACTCGAACGGCCGCGTCTTCCAGATCACCGATGTCACGGACAAGGACGACCCGGTCGAGGTGTCGAGGGCCTCCTCGCCCAACCCGGCCTACATCCACCAGGGCTGGCTCACCCCCGACCAGCGCTACTTCTTCCAGGACGACGAGGCCGATGTGATCGCGGGCAACGTCGAGACCACGCGCACGCTGATCTGGGACCTCAGCGATATCGAAGACCCCGTCCTCATCAGGGAGTTCATGGGTTCGCACCCCGCCAGCGCCCACAACCTGTACATCAAGGACGGCTTCATGTACCAGGCCAACTACCTGTACGGCCTGCACGTGCTCGACATCTCCGACCCCGAGAACCCGCGCGAGGTCGCCGCCTTCGATACGGCACCGTACAAGGAGGGCCCCGGCTTCGGCGGCGCATGGAGCAACTACCCGTACTTCGAAAGCGGCACCGTGATCGTGACCAGCATGCAGGAGGGGCTGTTCGTGCTGAAGAAGCGGCCACGCCCGGTGAGTTGAGGCGGGCCTGGGCGCGGGGAT
>VYAQ01000124.1 GCA_009844885.1 Gemmatimonadota bacterium
GTCGAGGCCGTGGCGGCGGCGGACCGATGAGCCAGCGGCAGCCGCGGGGGGAGGCCCCCACGTTTCCGCGGCAAATCCAGGGACACCGGCATGTCGGGATGGGGACGGGCCGGCGGCACCCGCGCAGCCGAGGCGACGGGACAGGCGGGCGGGTGGCGCGGCGGTGCACGGCCGACCAGGGCTGGCCACTGCCGACGATCTGTCAGATTGACGGCCTCCGCACTCCCGGCCATGATCAGGGATTGTCCCTTTGCCAAGGGTAAACATATGACTCCAGCAGCCTGCCCGAACGGTTTGCCGAACAGAGCAACTCCGCGCCTGGAGTGCCCCGGCACGCATGGTACAATACGTCGCTCCCGCCGGCCGTCGACGTCTTTCGCGTGGCTGCTCGTCCTGACCGGACTGGGCCTCGCCTGTAGCGGGGAACACGAAGCCGCAACCTCGTCCCGTGGCACGGGATCCGATGGCGCGGGCCGGGGAGGCGCCGGATCGGGGGACGCCAGACCCGGAGACGCGGGGCACATCGTCCTCCGCCCTGACCGGATCCTCGACGGGCGGGGCGGCTCCTTCACCGGTCGGGAAGTCGTCGTTCGCGGGGCTATGATCACGGCCGTGGCCGACGCCGGATCCACCGAGGGTGGCAGCGTATACGAGCTTTCCGGGGCCACGCTGCTCCCCGGCCTGATCGACACGCACGTTCACCTCGGCTGGCACTTCGACCGCGAAACCGGACGGCTCCATTCGGGAACCTCCATCGACGGCCCGCAGGAACGGGTCCTGTACGCGGCCGAGAACGGTTGGAACATGCTCTTGAGCGGCGTCACAACCGTTCAGAGCGTTGGCGGACCCGAGGACGTCCCCGTCCGGGACGCCATCGATCACGGTTCCCTGCCCGGCCCGCGAGTGCTGACTTCGATCCGGCCGGTCACGGCGGGTACGGGCGATCCGGACGACATCAGGGCACACGTTGACGAGGTCGCCGTAGCCGGGGCCGACGTCATCAAGATCTTCGCCTCGGAGAGCATCCGGGTGGGAGGCGGTCCCACGCTAAGCCAGGAGCAGCTCGGCGCGGCCTGCGGACGGGCGACGGAATTGGGACTTCGGGCCGTTGTCCACGCCCACGGCCCTGAGAGCGCACGCCGCGCCGCCCTCGCCGGCTGCTCCCAGATCGAGCACGGTGCACTCCTCGACCGCGCCACGCTGGAGCTGCTCGCCGAGCGCGGCCTGTACTACGATCCCCACATTCATCTCATCTTCGACAACTACTTCGCCAACGCAGAGCGCTACATCGGCATCGGCAACTACACGGAAGAGGGGTTCGCCCAGATGGACGCGGCGGTCCCCGTGGCGCTCGAGACCTTCCGCGAGGCCCTGACGGTGGACGGACTCGACATCGTCTTCGGGACGGATGCCGTCGCCGGGGCACACGGCCACAACTGGAAGGAACTCGTGTACCGGGTCGAGGAGGGCGGGCAGGATCCGATGGCGGCAATCATCTCTGCGACGAGTCTGGCGGCCGAATCGCTGGGGATGGACAACACGCTGGGCACGGTCGAGGCCGGCTACGCGGCGGACCTGATCGCGGTCGCGGGCGACCCGACGGCGGACATCCGTTCGGTCGAGCACGTCGTCTTCGTCATGCGCGCGGGCCGGGTCTACCGGTACGACCCTTGATCCTTCGTGTGCAGCACATCGGGATGGTCGTGCGCGACCTTCACGACGCGTGCCGCTCCTTCGAGCGCGCCCTCGGCCTGCCGGCTCGCGACTTCCGCGACGATCAGGGCCAGGGCATGCAGCTCGACGCCCGCATCCTCCTCGGCAACGAGTGCTGGCTCCACCTTGTGCAGAACTGGAACCCCGAATCGCGCGTCAACCGCTTCCTGCGGGAGCGCGGCGAGGGGCTCGAGCACATCTGCATCGAGACCGACGACATCGAGGCCGACGTCGCACATCTCCGCCAGATCGGGGTCGGCGTGTGGGAGGACCGGATCCTCGACGCCAACGACGGGTACGAAGCATTCGTATTCCCGGACAAGCTTCCCGGGCTGACCGTGGAGCTCATTCAATCGCATGAACGCAGCTGGTACTATCCGCCCGAAGCCGTCGGCGAGCCCGTGAGCAACTCGTTGAAGGTGTCGAGTCTCAACCACATAGGCCTTTGCGTGCACGACCTGGACGACGCCTGCCGGCGCTTCGAGCAGTACTTCGGCCTCGTGGCGCAGGACTTTGCGGCGGACGAGAGGCTGGCGATGCGCAAGGCCCACATCCACTTCGACAACCGATGCTCGTTGCAGATCGTGGAGAGCCGGAACCCCGCATCGAGGGCGGGGCGATTCCTGCGGGAGCGTGGAGAGGGTCTGGACCATATCGCGCTTCACACGGGCGATGTCGGGAGCGACGCCGCACGCCTGCGCGAGCGGGGCATCCCCCATGAACTCGGTGGGCTCAAGGCGCTCGTCGGCCCGGACCAGCTCCCCGGGATGGCCGCGGAGCTGATTCATGAACCGTCCTAGCATGGCGTTGCCGGCGCTCGCGGCCCTCCTGGTTCTGGTTTCGGGACGGCGCGAGGGACTCTTCGTTGTTCGTCCGCACTGAGCGCATCTCGTGAACCGCCGGCGAGTCGAGTAGATTCCGCACTCGTCTCCAAACTCATAAGCGGAGGATTCCCGTGAGGATTCGGCAGTCGCACGTCAACCCGCTCCTTGTCCTGACAGCCTGCTGTCTGATCGTTCCCATGCCCGTGGCAGCGCAGGCCTTCGGTGGCGCCGTACTCGTGGCCGACGGACGCGTCTACGTCGGTGAAGCCGCTCACGAGCGTGATCCGGGGACGGTTCGGGTTTACGCCGACGACGGCGAGTGGACGGTCATCGCCACGCTGCGGGCTCCGGAACCGCAGGTACGGGACGGATTCGGCACCGCACTCGCGCGGACGGGCGAACTGCTGCTCGTGGGGGCCGACGGTATCGACGGAGGCAAGGTGTACGCGTACCGCCTGGACGATGTGCAGCGCGAGGACGCGCGCCCGGTCCAGGTGCTCGCCGGCCCCGGGCTGAGCGGGTTCGGTGCGTCGCTGGCGGCGGTCGGCGACGACCTGGTGGTGGGTGCGACCAATGAAGCCGGCCGTGTGCTGGCCACATTCCGGCGAGCATCCGGTGGACAGTGGTCGTCCAGCGGCACGGTCGGTGTGGCCGGGCCGGCTGGCCCGGGTGGTGGGCGGTGGTTCGACCTGGCGGAAGACCGCCTGGTTGTCGGAGATCCCGGCGCCGACGCTGTCCGGGTCTTCGAGCGCGGAGCGAGTGGCACGGGATGGGAGGAGGTGGCAGTCGTGAACGCCCCGGAGAGCGATGCTCCGCGTGCGATGCCCTTCGGTGCGAACGTGGTACCGTTCGCGGGCGAGATCCTTGTCGGGCAGATGACCGTCGAAATGGGCGACGACGGCAATGCTTCTCTCGCCGGAGTCGTGCACCGGCTTGGACGCGTCGACGGCGAGTGGACGGCGGTCGGCACGGTGTGGCCGGAGGACACGGCCGCGAGAGGGGCGTTTGGCATGTCGATGGCGACGGACGGCACGTCGCTGCTGGTAGGCGGGGGTCCGCAGCTCTTCGTCTTCGGCAGAAGCGAGGCGGCCCCGGCGGACGGTAGTGCGCCATTCGCTCTGGAGCACACCGTGGACGTGTTCGAACCGGTCGCCGGCAATGTCGTGACGATTTCGAACCAGACGCTGGCGTTCGCGGGCAGTATCGCCGTGCTCGGCAACCCCGGCGCCGATTTCGGACTGGGTTCCGCCACCGTGTTCTCCGGCGCCTCCGGCGAGTGGACGCGCAGCGCGGTCCTCACGGTCGACTACGCGGGCCTCCCCGCCATCAGCGGCGGCGAGGTCGCCTGCGCCGACGGCGGTGCCGCCGGCTATGACTGCGATCACGTGGACCTGCTCTCGTTCGTCCCGTGGGCGGAACTGGGCGCCGGCCGGGGCGCGCGGCTGAACGACGTGTGGGGCTGGACCGATGCGCTCGACGGCCGCGAGTACGCGCTGGTCGGCCGCATGGACGGGACCGCCTTCGTCGATGTCACCGACCCGTATAACCCCCGCTACCTGGGCAACCTGGCCATGACCGAGGGCAGCCGGGCCAACAGCTGGCGCGACATGAAGGTGTTCAGTGATCATGCCTTCGTCGTCGCCGACGGGGCCGGCCAGCACGGCATGCAGATCTTCGACCTCACCCAGCTGCGTGACGTCACCGAGCCGCGCGAATTCGAGGCGACCGCGATGTACACCGGGATCGCGTCCTCGCACAACATCGCCATCAACGAGGAAACGGGCTTCGCCTACCTGGTCGGGTCTTCGGACGGCGGCGAGACGTGCGGTGGGGGCTCGCACATGGTGGACATCAACGATCCCCTGAACCCCGTTTTCGCGGGCTGTTTCGCACACCCCAACACCGGACGCCGCAACACGGGCAACTCGCACGACACGCAGTGCGTCATCTACCACGGACCGGACGAGGACTACGCCGGCCGCGAAATCTGCGTGAACTCCAACGAGACCGCGCTGTCCATCGCCGACGTGACCGACAAGGACAATCCCATCGCCGTGGCCGCGGCGGACTATCCGAACGTGGCGTATGCGCATCAGGGCTGGCTGACCGAGGATCATCGGTACTTCTACTCGAACGACGAACTCGACGAAGTGGGCGGCCTGGTGGACGCCACGCGCACGCTGATCTGGGACCTCGCGGACCTCGACGACCCGCTTCTGCTCAGCGAGTACATGAACCCCACGCGGGCCACGGATCACAACATGTACGTCAAGGGCGACAGGCTCTACATGTCGAACAACCGCGCCGGGCTGCGCGTGCTGGACATCAGCGATCCCGAGAATCCCATCGAGCTGGGCTTCTTCGACACGACTCCATGGAGCGCGGACGAGGCGGGATTCGACGGCACCTGGAGCGTGTACCCCTACTTCGAGAGCGGGAGCGTGCTGTTGTCGAGCCGGCGGGAGGGATTGTTCATCGTGCGGCCGCGCGCGCGGCGCCTGATTCCCTGACTTGACCTACCGGCTCGACGATCGGGTCGCGGTCGAGCGCTTCAGCGAGGCGTCGCTCAGGGCGTTCACCGAGTCGGTCCTGCGGGCGCTGGGTGCGTCGCGGGACGAGGCGCGCATCAACGCCGACGGTGTGACCACCGCCTCGCTGTGGTGGCATCCGGGCCAGGGGCAGGGGCTCGAGAAGCTGTTTCGCTACGCCCGCCGGATGCGAAACGGCGGAATCCGGCCGAACGCGGCGATGTCGTGGGTGCGGGAGGGTCCGGCGACAGCCCTGCTCGACGCCGGCAAGGGACTCGGGTACGTGGCGGCCCGCCGCGCGATGGATCGCGCGATCGAAATCGCGGAGCGGAGCGGCATTGCGATGGTCGCCGTGCGGCACAGCAACCACTTCGGCATTGCGGGCTATCACGCCAAGCGCGCCGCCGACGCGGGCCTGATCGGGATCGCGGTGACCAACGCGGGCGCGGAAATGGCTCCGTGGGGCGCCACCCGGCCGATTCTGGGCACCAACCCCTGGGGGATCGCGGTGCCGCGCGGGGGGCCTCATATCATTCTCGACATGGCGCTGACCCAGTCCGGCAAGGGCATGATGCGGTGGCTCGGCCGCGCCGGCCTGCCGATGCCCGACACCTGGGCGCTGACCCCGGACGGATCGCGCACCACCGACGCGAGCGCGGCAATGGACGGGCCGCTGCTTCCGATCGGCGACTACAAGGGGTACGGTCTGAGCCTGATCACGGACGCCCTGACGGGGGTCTTGACGGGTTCGCTCTTCGGGGCGCAGGTATTCCAGGATGACGAGAACTACGACGTGGCCCACACGATGATCGCGATCAGGATCGAGGCGTTCATCGCCAGGGGGCGGTTCGACGAGCGGCTCGAGGCGCTGATCGCGGATTTGCTGGCAGCGCCGCCGATCGATCCGGAGCGGCCGGTGCAGCTTCCCGGTCAGGCCGAGCAGGAGCGCGCGCGGAGGAGGATCAAGCACGGCGTCCCGGTGGACTCGGAGACGGTGGCCGGGCTGCGCGATCTCGCCCGGGAGCTGGGGGTGCCGTTCGCGCTGGAGGCGGCGACGTGACCACGTTTCAGGTCGGCACGGCCAGCGCGGCCAGGGGTACGCGGGCCCGGGGCGCGATCCCGGTGGGTCCGGACGCCGCCGGGCGGATGGGCGAGATCCCGGTGCTGATATCCAGGGGCGAGGCCGACGGTCCTGTTCTCTGGATCAACGGGGCCACCCATGGCGACGAGCCCGAAGGGGCGCTTTCGATCTTCAAGCTCTTCGCCGGTCTCGATCCGAAGGCGCTGCGGGGCACGGTCGTCGGAGTGCCCGCCATGAACGTCCCCGCGTTCGAAGCCGGAAAGCGTGGCGACCCCCTCGACACCTTCTCGCACGACATGAACCGGATCTATCCTGGCCGCGCCGACGGCTACCCGACCGAGCGCGCGGCGTGGGCGCACTGGGAGGCCATGCGCGATGCCTGCGACCTGCAGATTGCCGTCCACTCCGGTGGCGAGCACTCGTACCTGGCGCACATGGTCTTCGCCGCCGACAACGAACCCAGCCTCGAACTCGCAGCGGCGATGGGCCCGCAGTGGGACCTGGTCTTTAGGAGCGGCGTGGGCGGCGCCAACCCGTCGTCGCAGATCGCCGAGCGGGGCAAGGCGGGGATCACGGTGGAACTGGGAGGCAACTGCCGCACGCTGACGGCGGATTTCCACGCGGTGGCCGAGGATTTGGGGGGAAGCTACGTGAATGTCATGCGGCACTACGGCATGCTCGACGGCGAGGCGCGGTACGCGGGGCGCCTGCGGATGGGGCACCAGCGGGCGCTGCTGGCTCCTGCCTCCGGCATGTGGGTTGGCGGCGCGGACGTGCCGTTCGAGATCGAGATCCCCGCCGGAACACCGCTTGGGCGCGTCTACGACCTCTACGGCGACGTGCGCGCGGAGGTCGTGGCACCCGCGGACGGGGTCGTGTTCGGGCTGCGGTCGCGCCCGTCCGTGCTGGCGGGCGAGTGGTGCTGCTTCTTCGGGATCATCGACGAGGTGCGGGAGAACGCCCTGGCGGGCATCACGGAAGTGTCGTCGCCGTAATCCTCTGCCGTTCGGCCCGGCGCCCCCGGCCCCGCGCGGCCACCGGCTCGCCCCGGTCCACGATCACCTCGCCGCGCGACAGGGTCCAGGTGGGGAAGCCGCCGACGCGCATCCCCTGAAACGGGCTGTAGTCCACGGCCGAGTGGAGCGCGGCCGCGTCGATCTCGACCTCGGCGTCCGGGTCGACCACGATCAGGTCCGCGTCCGCGCCCACGTCGAGCGTGCCCTTGCGGGGATGGAGGCCGAAGATGCGCGCCGGGTTTGTGGCGGCCAGCTCGACGAAGCGCTGCGGCGAGATCCTGCCGGCCTTCACACCGTAGGTGAACAGCAGGGGCAGCCTGGTCTCGATGCCGGGCAGGCCGTTCGGAATGCGCGTGAAATTGCCGCGGCCGGCCACCTTCTGGTCGTGGTAACGGAAGGGCGCGTGATCCGAGGACACCTGCTGGATCGTCCCCGCTTCCAGCGCCGCCCACAGCGCGTCGCGGTGGTCGGCTGCGCGCATCGGCGGACTGCAGACGAACTTCGCAACCTCGAACCCCGCTTCAGTGTCGTAGACCGAGTCGTCGAGGACGAGGTACTGGGGACAGGTCTCGGCGACGACCGGGGCCCCCGCGGCCCGCGCCTCCGCAACGTGCCGGGCGGCGCCGGCCGATGTCACGTGCGCAATACACAGGGGCGAATCGACGAGTCGGGCCAGCATGATCGCCCGCTGCGTCGCCTCGGCCTCGACCTCCGGCGGGCGGCTGGGGGCGTGAAAGGCGGGCCCGGTCTTGCCGGCCGCGAGGTGGCGCTCGATCAGCCATGTGACGGCGCAGTCGTTCTCGCAATGCGCGTACACGAGTCCCCCGTTGGCGCCGCCGACTTCCAGAAGCCGCAACAGCCCGGCGTCGTCGACGATCTTGTCTCCATAGGTCATGTAAACCTTGAAAGACGGAAACCCATCTTCAATGAGGACAGGTATTTCGTCCATCACTTGCTCATGTACGTCTGTAACGATGGTGTGGAAGCTGTAGTCGATGATTGCGTCGGGTTCGATCTCGGCGAGACGGCGGTCGCGGGCGTGGAGCATCGATTCGCCGCGGCGTTGGAGGGAGAAGTCGATGATCGCGGTGACGCCCCCGCACGCAGCCGCGACCGTACCCGTATGGAAGTCGTCCGCGGTGGTGACGCCGAGCCGGTCGATGGGGTGCGCGAGGTGCGTGTGCGTGTCGATCCCGCCGGGCATCACCCAGTGGCCGCGCGCGTCGATGATGCGGGCGGCGCGACGCTCGAGCGCCTGACGGTCGGGCAACACCGCCGCGATGCGCCCCGCCTCGATGACCACGTCGGCCCGCTCCATGCGGTCTGCGGTAACGATCGTGCCATTCTTGATGAGGATCATGGTCTCAGCTTGCTAGTGAAGTTTCCGATTCGGTCCATCGCTTCGTGGATTTGCGCCTCCGGGGCGAGGAGCGAGACGCGCACCCAGCCGCGCCAGCGTTCGCCGAAGGAGTTGCCCGGGAACATGAGCACGCCCGCTTCGTCGAGTAGCCGATAGCAGAAGGTCTCGGCGTCCATGCCCCAGCGGGAGATATCGGCCCACATGAACAGGCCGCCGCCGTGGGGGCCGTGGGGAATGCCGACGCGGGCGAACCCCCGCATGAGCGCGCGGCGGCGGCGCGCGTAGACTGCAAGAAACGCGGGACGCGGGTCGGGCTCGGCTTCCAGCGCGGCGAGCGCGGCGTACTGCGAAAACGGCGGGCAGGAGCCCGAGGTCGTGCTCTTCAGCGCTTCGACGGCGTCGATGAACGCGGGGGGACCGATCAGGTAGCCCACCCGGAAGCCCGTCATCGCGTACGCTTTGGAAAAGCCCGAGAGAACCACGCCCCGTTCCCGCGCGCCCTCGGCGGACAGGAAGGACAGGAAGGGTTCGTCGCCGAACACGACGTCCTCGTAGATCTCGTCGGAAAGGACGGTCAGGCCGATTTCAGCGGCGGCTCGCGCGATCGAGCGCACACCGGAGCGCCCAACGCAGGAGCCGGTGGGGTTGGAGGGATTGACAAAGACGAGCACCTTGGAGCCGCGGGCGCGCTGGCGCAGATCGCCGCCGTCCAGGTGGAACGGCAGATCTCCACCCGTGGGAATCGGCACGATTTCGCCCCCCGCAACTCCGATCGCCTGGTCGTACGAGCTGTAGCGCGGGTCCTGGCAGGCAACTCGGTCACCCGGGTCGACCAAAGCCAGCATTGCCAGGAACAGTCCCTCCTGGGCGCCGTTCGTGATGGCGATCTCGGTGGCGGGATCGACCGCCACTCCGCGCTCGCGAGCGTAGCGCTCGGCAATGCCCTCACGCAACGATCGCAGGCCTCGCACGGGACCCGGACCGTCGCGGGGCGCTCTGGCCGCGAAACGAGCGAGACCGCCCTCGATGACCGGGGCCGGGGTGTCGAGATCGGGGTCGCCGCGCCCCAGCGAGATGACGTCGGGCCGGGCGCGCGCCAGGGCCATCATGCGGTAGCGCAGCGAGGTCCCGTGTTCGCCCTCGCGGAGGGCGGCGCGGCCGGCGTCGCGTGGTGCCGTCACGGCCTTGCCCCCAGCGCCCACAGCGCGGCCCGCTGCGACGGTGCCGGCGAGCAGATCGACGAGGCCTGCTTCCACCTTGTGATCGCGGCGAGGATCTCGGGCGGCGCAGCGACGAAGCCGAGACGGAAGGGGAGCATCCCGTCGAGGCCGTCCAGGGAGCCGATCACGATCAGGTCCGCGGGAAGGTCGCCTTGCAGCGTCCAGCCCTCTGACCCGAACAGAAAGCCGCCGACATTGTGAACGATGGGCACGGAGCGGTCGAGACGGCTGTCCGCCTGCGCCCCGGTTTTGCCAGTGTCCCGGTAGTGAAGTGAGCCGGCGGCACCCGACTCGGCCCTTGCCAGCCCTATCCAGTCGAAGAGCGCCTGGTGCCGTCCGGGGGCACTCCCCGTGAAGCGTGTGCCCTTCCCCGCACCCAGGCCGAGCAACGTCACGAACAGCGATTCCCCTTCACTCGCCGTGATGAGGACGCCGTCCGGGTCCCGCCGCGGATAGCCGATGTCCGGAAGCGCGGCGCCCACCTGACGCCGCAGCTCGACCATGCCCGGACGATCGGGATAGTGGGTTTCGCCCGCGAGCAGGTGGTTGCGCAGGCTGTCCAGCAGGCCGGGGGCCGGGGTCACGTCGGCGCCATGCGTTTCGCCGCGCTCGGCTTCCAGCGCCGCACGCG
>VYAQ01000078.1 GCA_009844885.1 Gemmatimonadota bacterium
CCTCTCAACAGCCCTCTGTGAGATTCCCGTACCTGGACACTTCATGCAACGCCATCTACAGCTTCCCAAGCCGCATCAACGTCTTCCTGTACCTCGCGATAAAGCCATCGATCTTCAATGGCTTCTTGCTGTAGAAGTCGAATTCGTCGTACCCATGCTCATGGTCTAGCTGGAGATCCCTGCGAATCTTCCTCACGGTATCCGGAGGAACATCCGTGCCGTCGTCCCGGTAGAACACATGACTCTGCAGCTTTCGTCTGCCAAAGAAGCTCCTTGAACGTTGTGGCCGTTCGCGGACAATGAATGCTCGGCCACTTCTGATGCTGATCGTACAGCCGTATCCTTCCAAGATAGGACGGAGCTTCAAGAAGGTCATCGTACGCTCCGCCTTGCTGACACCACGGGACCACTTGCAAATCTGCTCTGCGGCCGCTAGTGTCTCGTAATCTGACGAGTAGTACCGATGATTCTTGGTGACTTTGTGCTTGGCTACCAAGAGCACGAACCGAAAGAGCTCATCTTCACTACACGTGAGCACGAGACCGTTTTCGTCAAGGTATACCAGAGTGGACACCAACGCGGTGCGCTTGTTTCCGTTGTGGAATGGATGATTGTGTATCAATGCGCAAAGAAGGGCTGCGGCCGATGTTTCGACGGTAGGGTATTTTAGAATACCCGCCATGCCAGTCTGCGGCCGCGAGACGGCCGACGCGATTAGATGGTCGTTACGCACACCCGGCGGATCAATCGGGTCGTCTGTTCGCGCGAAGTCTCTGACAAGTGCATTGTGGATCCTCTGCACTTCGTCAACGGTGAGCCATCGAAGCTCGCGACGTCTTCCGAGGTGTTCAAAGGAAGGAGGCGGCGGAACATCTTCGTCACGGTCCTGATCCTGAGAAGACGTTGGCGCTGGAACGTTAGACGAACTGATGGCCCCGGTCAGCGGGTCGATGTTTCGGTTACGGGCCAATGCCATGAGAAACTTCTTTGCGCCAGGTGGTAGCTTCTGTTGCTTTGGGCCGATGGCATAACCTTCATCGGTAAGTAGCTGGGCGAAGTCAGGCCGGTTCAGGCCGAGTACCAGGGTCCAATACTTGACGCTCTGCAGTTGACGTCGGGTGGCTATACCGAGCGATTTTCGGACCCCCTCGACTAGTGTAGGCGGCACTTTGTCCCTACGATCGAGAACGCCATGTGCGCGACCATCGACATGCACGAACTCCCAGACTGCTAGGAGGACTGTGTCAACGTCTACGCCGGCCTCCTTGGCGAGTTTCCACACAGGCATCGCTTTGGGTCTCAACTGGCTTCTCCTAGCCTCTTCTTGCCAACACGGTCTTCACACGATCGACGTCTCCACCCGTAAGTCGTTGCGTGACCGTTGGCAATCGTATCTGTAGTCCTCCAAGTCGGCCCTGAGCTGCTGGCGGCCGGCCCGGGCCCGGAGGTCCTTCAGGGTCAACTTCGAGGTGTTGTAGAAGGCCTGCCCGGCAGCGTCGCGGAGCGCGGCATTCTGGTCGACGCCCCCGATGGCGTCGAGCGAGGCCTTCATGTCAAGGACGCGCTGCTTAGTGGGTTCGAGGACTGCGTCGAGGCGGCGGAGAACGTTCATGGGGAGGATAACGTCGCGGTACTTGCCACGGACGTAGACATCGCGGAGGACATCGTCCGCGATGCCCGATATGTAGTTGGCGATCGAGGTGAGGCTATTGGGGGTGGTGGTCATGGGGTGGTAGTGGTCTGGTGTTCCCGGGGCTTCCCGTCCCTTCCGCCGCCGAAGGACTATATCATGTCATGGCGTCGGGCGCATGACCGGAAACAAGCGAGTTCCGCGGCTACGCCGACTCCCAACCCGCCTGCAGCACCCTCGCAGGCCGGTCTTCCAGGTCAACTTTGGTTGACTAAACGTAAACTGTAGTTGACATTCTAAGGATGAAGCACCGGAGAGACAGCGCGAGGTCGACCCATATCTGTGTCCGATTCCCTTAGATTGAGAGGTCCGCCTCTATCCAACCAGCTACCGCGCCGCCTCGTCCATGAACCGACAGAGAGACTACAGAACGGACCATGGGTCCGCCACCGGATCTGGGTTGAGGGTGTTCGACTTCTTCTCGGGCTGCGGGGGAGCCTCCCGAGGCTTCGAAGACGCCGGCATGGAAGTGGTTTTCGCCCTCGACTGGGATCCCGATGCCCGGGAGACCTTCGCGCTGAACTTCCCGACCACCACGTTCGAGCCCACGGATATCAGGGACTTGAGCGTGGATATCGTCCATGATCTCGTTGCCAAGCAGCGACCCAATCCGGTTCTGTTCTGCGGTTGCGCGCCGTGCCAACCCTTCACGAAGCACAACACGACCCGCCCGAAACGGCACGAGGACGAACGGGTGCCGCTGCTTCTCGAATTCCTTCGCTTCACCCAAAGGTGCGAACCGGACATCGTATTCGTCGAGAATGTCCCGGGGATTCAGAATGTGTGCCCCGACTCGGAGCCGCTCAGCGGGTTTCTTGCCGGCCTGAAGGAAGCTGGCTATCACGGGCCGACATTCGCCTCTGTGCCCTTGAAGCGCTATGGAGTGCCCCAGGGTCGCCGCAGATTCCTCCTGCTCGCAAGTCGCCACGGCTCTCTCGACCTTCCTCCAGAGACCCACGGTCCGGGGACCCCCAATCCCGACTACGATACGGTGCGCGACTGGATCGGAGACCTTCCGAAGATCGCCGCCGGGGAGACGCACCCCACGATCCAACACCACCAGGCTGCTCGCCTCTCGGAACTAAACCTGACGCGTATTCGAGCCACTGAAGAGGGCGGAGGAAACCGGGACTGGCCGGATGAACTCCGACTGAAGTGCCACGAAAACGTGACGGGATACAGCGATGTCTACGGCCGCATGTCGTGGGACCGGCCGGCTTCCGGGCTGACGACTCGGTGTATCAGCTATTCCAACGGCCGTTTCGGGCACCCCGAGCAGGACCGCGCCATCAGCGTCCGGGAAGCGGCGCTTCTTCAGACGTTCCCGATGGACTTCCAGTTCGCAGGGAATCTCAGTTCCATGGCCCGGCAGATCGGCAACGCTGTACCAGTGAGGCTGGCCGAGGCTGTCGGACGCCACGTCACTGCGCACCTGGCCCAGGCAGGCGTCATCTGACCATGGAAGTGACTTTCAAGGCCCGGGCCCGGACGCTGGATATGCTGGGGAGGCAGCAGATCGCCGGCATCCCGACCGCGATCAGCGAATTGTTCAAGAACGCGCACGACGCCGACGCCGAGCGGGTGGAGGTGGACTACTACCGGAGCGACGGCCTGTTCGTGCTCCGGGACGACGGATTCGGGATGGAGACGCAGGAGTTCGTCGACCGGTGGCTTACGATCGCCACCGAGACTAGCATCGAGCGCAAACGGGCGGACCGCCAGCGTCCCAAGTCCCGGAAGCGGGGAAGGCCGATCCTGGGGGAAAAGGGAATTGGTCGGCTCGCCATCGCGACGATTGCGCCTCAAGTGCTGGTGCTCACTCGTGCTTCTCGCGACGGCGTCTTGTCCGACTTGACGGCCGCGTTCCTGAACTGGCGGGTCTTCGAGTGTCCGGGGCTCAACCTCCAGGACATCCGCATCCCGCTTCGGACGTTTCCGGGGGGCAGCTTGCCGAACGGCGAGGACATCGCGGGCATGGTCGACGATTTCCGAAGCCGGAACGCCCGTCTTCGGGAGCGCGTGGACGATAGTAAGTGGGCACGAATTGAGACCGAGCTTGCACGATTCAAAGTCGATCCCCTGCAGATGGCCGAGTACATGGGCAAGCCGGAGCTCCTAGGCAACGGTCACGGTACCCACTTCTACCTGCTCCCGGCTTCCGCGAATCTGGCGTTCGACATCGCGGGAGATCCAACTTCCGATGTCGCGCCGCCACTGCAAAAAGCTCTGCTGGGATTCACGACTCCATCTTTTGCGAATGGCGGAAGCCAAGTAATCCGCACGGCTTTCAGAGACCACGGAACAGACGGAACGTGCGACGACCTAATAGGCGACAGCGAGTTCTTCACTCGTTACGAGTACGAGAACGCAGATCACCGCGTATGGGGAAGATTCGACGAGTATGGCCAGTTCAAGGGCAGTGTTTCCGTCTACGGCGATATTGTGAATGACCATGTGATCCGCTGGGCTGGCGGAAAGGGTAAGAAGACGGGCTGCGGCCCGTTCCACATCAGGTTTGCCGCAGCAGAAGGGTTGGCCAAGAATTCAACGCTGCCACCCGAGGAGCACTGTAGCCTGCTCTCGAAGACGAAGAGAATCGGGGGGCTGTACATCTACCGGGACGGAGTTCGCGTTCAACCATACGGCAACGTCGACTACGACTGGCTGGAAATAGAACTCCGCCGCAACAAGAGCGCCTCGTACTACTACTTTTCTTATCGGCAGATGTTCGGGGTAGTCGAAGTCGACTCGACCCACAACGGACGCCTTCGTGAAAAGGCGGGAAGGGAGGGTTTTCGCGAGAACAAGGCCTATCGTGATCTGCGCGGCATCCTGAGGAGCTTTCTCGTCCAAGTCGCTGCCGACTTCTTCCGCGAGAAGGGAGTCCACGGAGAGCGGTTCGCGAGTCGCAAGCGGGAGTTCAAGGAGATCGACCGACACCGCCGTGCCCGGGCCGAGAAGGCCACCGCCGAGCGCAACAAGTTCAAGAGAGACCTGACCAAGTTCTTCGACCGGATGGAGACGGAGAATCCGCATGAGACGGTCATGACGCTGGGCCTGGAAATCGAGTCTCGTGTGCGCGAGGCGGGCCTCGATAGCGACCGAAACAGGGCGGCCACACGGATCCTTCAGATAGAGGGTGACGCGAGGAGGAGCCTCAGGGAGTTGGAGTCTCGGTACCGGCTATCGAAGCCTCGCATCGGCCTCAGCAAACCATTGCAAAGGGAATGGAGGGACTACCAGGAAGCGTTCGAGGATCTCCAGAGTAGCATCGCCGACATACGTGATTCGATCGAGAGCGTCGTCACGAAAGAGGTGGACGAGGCCGGAGTGAACGTCAGCGCGCGGAAGCGAATGGAAGCTGCGCTTCGCTACATCGCCGATCTGGCCATGAGGCAGATCAACGCGGGCCGGGGGGACGTTGAGGAGACAACCGAGGACATCTCACGCAGGGTACACTTAGTGGCGACCCGATGTGTAGGGGATGTCGAGGCTACGATTCACGACGTGATGGCCGAATTCGGTCGTCGTGACCTTGCCGACCTGGACGACCAGCGCCTGATTGCCGTGAGAAGGGCTTTGGAAGCTCCGATCCGGGAGGCTTTGGAGAACGCGTCGCGCACCCTCGATTCGCTCCGGGCGCAGTTGGCAGCCATGGACGTCACTGGCGGTTCCTCGGTCGTCGATCAACTCGTTGCGGTGGAACAGAGCAACGTTGCGCTGGAGGAACAGGCGGCCGTCGACTTTCAGCTGGCCCAGCTCGGCATGGCGATCGAGATCATAAGCCACGAGTTCGGTGCGGCTATCCGTTCCGTTCGCTCTGGCCTCCGAAGTCTCAAGGCGTGGGCCGACGTGAACCACGAACTGATGTCACTGTATCAAGGCATCCGTGGCAGCTTCGACCATCTCGACGGATACCTAACCCTGTTTACACCGCTCCAGAGAAGACTCTACCGCAAGGCGGTGGACATCCACGGATGGGAGATCCACGAGTTCTTGACCAACCTCTTCGGCCAGCGGATGGCCAGACACGACGTCGAACTGACCAGAACCGACGCCTTCGCGAATGCCATCGTACGGGGCTACCCGTCCGCTTTCTACCCGGTCTTCGTTAATTTGGTGGATAACGCCATCTACTGGCTGTCGGGCCAGCACGAGCGCCTCGAACGCCGAATCCAGCTCGACGCATTAGGGAGAGAACTCCGCGTCTCGGACTCGGGACCGGGAGTCCACGCCCGGGACCGGGACGACATCTTCGAAATCGGGTTCACGCGCAAGCCGGGTGGACGCGGTATGGGATTGCACATATCGCGGGCAACACTACGCGAGGCCGGCTATGACCTGATCCTCGGAGACCCAGGAGCGGAATGGAGCTCGACGTTCTTGATCGCGCCGATCAAGGACCCAGACAAAGACACCCGATGATGCACGATAGCTTCGCAGAACACTGCCGAAAGATCGCCCGGCGTTTCCTTCTGACAGCGGTGGTCGTTGACGATGAGCTCTCTGTCTCCGCCGATCCGTCGGTCCACGGAAAACTGAAGAAACCCGGCCGGGGTACCGCAGGGCAAGCGGAGCCATTGACGGAAATCCGTTCGCGCAGGCCACTCAATGTCAAACCGGTCACAAGGTCGTTCGCAGTCGAAGGCATGGTCTGCGGCGTAGTGTCGCCCCAAGAAGGCGACGACGACTATGAGACGCTCGCCAAGGCTGTCTCTCGTGCCGACCTGGTCATTCTGGACTGGCGGCTCAATCGTTCGCCGGACGCGAACGCGTTGCCGCTGCTCGCGCGAATAGTGAGGGACGATCCTCGACGCCGACTTCGTCTGATAGCGTTCTATACCGACGAACCCGACCTTGCGGAGATTCGTAGCAAGATAACCAAGAGTCTCGACAGCCTGAACGAGCCCGGAGGAATGGTTTCCGCAAGCAGCAACGGCAACAGGACAATCGACTTCGGACCGTGCCGGATCCTGGTGTACGCCAAGCCCGACTCTCGTACTATTGAGCGAAGCGCCATCGTCGAAGAGAGAGATTTGGCCGCGCGGCTCATCGGCGACTTCGCCAACATGGTCGAGGGACTCCTGCCCTCTCTCGTTTTGACGGCTCTTGCTGCCGTGCGGGAGGATGTATACCGGGTGCTAGAACGATTCGCCTCGGACCTCGACCCGGCCTTCTTGGCGCATCGCGCCTGCCTTCCGCAGCCTCCAGAGTCGGAGCAGCACATGGTGGAGCAGATCGCCAGCGAGCTTCACGGGATCATGGACGACGCGGTCGGCAGAAGGAGGCCCGCTGGGATCAAGGCTATTGAGCATTGGCTCCACAGCCGCTTCGGGGACGGCGATGTGGTGTTCGGTCCAGACATGCGGATGTCCCGCAAAGATGTCGTCGAGATGTTGACGCACGGGATGGAAGTGAGACCCGGACCTCTCGAGAAGGGCAAGAGGAAGGGCAAGGACTTCCTGATCCTGTCCGCCGGGCTCTCGGGAGACACCGACATTGGGCGCGAGCTCGATCGCCGCCTCGCATCCGCGATGAGTTTCCGACAGGTGCTGGCTGATACGTTGCCACAGCTGACGATGGGTACGGTAGTTCGCCGGATCGACGACAACGTAATGCTCCTATGCGGTACCCCGAGTTGCGATGCCGTCCGCCTGACCGAGAGGTCATCTTTCCTGTTCCTTCCGCTCTTGGAAGCGAAGTCGAAGACGCTGCAGATCGTGGTGCCGGTCGAAGTTAACCAGCACCTGCGCATGACCATATCCCTGAATCCATCGCAATGGTGTCAGGCGGATTTCATACCGGACTCTGACGGGCAGTGCGTGTTGGCACACGGTAATGGTGCAGATAGGCCTTTCACTTTCAAGGATGCCCCCCGTAGAGAAGATGCCCGCCACAGAGAATACGTCTGGGTAGGAGAGCTGAAGCCGGAAGTCGCCCAGTCCATAGCGCAGGCGATCGCGGAAAGAATGTCCCGGATCCCGCTCAACCAGTCGGAATGGCTGAGGCGGTCACAACGGTTCGGTGTGCGGTTGACCTAACCTCCATCCCCACCCCGCAGAAACCCCGCAATCCGCTCCGCCACCGCCTCCCGATCCCTCGTCTCGCATTCCCAGATCACCATGACCCGCCAGCCGAGTTCGTGAAGCGCTTCCTCGTTTCGCCGATCGCGGACCACATTGCCCTGGAATTTGTCCTCCCAGAACCGCACGCGCGTCTTCGGGCTGGTGGCGTACTTGCAGCCTGGATGTCGGTGCCAGAAACACCCGTGGACCATGATCACGGCGCGATGCCGCGGAAACACGAGGTCGGGAGATCCGGGGAGATCCCGGCGGTGGAGTCGAAACCGGAACCCGATTCCGTGGGCGATGCGCCGCACGACAAGCTCTGGCTTCGTGTCCCGACCGCGGACCCGCGACATGATCTCGCTACGCTTCCCGGGCTCGAAGATGTCAGTCATGGGCCGATCGGTTCGGGGGTGGTCCTCGGATGCCGCCTTGCCGAGATCTGATGCATCCTGTCGCTCAGCATCTCGCCTTTGACAAGGTCCCGGGGCCTCCGCTTGCCCCGGTATGCTGGATGGTAGACGACCCCCACGTCTTCGGACACGTCTGTCGGACGTCCTCCTTGGCGACGGGCTTCCTCGCGCAATAGCCGTGGCCACCGACAGAACCTCGGGGACTGGAAGAGAACGATGTCCGGCCGGAAGCACTCCAGAATCTCCTCCACCAACAGGCGCTCCTCCGCTTGTTTGTCAACGTGACGCAGCGCTCCCTCGCTGTCCCTCTTCACTTTGCCGACCAGGTCGAACTTGAAGACGGTCGTCAGGCCCACGAACGCCAGGGGGTTGTCTCTGGACTTCCGCCACTTCCCCCGGTCTTGCGCGAAGATCGCCTTCAGGCGGCGCGTGGCCTCTGTAGCAACCCGGCCGCCTTCCCACTCGGGGACTTCCGCCACCTCGGAACCAATCTCGTCTCGGTTCATCCTCCCGTCGTTCCCGACCGGCCCTCGGAGGTCATGTTCCTGGTCTTCTCCTGAATCACTTCTTCGCCTGTCGCCTCCAGCCAACGGGCGACGGCCTCAAGGAGACTGCCAACCGCGGCTTGGCGGAATCGAAGCTCTACGTTGGTCAGGAAGGACACTACCGGCGGCGGCTTTCCAACCGCACGGTTGCACCCCCGCCAGCGACTACCAGGTTAATGCAGCCTCGAACCGGAGACCACACGATGCGACTCACACACCACCAACCCACCCCGACCGAAACCCACCGACTCAGGCACTGGATTGCCAACTGGATCGGAGCCAACTGGCTCTGGCACGCCAGAATCCTCTCCGCCACCGAGACCTCGGCCACCCAGGCTCGTCGATCCGGCCCCTGCGTTCCCATACACCTGCTCAAGCCCGCGTTCCCGTCGCTTGCGGAGGATGCCGAGGCGCGCGGCATCGAGTTCGACATCGAGATCGACTCGCACGGCGTCCGAGAGGACCGGGTCAGGGGCGTTCCGCACATGGGTCAGGGCCTCTTCGGCGCGCCTCAGGCCGAGATGCGCATCACCAATCTCAGCGCCTCGTCCCCACTACGAAATCCCGAGAACACCGGGGCGCTGGCGATCTTCGTGTTCCGGCCAGGCCCCGGCCCCGACTCACCCAAGTGCAGGATTTGGATCTGCCGGAACCCGGCCGAGACGGACGTTGCTGGCGACCTGATCGGCCCGGTGGAGCCGGGCTTCCCCGTCCCGTGGGGTCCGGGGTAGGTCGATCCATGCCAAGGCCGTCCTGACCACAGAGGTCGATCCGTCCTTCCGTTTCGCGACCGGTTGTTCCCGCGACATTAACACAAAATGTAAGCTACACTTTACATAATGTAGCCCATACATTACACGGCTGCGGAAAGCAGGACCAGCCCGCCGCCCGCCCCCGGTGTCCGGCCACGATGGCGCGCATCCACGAACCCATCGCTGCCGACGGTGTAGCAGCTACCTGACTCAGTCGACCCGAGGTTCACTGGCCTGGGTGTCCTCGGTCCGAGCCTCGCGTAGTGCGTGAGGCTACCGCAAGTCCTCCAGATGGACGACCTGAAGCGTGGCGAAAGCGTACAGGATCACAGACGAAAGATCGTATTGTCGTGCCGTATACTGGTAGATTACCGTCTTCATGGTAGTCTGTTCCCAACCTGTAGAGGGGTTCCATGACCCGATTCGTCGTCGGCAAGAAGTACACGCGCCCAGAGATCCAGCGAATGGTCGTCCGATCAGCCGCAGGCACGGGCGGCAATTGGTACACGGGCGTACCGAAGTATCGCGGGGAGTTCTTCATCTTCGCCAACGTCGGTGTGGCTGGAAGCACGGATCACGACTACGACAATCGGTGGGAGGGAAGCCTTCTGCGCTGGTACCACCAGAGCCGCTCCCACCTCGGCTGGCCGAGCGTCAAGGAGCTGCTCGAGCCGGGAAAGCGGATACATGTGTTTTGGCGTGCGGCCAAGAGAAGCCCCTTCGAATACGCCGGCGAAGCCACGGCCATCGAGACAAAGGACACGACCCCAGTCGAAATCCTCTGGTCGTTCAACAACTCCACGC
>VYAQ01000011.1 GCA_009844885.1 Gemmatimonadota bacterium
CGTCCACGAAGACCAGGTCGTCTTCTCGCAGGGCTTCGGGATCAAGCAGGTCGGCCGCCGTCCCCCAGGCGATCTATCGCGATATGACACCTTTTTTGCCGATATGTCGTATTATACAGTGCAGATATATCGCGACACATCAAATCACCACGCAAACCACGGAGATCAAGCAATGAGATTCGACGATTATCTCGATATCGACAACTGGCCCTGGCCCTTTGGATCCGCCGAGCGGCGCGGCCCGCGGCAACGGCAGCGGCGCGTGCGTTGGAGATGGTTCGAGCGCGGCGACCTCAAGTTCGCGATCCTCGCCCTCATCGAGGAGAAGTCGATGCACGGATACGAGGTCATGCAGGCGCTGGAAGAGGAGTCGGCGGGCTGCTACAAGGCGAGCCCCGGTTCCGTGTACCCCACCCTTCAGCTGCTGGAAGACCAGGGCTACGTCTCGTCACGCGACCAGGGCGGCCGCAAAATCTATTCGATCACCGACAAGGGCCGCGCCTACCTCGAGGAAAACCGCGACCACGTGGAGCACATCTTCGAGCGCGTCTCCAAGTTCAGCCACCGGTTCTTCGGGCGGGACATGAGCCAGCTGACCCGCAAACTCTCGCGACTCGCGCGGACCACGTTCCAGGGCGCGGTCGGCTGGATCGAGGACGAGGAGCTGTTCAGCGACATGAAGTCGGTCCTGGATAAGGCGGTGAAGGACATGGACGCGGCGTGGGACGCGGCCCGCGAGCGGAGGCGGGCCGGCAAGGCCGAAAGGGCGGCGCGCAACGAGGACGCCCCGGCGAGCTGACCCCGGCAGGGCCCACAGGGGGCGGCCGCCGCGAGCGAGGAAAGCAGCCGACCCGCGGCCGGCCGCTCCAGTGCACTCACGCCGGTGGTCGCCAGATGTGCCGCATGTAACGCGCGGGCGCCTGCAGGAAGCTCCTGAGCAGCGTCACCCCCTCCAGCGCCTCGTACTCCACTCGCTGCATCGGCGAGGCGTCGAAGGTGTACAGCGTGGCATCCGGCACGGCCATCAGCACCGGCGAGTGCGTGGCGATCACGAACTGGCCCCCCTCGCCCACCATGCCGCTCATCATCGACACGAAGCCGAGCTGGCTCTGCGGCGAGAGCGCCGCCTCGGGCTCGTCCAGCAGATAGAGCCCGCCGGGCACGAAACGCGACCGGAACAGGCGCAGAAAGCTCTCGCCGTGCGAGTTGGCGTCGAGGTCGTCTCCGTAACGGGACCGCATGGCGGCCAGCGAGCCCGCTGCGGGTCCGCGCGCCAACTTCCTGGCCAGATCCGAACGATCCGCGTAGTCCCGGTCTACCTCCGCCAGACGCTCCTCCATTTCGCTCTTCATCGCGCCCAGCCGCCGCACGAAACCGAAGAAGTCCTCCGCCCTCAGGAAAAAGCCGCGGTGAGACCGCCCCCGCCATATCGGCGTCATCACCCGCGCGAGCTTGCGCGGACCCTGCAGCGACTCGTCCACCGCGGCATCGGCGCTGCCCGCGGTCGGCAGCTTCGCCATGATCGCAAGCGCTTCGAGCAACGTCGATTTGCCGGACCCGTTCTCCCCGGCCAGAATCGTCACCGGTCCCGGAAACGCCACCTCGCGCAGGCCCTGAAGCGCCGGAATCGCGAACGGGAAGTTGCCGTCCTCGCCCCGTGGGGGATGCCCAATGCGCACCCCCGAAAGCATTTGCGATCCGGTCATGAACGGAGGATGGGACCCGGCCGCCTTGTTGGCAAACGGCCGGGGCCCCATTATGCCCCTCCCTTCGCATAGCTCCGCCAGCCCGAGGACATCGCCATGCAGACCGCTCGCGCATCCGCCCCGATTCTTCTGACCGCCGCCGCACTGTGCAGCTTCCTTGCGCCCACAGCCGCCGGCGCCCAGGACGCTGCCGCTACCGCCGAGGCCAACGCCGCCCCCGCCGACGACCGTTGGACACCCGCGCTGAGCATGCGGTTCCACCAGGTCGGCAGCCTGGCGATATCGAACGACGGGGGCAAGGTCGCCTACACGGTGCGCGAGCCCCTTATGGAGGGCGAGAAGTCCGAGTACCTGAGCCACATCTGGGTCGCCGACGCAGACGGCAGCCGCAACGTCCAGTTCACGCGTGGCGAGCACTCGGCGGGCAGCCCGGCCTTTTCGCCGGACGGCGCGTGGCTCGCATTCGCCACGGGCCGATCGGGCAGCAGCCAGATCTGGGTCATCGCCATGGCCGGAGGCGAGGCCCGCCAGGTCACCGACGCGAAGCCGGGCGTGGGACAGTTCCGCTGGTCCCCCGCGGGAGACGCCTTCGGCTTCGTCATGCGCGACCCCCAGACCGAGGAAGAGGAGAAGGCGGCTAAGGAGAAACGCGATGTCGAGATGGTGGACCAGAACTTCAAGTACGGCCACCTGTACACCGTCCCCTTCGACCCCGTGGCGACCGAGACGGCCGAGGCCACCCGCGTCACCGAGGGCGACTTCCACGTCACCGGCTTCGACTGGTCTCCGGACGGCTCGCAACTCGTCTTCGCGCACCAGGCCGATCCCCGCATCAACACGGGCCGCCTTTCCGGCGACATCGCGCTGGTGTCCGCCAACGGCGGCGACGTGAGTCAGCTCGTCACGGGACCCGGCGTCGAGTCATCGCCACGCTGGTCGCCCGACGGCTCGCTGATTGCCTACGGCTCGACGGGTGATCAGCCGGAGCCCGTCGGACTGAGCGACCTGTACGTCGTGGATCCGGAGAGCGGCGACGTGAGGATGCTTCCCGAGACCCCCAACCGCAGCGTGTTCATCCTCGGTTGGTCCGCGGACTCCGACGAGATCTTCCTCAACGAGTCGCTGGGCACCACCCGACACGTGATCGCGGTCCCGGTCGGCGGGGGCGAGATCCGCCAGGTCACCGAAGGCGCGGGCGTAGTGGGCGCCACGGCGTTGGCCGCAGGTGCGGGAAGGCTGGCCGTGACCTGGGAGACGAACGACGAACCGCGCGAAGTCCATGTCACGGGTCTGGACGCCTTCCGCCCCGTGCAGCTGAGCAGCGTCACCGCCGACGTGCCGCTTCCACCGATGGGCCGCACCGAACTGCTCGCCTGGGAGGCGCCCGACGGCACTCCGGTCGAGGGCCTGCTCACCTATCCGGTCGGATACGAGGAGGGAAGCCAGGTCCCGCTGATCCTCAACGTGCACGGCGGTCCCGCGGGCGTCTTCGCCCAGTCCTTCACGGGGAATCCCAGCATCTACATGATCCAGTACTTCGCCCAGGAGGGGATGGCGGTCCTGCGTCCGAACCCGCGCGGCAGCACCGGCTACGGCAAGGAATTCCGCTACGCGAACTTCATGGACTGGGGCTACGGCGACCTGTCCGACCTTCTCGCGGGCGTCGACGAGGTGATCGAGATGGGCGTGGCCCACCCGGATAGCCTGCTGCTGATGGGCTGGAGCTACGGCGGCTACATGACGTCGTTCGCCGTCACCCAGACCGACCGCTTCCGCGCGGCGTCCATGGGCGCCGGCCTGCCCAACCTGGTGAGCATGGTCACGACCACCGACATCGGGGATTACCTCGTGGGACACATGGGCGACGAGTACTTCAACGACTACGAGACCTACGAAAGGCACTCGGCCGTCTACCACATCAAGAACGTGACCACCCCCACCCAGGTCATTCACGGCGCCCTCGATCTGCGCGTGCCCTTCACGCAGGGACAGGAGTTCTACACGTCGCTGCTCCGCCTCGGGGTCGACACCGAGTTCGTCGTCTATCCCCGCACCCCGCACGGGCCCACCGAGCCCAAGTTCCTGATGGACGTGTCGGAGCGGATCCTGGTCTGGTTCAACAAGTACCTGCGGGGGCCGCGGCCGACGGCGGAGGAAGGTTGACTAACCATCTGACTAAGGCTGGTCCGTCCGCGCTGGCCGGCGTCCCGCTATCCGCTCGCGAAGCGTTGTGATCTCCCACAACGGGACCACCGTGATACGCTCGCTGACCGGATAGGCTCGGGGCGCGGGACAAACCACGAACAGGTGATCGACCTCCAGCACATCCGCCGAAGCGCGAGTCCTGCGCGAAACGGACGGCGACTCGCTGAACTTGATCTCGAATCCCGTCCAGCGGCCGTCGACGGTGGCCAGCAAATCCAGCTCTCCGCCCCCGTGCGCGGCCCAGAACCAGGCATCGGCCGGACGCAGGACACGCAGCAGCTGCTCGATCACGAACCCCTCCCACGAAGCTCCGACGCGCGGATGCGAGAGCAACCCCGCATCGTGCGGGATACCCAGCAGGGTGTGCAGCAGACCCGTGTCACGCAGGTAGACCTTGGGTGCCTTGACCTGGCGCTTGCCGATGTTGTGAAACCAGGGTTGAAGCTGCCGGACCATGAATGTGCCGGTCAGCAGATCCAGATAGCGACGCACAGTCTTGTCGGACAGCGACAGCGCGCGTCCCAGGTTGGACGCGTTCCATGTCTGGCCGTGCGAATGCGCGAGCATGGTCCAGAAGCGCCGCATCGCCGCGGACGGAATGGAAATCCCGAGCTGGGGCAGGTCCCGCTCCAGGAACGTGCTCACGAACGAATCCCGCCAGGCCCGGCTGTCATCGTCCGACGCCGCCAGGTAGGAGCGGGGGAAGCCTCCGCGCAACCAGAGGTCGCGCCACTGGGACACTCCGGTCTCTTCCAGGCCGAAGCCGCTCATTTCGATCAGCTCCACCCGCCCGGCCAGCGACTCCGAGACTCCCCGCACCAGATCCGGCGCCGCGCTGCCCAGGATCAGAAACCGCGTTCGCGACTCCGGCCGGTCCACCAGCACTCGAAGCGCCGAGAAGAGCTTCGGCATCCGCTGGATCTCGTCCAGCACCACCAGTCCGTCCAAGGATCCCAGAACGAGCTCGGGATTGGCCAGCCGCCGGACATCCGGCTCCGACTCCAGGTCGAAGCGCGTGGCGTTGCGCCCGGCGGCGAACTGCCGTGCCAGCGTGGTTTTCCCGCATTGTCGCGGCCCGAGCAGCGCGGTGACGGGCGCGCGCGCAGTCGAGACTTCCAGCCGCTGGAGATAGTCGGAGCGTGCAAGCATACGGTAACATAATATGAAAACTCGGAGTGCGTGTCCGAATTTTCCGTCAATACTGACTGAGCCTCGCCCGACCTCGGTTGTCGGTCTGCTTCTCCTTCCCGCCCTGCCCTTTCTGCCATCCTGCGAGTATGGCGACGCCGGGCCACCCCTCGTGATCCAGCGCGATAGCGCCGGCATCGAGATCGTCGAGGCCATGCGGCCGCTCTGGGGCGACTCGAGTCTCTGGAGCATCGATCCGGATCCTGTCGTCGACCTCACGCTTTCCGGCACCGGTCCGGCCCACGAGTTCCATCGGGCCCACAGCATGAGTCAACGCACGGACGGCTCGCTCATGATTGCCGACGGAAGCTCCAGGGAAGTGCGGGTGTTCTCCGCCAACGGCGAGTTCCTGGGGTCGTTCGGTGGAAGCGGTGACGGTCCCGGCGAATTCAGAAGCCTGCGGCGGATCGAGAGCGCGGGCGACACCCTGCTGGCCCTCGGCCGCGGACGCGTCACCGTGGCCGCACACGATCTGACCCTTGTCAGGACCTTCGAGATCGATCCCTGGACGATCGACCTGCACTACCTTGGCGGGGGCTGGATCCTGCCGGAGGTATCCAGGCCGGTGTTGCCCAGGGATGGCCTCGCCGGCCCGGTTCGGCGTCCGGAACCTCTCGTACTCCTCGACTTGGAGGGGACCCGGATCGACAGCGTCGGCGAGATGCCCGGAGCCGAGGTGTACGTACTCGTCCGCGACGGCTCGTATGTCGGGACCGCGCCACACTTTTTCGGCAAGCGGTCTCACGTCGCCGCCCTGGGCCGGCACATCCTGCTGGGTTCCTCCGACAGGATGCAACTGGAGGAAATGGACCTGTCCGGGAATCTCGTGCGCGTCCTCCGAATCCCCGACTACCCCCTGGACCTGAGCGCTGCCCAGATCGCCTCGGAGCGGGATTTCCTGCTCGACAGACTGACGCCCGGAAACCCCTTGCGGGCGCCCTTCGAAGCCGCTCCCGCGTCGGAAACCCGACCCGCCTTCACCCAAATCCTCGTCGACCCGGCCGGAGCCGTCTGGCTGGAACTCCACCGGGCACAGAGCGAGGAAGACCAGTCCGAGGACTGGCTGGTGCTGGACGCCGATGGCACTTGGCTCGGGACCGTCGAGATGCCGGACCGCTTCAGCATGTCTGCAATCACCAGGGAGGCTGTGCTCGGGGTCTGGTGGGATGAACTCGATGTTGAACATCCCCAGGTCCTGCGACTGACGCGGGACTGAGTGTCCGGGTTTACATTTCCAGCCATGCGAGTCGCCACCTGGAACGTGAACTCGGTCAAGGCCCGGCAGGCGCGGCTGATCCAGTGGCTGCGCGACCACCGCCCCGACGCCCTCTGCCTCCAGGAACTCAAGACCACGGACGAGGCCTACCCCGCGGACGCGGTGCAGGACGAGGGATTTGAGTCGGCCGTGCTCGGCCAGCGGGCCTACAACGGCGTCGCCCTGTTGAGCCCGCATCCGATTACGGAGGTACGCCGGGGGGTGGAAGACGATGCGGATGATCAGGCGCGCCTGATCAGCGGTCGCGTGAACGGGATCACGGTGTATTCGGCGTACTTCCCCAACGGGCGCACGGTCGGCTCCGAGTCGTACGCCTACAAGCTGGCGTGGATGGGACGGCTGCTGGGGCTGCTGGAGAGCCGCCACGACCCGAACGATGCGGTCGTGCTGACCGGCGACTTCAACGTCGCCCCCGACGACCAGGACGCCGAGAATCCCGAGCAGTGGGCGGCGAGCGTCCTGTGCCACGCCGATGTGCGCGAGGCGCTCGAACGCATCCGGGACTGGGGACTGGTCGACGTGGTCCGGAAGCACCACCCCCAGGGCGGCCTCTACAGCTGGTGGGACTACCGGCGCCTCGCCTTCCCCCGCAACGACGGCCTGCGGATCGATCACATCTTCGCCACGCTGCCGGTGGCGGAGGCGTCGACGGGCGCATGGGTGGACCGCAACCAGCGGAAGGGCAGGAAGACGGACATCCCGTCGGACCACGCGCCGGTGGTGGCGGACTTCGACCTCTGACGGGGACCTCGACCCCCTGATCCGGGCCTCCGGCACCCGCCCAAACCGGAACTTCCAGTGGCGCGAGATGTATACACGTCTGTACATTCCCCAGGCAGATTCCAGAGACGGAAGGGAGAGCAGCCGTGACCACACGCCGCGCCAGGGACCGCCAGCACAAGCGAATCGTCGGCGTGGGTCTCGTGGTCTCGCTCGCCCTCCACGCGGTGCTGCTTGCGGGCCTCGACTTCGTAGTGCCCGAGACCGAGGCCACGGTCGGGTCCGCCGAGCCGAACGCGGACGTGCCGTTCGAATTTGTCTCGATGGAGCTGGTCAACATCGAGGAAGTCGAGCCGTTGCCCGAAGAGCCGATGATTGCGGACGACCGGCCGGTCCTGGCCGATCCGGCGCCCGAGCAGGTCGCGGACGCCCCTTCCGGCGACCCGACCCCTGCAGGACCCGCCGCAGGTGCTCCTGCCCGCGTCGCAACCGGTGCACCCCCACCGGCGGCCGCTCCTTCTGCCGCGGACCTCATAGCCTCGCTCGAACGGCAGTCGAGCGTCGATTTGGCCATGCGCCCGCAGTTCGTCGCGCAGCGAGGCGTGCCGGGCGCCCTGGACGCCATCGACGCCGTCGATGCGCACGCGGGCCACGATCACGACGAGGAAGAGGGCGACAACCAGGAGAGCTGGTGGAGGCGCCTCGGGGTGCCGCTCGGCAGCGGCGGCACGAAGATCTGCAAGCCCGCCCGTCCGCCCGTGGTCGTTCACAAGACCGCGGCTACGCCGTAGTTCAGCCTCCTCCCGGCGGCCGCCTCCGCGACTCAAGGTCCTCCAGCCGCCGAGGCCAATCCCGCCGCAGCAGCCGGGACAGCGCCCGGTCCGCCAGCAGCTTCCCACCCGTCTGGCAGGTAGGGCAGTAGTTGGTCTCGCGCGTCGCGTAGACGATCCTCTGGATGGCGGTCCCGCATTGGTCGCACGGTTCGCCGTACTTGCCGTGCGCGGACATCGCGGGGTGAAACGCCGTCACCTTAGTGGGGAAGTCTTCGCCCGCCTCCTCGATCAGCCTCTCCGACCATTCGGTGAGTGAGGCGCGCGCCGCCGACCGCAGCCGCTCCACTTCCTCGTCGGTGAGGCGCGAAGTGAGCTGCACCGGAGAAAGACGGGCCCGGAGCAGGATCTCGTCCGAGTGAGCGTTACCGATCCCGGAAAGAATGCGCGCATCGGCGAGCGCCCGCTTCAGAGTCCGGTTCTCACGCCGGATCGCGGCCGCAAACTCATCGGGCCCGGCCTCCAGCGGCTCGATGCCCCCGGGATCGTGATCCCGCAGCGCCTCCCTCCCGCGCACCAGGTGCAGCGACGCGCGCTTGTGCGAACTCGCCTCGGTCAGGAGCAGGCTGCCGTGGGCGAAATCGAAGGCCGCGTGACCCCGTTTGCGCGGGATCGCCGCACCCGCATCCCTCCATTGAAAGCGCCTCGAGATCATCAGGTGGACGACGGCGAAGAGATCGTCGTCCAGGCCGAAAACCACCCGCTTCCCAAGCCTGGAGAGGCCACGCACGACCTTGCCGTGCACTTCGCTGACCGGCGGATCCCAGGTCTTGAGGAGTGAGGGCGACCGTATTCGCAAGCGCTCGATCGTCTCGCCCACGACCCTTGGACGCAAGGCGTGAAGGTATAGTTTGACCTCGGGCAGTTCAGGCACCGCGCACGCCCCGGTTCAGGTCGTACTGCATGATCCGTCCGTGCGGCCCCGTCCGGTCGCGCTCGACTTCGTAGACCCCGCCCGCAACCGTGTCCGGGACGGCCGCTTCGAGGCGGGCAACCTCGGCGGGACGGAGTCGCACCCTGGCAACATCCAGATCAGGACCGCGCCGGCTGAGACCCACGATGACCGCGCCGACGGCGGGCCGGGCAAGCACGTAGCCGGCCGCCGCCTCCGCCATGGATACGCCCGCACGCGCCGCGACGGCGGCAAGCTCGGCACGGGCGCGTTCCAGCACCTGCGGCCCCCCCACCTCGTCCACGATCAGCCGGTACTTGCGCAGCGAACGGTTGTCAGCGGGGGCCGGCGCGCCCGGCCGGTCGGCGAGGAGGCCACCCGCCAGCGTCCCGTAACAGAGGAGCGAGACCCCGCGCTCCCGACAGACCCCCGCGAGCCTCCTGAGCGGCCGCCGGTCGAGCAGCGAGAGCTGGACCTGGTTAGCCACCACCGGGATGCCCTCATCCAGCAGCGTACACAGGGCCCGGCTGCCGAAGTTGGTCACGCCGACGTGCCGTACGACGCCCGCTTCCCTCAGTTCGGCGAGCCACTCGGCCGCTCGGACCCACCCCGAAACGCCGAAGTCCCACCAGTGCAGTTGGACGAGGTCGAGCGTCTCGACGCGGAGGCGCTCCCGGGATCGCTCGACGACCCGCCGGACGTACGCCCGGTCGAGCGCGGGAAGGGCCTCCAGATCGGGCACGAACTTGGTGTGCACGACGACCTTCCCGGCGTGCGCCGGCCGCGCCGCCATCCAGTCGCCCAGCAGTCTCTCAACACCCGTGTAGATGTCGGCACAGTCGAGCACGAGGGGACCGGCTTTCTCGGCCGCGCGGTCGAGGGCGGCGAAGGCGGTGCTGCGATCCCAGGCGGATCCGTGGCCGCTGGCGAGCTGCCAACACCCGTGGATCAGGCCCGACGACGGTGGCGTCCAGGCGGGCGTCACGGCCTTCAGGGTGCGAGCGGCACCCGCGTCACCTCGCTGTGCCGGAACGTCGACGTCCCGGTGCGCAGGATGCGGAACCGAGCGCCGCACAGCGGATCCGGACAAGCAACTTCCATGTCCGTCGTCATCCAGTCGTGGGCGTGCGTCGGCCGCTGCTTGGCGGGCAGGAGGGGCAGCAGCGCCGCGAGGGGATAGATGGGGAAGCTCTGTCCCGACGGAAGCGACAGGTTCTCGCCCCGAAGCTCGAAGTAGTCCCCCGGACGATGGTTGCAGACCATGTCCTCCTCGGCCCCCACAACTTCCACCCGCAGGTCGTACAGCTCGAAGGCGTCCCTTTCGGTTTCGTGCGAATCGGCCAAGTCTTCACCTCATGCGTTCATGCGTTAGCCTTGTCTGGCGCGGCCGGCATCCCGGCGGCAGGATTGCAGGGCGCCTGCCCCCGATGATACACCATCTCGCAAC
>VYAQ01000082.1 GCA_009844885.1 Gemmatimonadota bacterium
CCCTTCCCGTCCCTCCCGAAAAAACCCGTCTCATCCGGCCATTCCTCCGCCCCCGGCCCCCCGCCAACGTTACCCCGTGACCACCAAAGGTCCGGCGGCGCCGGCCGCAAGCGTCGTCTCCCGCCGTCCTTCCCACCGGGGGAACGCCCGCCATGCCGGGAAAGCAGAAACGGCCCGAGGGTCCGAAGCACGACGCCTCGTACAAGAACTTCTTCACCCACGCCCGCACCGTGGAGGACACCCTGCGCGCGGCCGCGGGCGACCTCGCCCGCCACCTGGACTTCGCCACCCTGGAACGCATGCCCGACAGCTTCGTCACCGAGCACCTCGGCCAGCGGCACGCCGACATGCTCTGGCGCATCGGGACCACCGGACAGCCTGCTTGGACACCTGCCCCGCCTCTGGTATCTTCTCATCGAGATCCGGGAGCGGGACCCGGACTCGCTGCCGCTGGACAACGTGCTCGCGACGATCGCGAGGTTCGAGCAGGCTCCGACGGCGGAGGCCCTGGAAGAGCTGGCCGGCTCGCTGGATGAACGGCTGGAGGCCATCGGGGAGCCCGGTCTCGACGCGCCCTTCCGGACGTGGATTGAACTGGTTTTGACGCTGCGGCACGGTCCGAAGGGCGAGCAGCTCCGGCGGACACTGCGAAAGGCAAGAGAGGAGAAGGGAACGATGACTTTGATCGAGCGCGCGCGGAAGTGGGGCGAGGAGCGGGACCAGCTGTGGCTGCAGAGGGGCAGGCAGGAGGGCATGGAGAAGCAGCGCGAGCTGGTGCACCGGCTGACCAGCCTCAAGTTCGGTGCCGCCACCGCCGAGAAGCTCCTGCCCCGGCTCGGGCAGCTCACCGACCAGGAGGACATCGTGGCTGTCGCCGATGCCGTGATCGAATGCGCCACCGCAGAGGAGTTCCTGAAGAGGGTCGACGCGCTAGGGAAACGGGCGGCGGCTGGTTGATAGTCCTGCGCGGTGCCGAGCCGAGCCGAGCCGGCCTGCCATGTAGGGGCGACTCATCGGTGGGTTGACATTTTCATTGTAACATACATTTTCATCATACGATGAAATCGGCATATTCAGTGAACGATTTGGAAGCCGCCGCCCTGCACGCGGCCCGTGACCTGCTCGGGGATATCCCCCACCTGAAGGCCAGCTCGGTACGACACGATCACCGGCTCGGGAGTGGCCATCCCGTAGACGGACGTATCGAGTTCGAACACGGTGGCCACACCTACGTACTCGTCATCGAGGTTAAGCGGAACGCTTCTCCCCGGCTCGTCCGGTCCGCCGTCTACCAACTCACGGGGCTCCTGGCTCATGTTGGTCAGTCCGGTCACGTCGATTCCCACCAGCGGTGGATTCCCATGCTCGTCAGCCCGTACCTGTCTCCCGAGTCTCGGTCGATCTGCCTGGATCACGACATCGCCTACCTGGATCTCGTCGGAAACGCCCACCTCGCCTTCGACCACGTCTACATCGATCGGGCGGTCGCAGACAGGCCCAAATCCGAAACGCGCGCCCTGAGGTCGATCTTCGCCCCGAAGGCTGCTGCAATCCTGCGAGTGCTGCTGCGCGATCCAGCCAGGGCGTGGCGTGTTGCCGACCTTGCGGAAGCGGCCAATGCGAGCCTCGGTCACGTGAGTAACGTCCGCAAGGCCCTTCTGGCCAGGGAATGGATCGAGGAGCGGAAGGACGGTATCGTCCTCGCCCAGCCCGGCGCGCTTTTGCGGACCTGGCGCGAGGAGTACCGAAAGCCGGCCGGCCGCCGAAGTAGCAGGTACACGCTCCTCCATGGCGAAGAGCTCTCCGGGCGCTTGTCGAGAACGCTGAATGCGGAATCGGATCGTCCGCGCGCGATCATGTCGTCGCACTCGGCCGCCCAATGGTTCGCGCCCTTCGTCCGCAGCGGCACACACAGCTTCTACGCAGACGAGCCCGGTGCCCGAATGTTGATGGAGGCGTTGAAGCTGACTCGCGCGGAAAAAGGCGCCAATGTCTCCGTGACCATCCCGCGCGACGAAAGTCTATTCGACGACGCCACCGAGCCGGCGCCGGGCATTTTATGCGCCAGTCCGATCGTCACGTACCTCGATCTGTGGGTCGGCGATGATCGAGATCGTGAGGCTGCCGAGCACCTGGCCTCGAAGTGTTTTCCATGGCTGTGACGGAACCGCAACACGCCGGCGACTACGGTGACCGGACGACGGCCGCGGTCAAGTCGGTCCTGGTCGAGATCGGCCAGATCCTTGGCAGCTTCAGGGGCAGGTTTGCGGTTATTGGGGGCGCCGTTCCCTGGTTGCTCCTGAGTGAAGCCAGCATGCCCCACAGCGGAACCGTAGACGTGGACCTCAGTCTGGATCCGTCCGCCTTGGGTGAAGGTGAGTATGCTCGACTTGTAGAAGCCCTTATGACGCATGACTACGTTCAACGGGACAATCTGCGCCGCTTTCAACTTGTACGCACCGTACCTGCCAGGGATGGCGGTCCTGACATCGATGTGGTCGTTGACTTCTTGATGCCGCGCGACGCCGAGATCACGAGGAACACGCCTCCGCTCATAAGTGGATTTGCGGTCCAGCGCGCTGACGGTGCCGAGCTTGCGCACAGATTTTATCAGATGGTTGCCATCGAAGGAGATATGCCAGGTGGGGGCAGGAATCGCGTTCACATCGCCGTTGCTTCGATTCCAGCCCTCCTGGCCATGAAGGGCTACGCCATCAACGATCGTCTGAAACGCAAGGACGCCTACGACATCTACTATTCCGTCCGTAACTTCCCGGGTGGGATCGACCCCTTGGTGGAAGCAACCCGACCACTCCTCGGCGTGGACTCGGCCCAAAAAGGCTACCGCTTGATCGCCGGGAAGTTCCGAGACATCGATGACTTCGGACCGACGAGCGTCAGGGGGTTTGTAGAAGGCTCCGACCTGATCGGCGATCGCACGGCAGAGCAATGGCAGCAGGACGCATTCGGACAGGTTGACGCGTGGCTCAAAGGACTTGGCTTGAGGCAGACATGAACCGAAAAGGAGAATGCAAAGGGATACCGCACAGGAAATCGAATCCCTGCGCGCGTTCATCTCCAATTCTGGTGCGTCGGATGGGACGCATTTGATGGCCGAAGTGGAGAGACGGGAGGGCACGGAGAATCTCGCCCGCGTCCGGGGCAGCCGTACCGCCGAGATGGTGGCGGCGACGCGGGCGGGACACCACGCCCGGGCGGAACGGCCCCTGATCGTCGAAGATCCTTACGCGATCCATCTCGTCGGCGAGCGCTGGCAGCGGGTGATCGGCTCGAGCTGGCGCCACTGGCTGATCACCCGGGTGCTGCTGCGGAAGGTCATCCCGACCACCACCTTCGTGCTCATCCGGGCACGCTTCACCGACGACCGGATCCTGGCCGCGGCGGATCGGGGAATTCGACAACTCGTTATTCTGGGAGCCGGTTTCGACACCTTCGCGCTCCGTTACCCGGATCTCGGAATTCAAGTGTTCGAGGTGGATCTTGCCGCCAGCGCCGCTCTGAAACAGGAACGGTTGGCGGCCGCCGACATCCCGGTGCCGGAGCATCTGCACTTCGTGAACGTGGACTTTGAACGCGACAGCCTCGGGGAGCGGCTGACGGTCGCGGGGTTCGATCCCGGCGAACCTGCCTTCTTCAGCTGGATGGGAGTGACCTTCTACCTGGCGCGCGAGGCCGTGACCGGCACTCTGCTCGGGGTCGGCGGCATCGCCGCCCGGGGATCGGAACTGGCGTTCGACTACATGAACTCCCGGGATTGCGTTCCCGAGAGCGAACTGGCGCTCTTCGACAGCCTGCTCGGCCTCGTCAAGAAACACGGGGAGCCGATGATTACCCACTTCGATCCGACGGCGGTGGTCGAACAGCTGGGACTCGCGGCCGACTGGGAAGTGCTCGAGCACGACTTCCCCGCCGACAACCCCAGGCGTTACCTGGGAGCGCGCACCGACGTGCCCCGGGTGGCTCCCCTCTTCCGCCTGCTCCACCTGCGCCGCCGGTAAGCGCACCAGGCCTGCCGTGCGCCAACCGCGCGCGCTGGGCAGCGACCGGGCCACCCGGCCCCTTCCGGGGCGCCGCCGAGGGATTCCCGGCCCGCTACCGGAACCTGAGTGAGCCCTGCAATGCGAGGCGTCGCTGGACGGGATGGAGACCGCTGGCGTACTGCTCGCCGAACAGATCCACCGAGACGGCGAGGCCCCGCGCTGGGCCCTCGGCGGGGCCGACGCCATCGAGGACCGACAGCCGCGTACCCACGTCGAGCCGGTAGCCCGACGGGCCATCGCGCGTCCAGCGCCCGTAAGGCTCGATGCGGCCGCGCTCGGCGAGCGGGAGCGCGTAACCCGCGTGGACGGCCAGACGGCCGCCGGACCCGTGCTGTCCGGACAGGGCGGCGGGACCGCCCCGCTCCCCGGAATCGGGGACGGCGCCCATCAGGCCCGCGCCGCGCCAAACGCCGCCGGTGGTGCCCGTCGCGCCGCCCCACTCGGGCGACACCGATAGCGACAGGCCGCCGTCCTCGCCGCCGGGCCGCATCCGCAGGGTCACCGCCGCGCCCCAGTCGTGGAAGCCTTCCGCCTGGTGGACCAGCAGGGTGCGGCCCCGGGCCTCGACCGACAGGCCGCTGCCCGGGTGCGAGAGCCCGAGTTCGGCACCCGCTTCGGCGCCGATGCCCGTTTCCGCGTGGCCGCCGTCGTAGCGCACGCCCAGATCGAACCGGGATGCGAGGGTGACTCCCTCCGTCGACGACGTGCGCCGCGTGACCTCGGGCGCCAGGCGGACGCGCCGGACGTCGGCGGTGAGGCCCGCCACTTCGTTGCCCGCGGCGGACCGGATCCGGACGGCGAACGCGTCGGCCCTGAGCGCCCACCAGCCCGTCATCTCCTGGCGCACGCCCAAGGCGGCCATGCCCATCGTCAGATCCGTCGCGAAGGCCCGGCTGCCGACCTCCTCGGTCATGTCGGCGCTTCCCAGGCCGCCGCCCAGCACGCCCCAGAGCTTGGTGCCCCGGCGGGGCGACCAGCTGGCGTAGGGGAACAGGTTGGTGAGCCCCGCCTCGACCGAGCCCGTGCCGTTGCGGTCGCTCCCGAAGTCGATGGTGGTGTTGTGCCGGGAGAGCGCCACGCCCACCAGCGATTCTGACCCCAGCCGGTAGTCGGCGCCGAGGTAGGCGGCCCGGATCGAGCCGTCGAGCGAGATCTCGCCGTCCGGGCCGCCGCCGCGGCTCTCGAAGCCCCCGGCGGCGCCCCGGCCCCAGAAGGTCCAGGCGCCCACGCCCGTCCCGGCGCCGTCCGGGCCGTCGCCACCGGCGGAGAACTCGAAGGACGACCGCGACAGCAGGTCGCCGGCCCGCCAGAGCGGGTTGGCGTCGATGCCGACCGAGAGACCGCGGGGGCGGCTCTCGGCGGTCGCCGTACCGGGTGCGCCGCTGTGTCCGGCGGCATCGGATGCCGCAGGGTCTGCGGTACCCCGGCCGTCGGCCACCGCCCGGGCCCGGAACAACGCGCCGAGCCGGGACGCCATTCCATCGAACGCCGCAGCGCCGCGGCCGGAAGCCAGGCCGTTCAGCGCCCCGCCCAGGGCGGCGAACTCGGCCGGCAGCGACAACCGCAGCCCGAGCACCCGGTTGGCGTTGCGCCACAGGTCGCCGGCGACGCACCCCGTGATGGACGAACCCGCCCCTGCGCAAGACAGCTGCCGGCCGCCGATGACCATGTGCGATCCGCTCTGCGGCCCGCCGCCGAACGCGCCGGACGATCCTCCTTCGCCCAGCCGGGAGCCGAGCGCCTCGACCGTCTCGGTGCCCACCGACCGCGCGAACGCCGCCAGCGAACGCCGCAGGATCACGGGGCGCTGCGTACGCTGGCCGTCGTCGGCCACGCGCACTTGCATCGCCTGCCCGGCCAGTGAGGCGTACTTGCCGTCGGGGCTCACCGGCCGCCCCACCGTCACCTCCACAGTCTGGGGCCCGTCCGCCTCACCGTCGTCCACGCCCGTGATCGTCACTGTCTGCGGCGTGCTCCAGTGGGTGGGCGTGAACTCGACGCCGGTCCGACTCACCATCGCCTCGCCCGGATCCCCGCTGGTCACGGGCACCGTCACGGCGCCGGTGGGTTGGCTGTGCAGCACGATCGTGAACGACGCCGTGCCGCCCGACTCCGTCACCTGGCCCTGCACGGGACCGACCGTCATGCCCGCGGTGTCGTCGTCCCTCGTCGTCACCCTCACCACCCCGTCTTCGAGCGCGCGGTAGCGGTCGTCCGCGGTCAGGGCCGCTGCCAGCGTGACGTCGAAGGTGCGGTCGCGGTCGTCCACATCGTCGTCCACCGAGGTCACCGTCACCGTCTGTGGCCGGTCCCAGTTCGCGGCGTCGAACACCAGGCGCGCCGGACGCGCGATGGCTTCCGTGGGCTCCCCGCTCTTGACGCCGATGGTCACGCCGAACGCCGGTTCCGTGTCGAGCCGCACGGTGAACGTCGCCTTCTCGCCCTCGGCCACCGACAGGGCAGTCTCGCTGATCGTGATCCCGGCCACGTCGTCGTCGGTCACGGCCACCGCCACGCGGGGAGCCTTCACGTTCCCGTAGCCCCCGCCCAACACAGTGTGTGAGACGGTCGTGGCGCGAAAGTCGTTCGCGTTGTCGACATCGTCGCTCACCCCCGTGACCGTCACCGTCTGCGCGTCGCGCCAGTTCGACGGCGTGAAAGTCAGTGCCCCGCCCGCCGCCGCGGCATCCGGTGCCGAACTCAACGGCGTCACCGTCACCGCGCCTCTCGGCTCGGTATCCAGAACCACCGTGTAGGTCGCTTCGCCTCCGTCCTCGGCCACAGTCACCGAGTCCGGGGCGATCGTGATCCCGGCCATGTCGTCGTCCGTCACCGTGACGGGCACGTCGGCCGTCGGCAGGGCGTCGTAGCCGCCGCCCGAGACGGTGTGCGAGATCGTCGCCGTCCGGTCCTCTGCGTTGTCGATGTCGTCGTTCACCCCCGTGACCGTCACCGTCTGCGCGTCGCGCCAGTTCGACGGCGTGAAAGTCACCACGCCGCCCGCCGTCGCGGCGTCCGGCGCCGAACTCAAGGGCGTCACCGTCACCGTGCCCGTCGGCTCCGTGGCCAACACCACCGTGTAAGTGTCTTGTCCGCCGTTCTCGGCCACCGTCACCGAGTCCGGGTCGATCGTGATCCCGGCCACGTCGTCGTCCGTCACCTTGACGGACACGTCGGCCGCCGCTACGCCGTCGTAGCCTCCGCCCGCGATCGCGTGCGAGACCGTGGCCGTCCGGTCGCCGTCGTTGTCGATGGCGTCGTTTACGCCCGTAACCGTTACTAGCTGCGGCCGGTCCCAGTTCGACGGCGTAAAAGTCAAAACGTCGTCGACGGCCGCGTTTTCCGGCACTGAACTCGATGGCGTCACCGTCACCGCACCCGTCGGCTCCGTGGCCAGCACTACCGTGTAGGCGGCTTCTCCTCCGTCCTCGTCCACGGTCACCGAGTCCAGGTCGATCGTGATCCCGGCCACGTCGTCGTCCGTCACCGAGACGGAGACGTTCGGCACCTCAACGCCGTCGTAGCCTCCGCCCGTCACCGCGTGGCGGATCGTGGCCTTGCGCCGACCGTCCGGGTTGTCCACGTCGTCGTCGACCCCCGTGATCGTCACCGTATGCAATTCGTCCCAGTTCGACGGCGTGAACGTCAGCGCCCCGCTCACCGTCGCGTTGTCCGGCGCCGAACTCGACGGCGTCACCGTCACGTCCCCCGGGGGCTCCGTCTGCAGCACCACCGTGTACGTCGTCGTGCCGCCGGCCTCGCTCACTTTCACGGTCAGCGGCCACACCTCGACGGCGACCGGTGGCGATGCCGGTGGCGGGATGTCGTCGCCGTCGGTGATCGTCACCGTCACGCTGTCGGGGCTTCCCGCCGTGACCTGGAATGGCAACGTGCTGCCCAGCGCCACGGTGAACGTCTCGTCGTCGGTGTCCGCGTCGTCGGTCGTCGTGATCCGGCCCGTGCCGGCGGTCGCACCGGCGGATATCTCGATGCTGGCCAGCAACCCGTAATCGTCCGTCTCCGCCGTCCCCGCCGTCAGCGTCAGCGGGATCGTCACGTTGGTCCCGAGCGTCCCGGACAGCGTCGCCGTCACCGTCACCGGCGAACCTTCGGCCACCGGGTTCGGCGACGCTGACAGGCTTACCGTGGGCGATGCCGGTGGCGCTGGCACGTCGCCGTCGGTGATCGTCACCGTCACGCTGTTCGGGCTTCCCGCCGTGACCTGGGAGGGCAGCGTGCTGCCCAGCGCCACGGTGAACGTCTCGTCGTCGGTGTCCTCGTCGTCGGTCGTCGTGATCTGACCCGTGCCGGTGATCGCACCGGCGGATATCTCGATGCTGGCCAGCAACCCGTAATCGTCCGTCTCCGCCGTCCCCGCCGTCAGCGTCAGCGGGATCGTCACGTTGGTCCCGAGCGTCCCGGACAGCGTCGCCGTCACCGTCACCGGCGAACCTTCGGCCACCGGGTTCGGCGACGCCGACAGGCTCACCGTGGGCACGTCGCCGTCGGTGATCGTCACCGTCACGCTGTTCGGGCTTCCCGCCGTTACCGAGGCCGGCAGCGTGCCCAGCGCCACGGTGAACGTCTCGTCGTCGGTATCCGCGTCGTCGGTCGTCGTGATCCGGCCCGTGGCGCTGGTCGAGCCGGCGGTGATCTCGATGCCGGCCAGCGACCCGTAGTCGTCCGTCTCCGCCGTCCCCGCGGTCAGCGTCAGCGGGATCGTCACGTTGCTCCCGAGCGTCCCGGACAGCGTCGCCGTCACCGTCACCGGCGAACCTTCGGCCACCGGGTTCGGCGACGCCGACAGGCTCACCGTGGGCACGTCGCCGTCGGTGATCGTCACCGTCACGCTGTTCGGGCTTCCCGTCGTCACCGTGGAGGGCAGCGTGCTGCCCAGCGCCACCGTGAACGTCTCGTCGTCGGTGTCCGTGTCGTCGGTCGTCGTGATCTGACCCGTGCCGGTGATCGATCCGGGCGTGATCACGATGCTTGTCAGCGAGCCGATGTCGTCCGCCTCGGCCGTTCCCCGCGTCACCCTCACCGGAATCGCCACCTGGCTCGACAGAGTTGCGGAAAGCGACGCCGTCACCGTAACCGGTGAGCCCTCGGCCACCGGGTTCGGCGAGGCCGACAGGCTCACCGATGCCGCGGGACCGCAGCTGTGCGCAGCTTCGATCAATTTCAACTTGACCGTCTGGCCGTTGGTCCACGCCAGGTTGGTGTAGGGGGTCATCCAATACTGCACTTCATCGAGATCGTCGTTCCCCAGGGGGTTGAAGTGGAACGGCGTTCCATCGACGCACACCTTGAAGGAGTCCGACACCTTGGGTCCGCTGGTCCGGACTCCGCTCATTACGAATCGACCGTTTCTTCGCAGGACGATGTCATCCCATCTGCCGTGTGAACTCCCGTAGGCGAACGTCGAGTCAGTGAGCGAACCAATGCTGTCCGAATAGCTGTAGCCTTTGCGGGGCGGCCGGCCGTCGAACTCTCCCACCGCCAGCGTCGCGCTCCAGGTCTCGTCGTCGTCTTGCACCATCACCGACGCGCTCGTCATCGTGCCCAGCGTGTAGCCCGCGCCGGTCGCGAGCTCCACCGTCACGCTGCCGTCCGGCTCATAGTTCGAGTCGCCGACCGTGGCAACGCTGTACGCCGCGCTCGTATTCCCCTCCGCGACCATCACCGTCCTGGATCCCTCGTCGCCCGAGGCCACGAAGTCGCTGCCGGCCGCGTCCGACACCGTCAGGTTTACCGTCACGCCGCCTGCCGGAGCCGCGCTCGACAGCGTCACCGTGAACTCCGCCGCCACCCCCTCCGTCACCGGCGAGGTCCTTGCCGAAATCGTGGCGGTCGGGGCCTTGTTGCCGGTGGTGAACGCCTGAGCCACATCGTAACTGGTGAGGGCAAGGGTGCCGGTCCCCGTGTTGGCGATGTTGCTGACAAGCGTGACGGTGTGGAGGGTATGGGCGGCAGCGGGGGCCGCAGCCCAGAGGGCGCCCAGGGCCGCGGCAGCCAGGGCGCGGCCAGAGCGAAGGAGAAGGGTATCGGGAGGCTGGCGATGCCAAGATGTGTTCACGGAGCCGTAGGCGACGTCCCGGCGAAGCAGCCACGAAAACGAGAAAACCGGTGAGGGGGACGGAACGCCCGCTTCTCGAC
>VYAQ01000047.1 GCA_009844885.1 Gemmatimonadota bacterium
GTAGGGGAGCGGGGCCGGGGCAGTCCGCTGGTTACGGCAGCTCGCCTTCGGCGTCGGGTTGAGTCGACTCCGCTTCGCCGTCGTTGCCGTTGTCGGCTTCCGCCGCTGCCTTCGCCGCTTCCTTGGCTTCGTATTCGGCTACCCTTCGCATGGCGTCCTTCCGTGCGAGGACGAGGGCGGCAAGAATGCTTTCGTTCGATGGTTCCCCTTCCGGGAATCTCCAGGGTCGCTCTGTCATTTGTGGCCTTCCGGAATCTGTGGTTGGTTGCTTGAGGTCCGATGGCCGCCACCTCGTGCTTGGCTCGCGGACCGCATTCCATTCCTCGGACTGCTCCAGTAGGACCGGAACGTCGCCGGAATTGTCGTACAACCGCCACCCGTCCACAAGCAGCCGCGCCGCGATTTCGTCACCGTTGACGAAACGGCGCCGATCCCCCTCGCGTTTCAGGTAGCGCCGTGCGAACGTCGTCTTGCCGGCTCCGTTTGGACCTGCGACTACGAGGATCCTCATATCCGCTTCTCCTGAGGGGCGACGGCCGTGACCTTGCGACGTGGCGAAGGGCAGAGGGGTGAACTGAGAGCCATGGTAGCGCCGATCCACGGGCGAATCGATAGCTGACGGGGACTCGTGACCCGGCCACTCGGTGTGTCCAGCGCTGCCGGAACTGCCCTGGCCGCCCTCTTCTCCCCTCCCCTCGGCCAGCCATTGCTTCACCACCGATGGAAGGCCCGCTGGAACCCGAAAGCGCCTACGGGGGTACTTCCCGAGACGCAACGTGCATGCGATCCGTCCCCCCATGGAGCCCGCCAGATGCTGAGAGCGATGGTAAGTCCGGGTTGCCGGGCGTTGTTCTCGTCGGTCGCGCTTGCGGCGATCGCCTTCTCTTCAGCCGCCGCCCAGCCCGTTTGCGAGCCGAGTCAGCCCCGCATCGTCGGACAGGTCGTTGACGCTGCGACGGAGGCGCCGCTGGATGTCGTTCGGGTGGCGGCAGAGGTGTCGGCTCGGCCGGCATTGACCACCAGCGACGGCCGCTTTCTTCTTTGTGAGGTCGGTGTCGGCACCATCGCCATCACGGCGGAGCGGCTGGGATACGAGACGCTCACCGTCGACGTTGTCGCGGGGACCGCGAGCGACCCGATTCGCCTTCGCCTTCAGCCGAGCCCGATTCTGCTGGAGGGCCTCGAAATCGTCATGGATCGCTTCAGGAGCCGGCACCGAGCTGTGGCAACCGTGGTGCGGACGTATGATGAAGCGGCCTTCGCGAGCAGCGGACACTGGTCGGCCGGCGACTTTGTCGCATCTCGCTCGGGCATCTTCACCATGCCGTGCGCGTTCGGCAGGTGCGTCTACTACCGCGGCGCCCTGGTCGCCCCTTCGGTCTACCTCGACGAGCGACCTCTGCCCGGGGGCTGGGCACAGTTCGAGTCCTTGCCGACCAGCCACCTCTACATGATCGAGGTGTACCGCAGGGGAACGCACGTCCGGGCCTATTCCCAGGCCTTCATGGAGCGCGCCGCGACGACGCGCCTGGCGCCGTTGCCGATCACCCTGTCGTCAAGAGTCCTGCCCGTCGGTTGTGCAACGCGGGTGATCCGGGGGCGCGGCGACGCCTACTCGGGATGGTCCGTCGACCCGCCCAGGTTGGGGTGCCCACCGTAGGGGTCTCGAGCCCTACTCGCCGTCGACGAGCCTGTGGCTGGCTTCAGCGCCGAAGTCCAGGCCATAGATTCGCTTCAAATCGGCAATGACCTGTAGAGAGGCTTCATCACGAAACGGCGCCTTCCCTTCGAAAGCGTGAAGCACGATGCCCTCGAGGAGATCGCCGAGAGACATATCGTGGTACTCGGCCAACCCCTTGAGCACCTTTAGAATGCGCCTCTCGACGCGTACGCCCGTCTGAACACGATCGACGACCAGCTTGCCCTTGCCGGACCGCGCACTCGACACGGCTCAGCGTGCCCCGAGATAGCTGTTGATCGCGTCCTCCCAATTCTTCAGATCATGGGCGAACATGGCGTTGAGGGAGGCCTCGCTCGCGGCCACACCCGCCTCCTCCAGCGGGAGAAAATCATAGGTCACTCGGGCTGACGTCTGCCCACCGTCAGCTTCGCGACAGTCGATGGTGATCGTCCAATAGCGGTCCGTACCGTAGACGAGGTATTGGATGTGGTAGCCCGCCGGATCGTACTCGTTGATCCTCCATACGAGGTCGGCTTCATCGCCATGGCCGGCGGTCTTGAAGGTCATCCCCTGCTGGACGGTCTGGTCGGCGGGGTATATGAACCTCGGTTGGAAATGGGGCGCCCACTTCGGCTCCTCGACCGGATTGAAGAGCGGGAAGACCTCGGAGGTGGGACCGTCGAGGACGATTTCCGCCGTTCTGGCCAGCCTTTCCGCACTGAAGCCGTGGCCTTGCCCGGCGGGTGCGTGGGTGCCGTGATCGATGTCGTGCGCGGACGTGCCGCCGTTGTCCCCGCACGCGGCGAGGCCGGCCGCGACGGCCACGGAGACGGCCTGTTCCAGGCTCTTTTTCACTCTGGACCCCTCCTTGATTCTCATGAGAATGGGTGTATCGACGTACCAAGGTACCGTGATAACACTTCGTGATCAATTCGCCCGTGCCGTTCCGGGTAGTTGCGCGAGCCTCTTGCGGGGAACCATGATGGAAGCGCAGTCCACGCTTCATCGAGGGCCCCCAAGATGTACCTGCTTTCCTGGAACGTCGACCAGCTCGGCGCGCCAAAGCGAATCGAAGCCGTCGCAGACGCGATTGCGTCGACCGAACCGGACATCGTCACGCTGCAGGAGGTCCGTTCGAGAAGGGGGGACGACGTCGCCGAGGCGCTGCTAAGGTGTGGACTTGTACACGTCTGGCACAGTCACGACCCACCGCCCTGCCGCGACCGCGAGGTTGAAAAGAAGTACCATTGCGTGATCGCGAGTCCCTGGCCCTTGACTGAAGCTCCGGGAGGCGACGCATGGCGTTGCTCGGCACCGTTTCCGGAGGTGCTTGGCCGGATCACGGTGAAGGCGCCTGACGGGGATGTCGATGTCTTCACGGCCCACATCCCGCACGGGAGCGGGCATAAGTGGCAGAAGATCGAGACCTTCGAAACGCTGGCGCTGGCGCTCCGTAGCGGGGGCGATTCTGCGCGCGTTCTAACCGGCGACTTCAACGAACCACGGCGGTTCCTGAGGTCGGGCCAGTTCCTGACATTCGCGGAAACCGAGGTTACCTCCGATGGCGCGATGGGACCGCCGCGCGGAAAGCTCCGTGGCCGGCCTCGTGCCGACTGGTCTGTGGGCGTCCGGTCGGTCCTCGCGGACACGTCACGCCACGGCCTGCGCGATGCTTTCCGTGACCGTCACGGGTTTGAGGTGGAGGCTCCCGTGACGCACCGTGTGAGCAAGGGTGATGGGCCGCGGTGCTTCGATCACACCTTCGTGTCGCGACACTTCGAGGTGGTCGGCAGCGGATACCATCACGAATGGCGCCGCCAGGGCTGGAGTGACCATTCGGCGATGTGGACGAAGTTGCGCCTTCGGATGGCGGTGCCGCCGCTGGATCCGTGGGGGCTGGCGGAGCAGCGGGACGCTTGACGACCGTTCTGGGTGCGCCGTCGCGTTGAGGAGCCGGCCGGGGTCGACCCTGTCGATCTGATGACCGCGGACGCGCGCTACTCCTGTCCTACGCAGGAGACGGTAGTGCTGTCGAAGACCGGCCCTACACGCGGGGCTCCTGTTGTGCTCGGAGACGAATCGCCGTCGATCACGAATTCTACGCGCCGGCTGAGAGCCATGAGCTCCGCCCCGACGCCCTCGCTCCATGGCCTGCACTCACCATGTGACACCGTGAAAAATAGTGAGTCACTTAGTCCTGCTTCGACCAACCAGTCACGCACGGCCCGTGCTCGCTGCATCCCCAGTTGGTGATTGTATTGTGCATCGCCAATCGAATCTGCGTGCCCTTCAATAGTGATCCTGATACCGGGTTTGCCAACCAATAGCGCCGCCTTTTCTCGCAAGTCATCCTCGGATTCCACGGGGACGATTGCTCTCCCAAACGCGAATCGATGGATCGCCCTTTCTATCGTAGCACGCTCCACGTCTGAGAAGAGGCCCTTCCCAACCTCGCTTTGCGGAACTGCTTCACTGGTGTCAGATACCATCGGCACTGGATCGGCAGTGAAGCCGAAGAGCTCAAGCGAACCGAGGTAACTAGGCGCACAGTTGGGTACTTGCCGGTTCCAGTACCATCCACAAAACCTCTGAGGACTCCATAGCCTCTCTAGACCGGTTCTGTTCTTCCAAAATCCGGTGATGCGTGAGTTGTCCGTGATGCACCAATCTGGATCCCGGCTCGGTGCCCGCGCACACCAGCCTGTACGTACATTATATGGACCCAGCTTACCCTCTCGGAGTACCTCCACGTCTTCCTCCTTCGGGAACACAGCGCACAAATCGCCCCACAGGAACCTAAGTGTTACCACGTAGATTAGGCTGTGCAACGCCCTCTTGCCGAGACTCCGAAGGTCGGTCACAGGTTGCGGCAGGTTGCCGTGTCTGCAGTGGCGATTCACGTAGTTAGCGTTCTTGCGATACGACACCGAAATGGCGAGCCTTCCTGCGTTGTCGTAGACCAACGTCTCGCCGTCAGCCCAATAGTGTGCCCTCTTGCCGTGATGTGACATGCACACACCAGCTAGCCGCCAACGCTGTCCACCAACTTGGACGACAGATACAATCACGTATTCGGAATCCCCATGGTGCCAGGTGGCTCCGATCCTTCCACCGTCCCGATGGTACCCGAGCGCATAGAACACCCAAAGCTGAACACCTCGCGTCTCGCGGGTTTCATTATAGCTTTCACACCTTGTGTCCAGTTGCTCTGAAGTTCTGCGAACTTCCCAGTATGTGTCACGCTCCGAATTCCTGTCATCCCTTCGAAACCGTAAGACCGGCGCGAATGTTCTGGCCACCTGGTATTCGCATTCGTCCGAGATCGAGTCCTTGTCTGCATCGGGTTGTTCGTCGCCAATCCGACCGCTGGAAGGAAAACAGTCTGGAATGATGTGGGACCGTGGGTCTCGAGGGCCTTGAGATGGCGAAATGGCGTGAAGATGTGACGCAAGATCGCAGAATGGTGCTACCAGGAGAGGTACGAGTATCAACCACCCGGTGCGCAAAGACCGGGCGACCGGTGTCGGGCAAGGCCTGGGGCACGATACGACGATCTGGGACGCGGACAGTGGGTAGTTTGGGTCGTCCATGTCTATTCCTCTAACTGTGATGAGGATGGGTCGGTCGCCGCGCAATGCGATGTGACTCAACCGATTCGGGCCAAAGCCGAATGCATGCTATTGCTGCAAGGACCTCCTGGCGGTTGCGCGTACCGAATCGTTCCGAACGCACTCGGAATGCGCATTCGGAGAATACCTCTGCTCGTAATGCACATGGTTGGTTCGCCCCGGGCTCCACCGTGCGCCGCCAACGTGCTCACGCAGACCAGCCTCTATTCGGTCTCGAAGAAGGTGATACCGACACCAGCCCTCCCACCATACAGCCCCCCCAACGACCCGTGGGCGACACACAGCCCTCCTTCGGCGATCCTCTGGCGATAATCCCCAATCCACGTTACACTGCGGCCCAGGCATGGGAAGGAGAACCCGTGACGAACGACCCGGACGAGCTCCTTCGCCAGAACAGGGCGTTAAGGGAGCGTCACTCGAGACTGTCCCGGGCTTTGGTCCGGATTAGCGCGAGCCTGGACCTCGACACAGTGTTGCGCGAGGTCGTTGACAGCGCTCGCGCCTTGACCGGAGCCCGGCAAGGATACCTCACGGCCACCGACGAACCGGGCCGACCCCACCGCGTTCCAACTTCCGGGGTCGCGCCGCATGATCAGGCGCCCGTGCCTTCGGACAATGAGTTGCAGGTTACTCCGATCCGTCATCAGGATGTGCACCTGGGCAGCCTCGTTCTTGCTGACAAGGAAGGCGGACGCGAGTTCACCGACGAGGACGAAGAAATGCTTGTGCTTTTTGCATCTCAGGCAGCGGCGGCGATCTCCAACGCTCGCGCCTACCGGGACGAGCTTCGTGCGAGGGCGCAGCTGGAGGCTCTGGTCGAAACCTCGCCTGTAGGCGTCGTTCTCTTCGACGCCAGGACAGGCGGCCTGGTGTCGTGGAACCGGCAGGCGGCGCGGATCGTGGAAGAGCTCAAAACGCCGGATCGCCCCATCGAGCAGCTGCTGAAGATCGTCACGTCCCGCGGGGCCGACGGGCGAACGGTCGACCTCACGGAAGACCCCGCGATTTCAGATGAGCTGAGGCGCGGTGGGACGCTGCGCAACGAGGAGATCGTGCTTTCGGTGCCCGATGGCCGGAGCGTCAGGACGCTGGTCAACGTCACGCCGATCCATGCGGTGGACGGCGGCGTCGAGTTCGTCGTGGTCACAATGCAGGACCTGGCCCCATTCGAGGAACTCGAGCGGATGCGGACGGAGTTTCTCGCGATCGTGAGTCACGAACTGCGAACGCCGCTCACGTCCATCAAGGGCAGTGCGGGCGCCGTGCTCGACGCATCGCCCGGCTTCGCGCCTGCGGAAATGCTGCAGTTCTTCCGCATCATCAATTCACAGGCCGATCAGATGAGCAGCCTCGTCAGCGACCTGCTCGATGCCGGACGCATCGCCACGGGTACCCTGTCGGTCGTGCCCGAGATCTCGGACGTCGGGGCGCTGGTTGACGGGGCGAGGAACACGTTCCAGGCCGGCAGCGGCTGTCACAGGGTTGTCGTCGACGTTCCGCTGGACCTGCCCCTCGTGATGGTCGACCGACAACGCATCCTGCAGGTCCTGAACAACCTCCTCATCAACGCCGCAAGGCACTCTCCGGAGTCATCGCCCATCCACGTAGCCGCGTGGCGCGACGGAACGCATGTCGAGATCTCGGTTTCCGACCGGGGCCGGGGCATTCCACCCGAGCGTATCCCGCACCTGTTCCGGAAGCACGCAATCATGGATGACGCGGAGGGCGGCCTTGGGCACGGACTGGGTCTGGTCATCTGCAAGGGACTGGTCGAGGCGCACGGCGGGCGCATCCGGGCCACGAGCGCTGGCGAGGGCCGGGGCGCACAGTTCACCTTCACGGTCCCGGTGGCTGAAGAAGCCCGCATCGACGCCGAAACGGCGCGCTCCAAACAGGGCCAGGCAGGACAGGACCGGCGACATCCGCCGCGGGCACCGGAGCGCGAGCGCATCCTGGTGGTGGACGACGATCCACAAACGCTGCTCTTCGTCCGCGATGCGCTGACCGTGGCGGGCTACCAGGTGCTGGTCACGGGCGACCACGGGGAGCTGTCCCGCGTCATCCGCGCGGAGCAACCGCATCTGGTCCTGCTCGACCTGATGCTGCCGGGGACCGACGGCATCAAGCTGATGGAAGAGATTCCCGAGCTGGCCGACCGCCCGGTCATCTTCATTTCGGCGTACGGAAGGTCCGAGACGATCGCGAAGGCACTCGGCGCCGGTGCGGCCGACTACGTAGTCAAGCCGTTCTCGTTGACGGAACTGACAGCGAGGGTCCGGGCGGCGCTGAGAAGACACCCGGAGCCCGAACCGTTTGTCCTGGGGCAGCTGGCGATCGACTACGAGCGGCGCCGGGTGACGCTGGCCGACCGTCCGATAGAGCTGACCGCCACGGAGTACGAGGTACTGCGCCTGCTGTCGACCAACGCCGGACAGGTGCTCACCTACCGCTCACTGCTCCGCCAGGCCTGGGTGCGTTACCCGGACCACGCCAGCCCGAAGCTCGTCCACGCCGTCGTCAAGAGGCTCCGCCGCAAGCTGGGCGAGGACGCGGCGAGCGCAGCCTACATCCTCAACGAGCGTCACGTGGGATACCGGATGCCGGCGAGGGCGGACGAATAGGGGGCGGTGCTACCTCCGCGACGGCGACACGAAAGTACGTGCCTCGGAGGCGCTCGCTGCCATCGGCTTGTCGGTGTCCGATGTAAACCGGAGCTTACATGATGGAACACGACCACACAGGCCGCATGCTAACCACCGCGGCGGCCCTGATCACCCTGCTCGCAACCGCCGCACGCCCCCTCGCCGCGCAGGAGGTGATCGAACTGCCGGCCGAGGACAGGCTCCTCGACGGCGACTTCGAGGAGGTCTACCGGGTGGGCTCGCTGGACAGCGGGGGCTGGGACATGTTCGGGAACGTCGCCGGCCTCGGTTTCGACGGCGCCGGCAACCTCTACATCCCGGACACACAGGCGATGCGGATAGCGGTGGTCGATCCGGAGGGCAGTCTGGTGCGGCAGTTCATCGGGGAGGGGGAAGGTCCCGGTGAGTTCGGGAGAGACGCCGCACGGGTGCTGCGGTTCGCCGTCATGCGGGACGGGCGGGTTGCCGTCTACGATCCAGGGCGCATCGGATTCGCGCTTTTCCGTTCAGACGGCGAGTTTGAGCGCACGATGCCTTTGGGCGGCGATCGCGAGCGGTGGCCGATCCTTCCGGATATCCAGGCCTTCCCGGGAATGGAGCGGGTGCTGGCCGCGACCCGGGTCAACTACTTGTCGAGACCTGATCCGGGGCCGAGACCCCGATTCCGGTATACCCTGAGCTACGACCTCAGCGGTGACGAGGCCGTCGTCGACACGGCTGCGACGGCATGGAACCGCCCCTCGGATCGGCAGGTATTCGGACCGGAGCTGATGGCGGGTGCGCTGCCTGGCGGGGGCGTCGCATTCTCCGACTCCTCTACCTACGCAATCAAGTTGACTGCGCCGGGCGGCCGCGTGACCCGGATCGTGACCCGGCCGTTTCGGCCCACGCCCGTGACGGACCGAATCAGGAGGAGTGAGATCGAGCGCCGGCTGGACGCCTTTGAGGCGCGGCAGCCCGCGGCCGGTGACTCGGCGATGCAGGTAGCGGTTCAGCGGATGATCGAAGCCCAGCGCGCCGGGATCGAGTCCATGGAGTTCTACCACGAGATGCCGGTCCTGCTCGGTCTGCGGACCGGCTGGGACGGGACAATTTGGGTGCGCCGTCGCGGTGAGTATCCGCAGACGGAAGGTCCCATCGACGCGCTAACCGCTGAGGGAGACTACATCGGGACATTCCCACCCGGCTCCACGGCGCTACCCGACGCTTTCGGCCCCAACGGGCTGGTTGCCTTCCTGGAGACGGACGAGCTCGACGTGCCCTATGTGGTGGTGAAGAGGCTGCCGGAGGTCATCCCGAACGGAACTTGCGCAGCCTGCTGAGGGTGCGCGTCAGCCACGACGACCCGAGTTGCTCCATGAGGAGTCCGTAAAGGAACCCGGCCATGTCATGATGGGCCAGGCTGTCAGGACCCTCCCGGTCCATCCTGCGAAGCAACGCGATGTACTCGTCGCGGTTTTGACGAATCAGATGAGGCAACTGCGGGGAGCCCGGCAGGGATTAGGTGGGGAACGTCCGAGGGAGGAGGTGCTGTGTACTCCACTCTTCCGTCGGTTTCAACGACGACAGGTTCGGTCCTGAGTTCCCCGGCCTGGCGATGCAGGCTGGCTATGGCGTGATAGTTGAAAGCCTTGATGGTAGGCAAAGACAATCCCTGGTAGCGCAGGGCCAATGCCGTGTTGGTGATCGATTGGAGGAAATCATACTGCCTCTCAAGGTTGGAAACCTCGAGGCCGTTGTAGACTGGGTGGTTTTCGGTTCCCGTGACATCGTATACGATCACGGCGTTTTGTTCTTGAGGAGTTGCTTTCTTACCTGGGCTTTTGTCAGTTTGCTGTCAGTGCCCAGTTGGCCGTATACAAAAGACACCTTCTGCTCAAAGCGCTCCTTTCGCGTCACCTTGCGTCGCACGGACTGCTTTAGTCTCTGCAAATCATTACGGTTTTTCTTCGGTGTCTCGAACGACATTGCTTGCTTACTCCTCCTGAGTGGGTTGGTGACTTGCATTGTAGCTCCCTCCCCAGGATCAGACAACGACGGCAAAGACCCTGGCGAGTCGGTAAGACCAATACGAAGACCTGTGGGTCGCTGCCATAGCTGAATCGGCCAAATCTCTGTCGTGGTCCGGTAGGTGGGGCGCGGGCGGGGGGGCGGGGCGCGGGGGGGGGGGGGGGGGGGGGGGGGGGGGGGGGGGGGGGGGGGGGGG
>VYAQ01000247.1 GCA_009844885.1 Gemmatimonadota bacterium
CACCCAGATGAACCACCCCCTCCCCAACCACTCCACTGAACCCCCTCCACGGTTCGACCTCGACCTCAGGCTGGCGAGCAAGCCGATCATCGAAGAACAGGCCCGCCGCCAGGTGCGGACCTTCCTCGATGAGCTGAAGAACGGCACGCGGAACTACCGGACGGTCGCCAGCCTGGGTAGCCAGGTCGCGCAGGAATACCGGGGCCGCGCGATTCTGGAGTTGCTGCAGAATGCTCACGATGTCCTCGCTTTCGCCGGGCAAGACGATCCCCGGCAGATCTCGTTCGTGCTGAGATCGTCGCCCGAACCCGAACTGCTGGTCGCCAACAGCGGCCGCCCCTTCCGCCACGAGGACTTCAGCGGAATCTGCCAGCTCGCGCAGAGTCCCAAGGATCCGAACGAGAGTGTCGGCAACAAGGGACTCGGTTTCCAGAGCGTGCTCGAAGTGTCCACCCGCCCGGAGGTGTGGTCGACCGCCCCGGCTCGGGATGGCATCGCGTTTACGTTCGGCTTCGACCCCGATGTGCGCGAACCTGTAGAACGCGTCGCCAGGGCGCTCCTGACCGGCGACCCGCCGACCGACCCGGAATTCGGCACCGAGCCGGTCGTTGACTGGTCTCTGGAACAGATCGAGGCGTACCGAAGGCGGCTGGAGGAGGACGGAATCAACCCTGTTGCCGAGGTGCGCGACTATCTCTCGCCCTATGTGATTCCGCGGTTTCTGGGCGATCCGCCGCCTGAGGTCGCCAGGCTGTTGGAACACGGACACGTGACGGTTATTCGCTTGCCTCTGGACGGAGGGAGGGCGGGCAGCGCGGAAGAAGCGGTCGAGTCTGTCCGCAAGCAGCTCGAGGATTTGGACGAGGCGGCGGTAGTGTTTCTGCCGGACCTGTCGGTGCTTCGAATCGAGATTGACGAGAAACCGGTCGAACTCAGACGGCGGGTGGAGGCCCGGCGGACGCTCCCCGCCCCTCGGGAGGAACCGGACGACGGTAAGATCCCCAGAGCCCGTCACACGCGACTGCGGGTCGGCAGGATCGAGCCGGACGCGACCACCGAGCGCTCGTTTCACGTCTGGAGCCGGAGCCTTGGGGGTGATGATCAGCCGGAGGTGACGGAACGAATAGCCGCAGCTGTCCGCCATCTGCCGAATCGATGGCCGGAGGTCGAAAAGGTCGAGGTCTCCGTTTCGGTAGAGGAGACGCGGGAGCCGGGCCAAGGCGTGTTCGTGATCTTCCTCCCGACCGAGATGGAGACCGGCGTGGGGGCGCACATCAATGCGCCGTTCTACGGATCTCTCGACCGGCGGCACATCGACTTTGGCGAACAGTACAACGACCTTCTGCTCTCTTTCGTGACCGACCTAATGCTGGACGCTGTCGAGGAGTTGGCCAACGGCGACCCGGAGGAGTGGCGCGGACGAGCAGTGATCGACTTGGTCGCGAAAGTCACCGAAGCGAAGGCCTTGGGCAGTGCTCCGCCGCTCACCGACCGCCTCCGCCAACAGGCGCTCGACAAGGAGCGCCCTCTCGAAGAACTGGCTCTGATCCTTTGCGACGAAGGCTGGCAGTTGCCGGGAGTCGCGCGAACGATGCCGGCCGTTCCGAACGAAGATCCCATCGGCCGTACGGAGTGGCGGGGGCGAGCTGGGTTCAACGTGGCGTCCTCAGCGTTGGATGACCGGCGCAACGCCGTCGAGGCCCTGCTGCGATCTCTGGGAGGTTCGCCGAGCCCGCGGACCGAAGAGTGGGCGAAGACTCTAGGCCTCGTGGCCGAACACGTCAGTCAGGACAATGTCAAGGTCACATGGCACGAGTTCCTGAACAGCGTGCTCGCCGTGATTCCCCCAAGCCTGAGACAAGCGCCGACGGCGGCCGATGCCGACCCACTTCTGCAGGCGCGATTCCTACCCACCGACGACGACCGGTTGCTTGCGGCGTCCGACGATACTCAGATCTTCTTCCGCCCTCGCCGAGACGCGGACGACGCGGCGGATTTCGTGGGCTCGATTCCGGATCCGCTGACGGATCGGATCGCCTTTCTTCACCCCGAGGTCAGGACACTCGAAGGGCGCCCCCAACGCAACACGGAGGTCCAGAAGTTTCTCGACGGGCGATTCGTTCAGAGCTTCCGCAGGGAGGACCTGCTGAGGAATGTCGTCATCCCTTCACTGCCGGAATTGCCGGCCGAACATGAGAGTCCCGAGGCGAAGGCGTGCGCCGAGACGCTGGATTGGACGCTTAAGCTGATTGGGGAGGAGGAGCAGGACACACTGCTTCCCCTTCTCGGACGACTCCCAGTCGCTTGCATCGGCGGCTGGTTCGCCATGCGAGATGCAGTATTCGGGCCCGGGTGGCTCGGTCGCCGGGGCGAACACTTGAAGACCTTGGCCGACGGTCTGCCGGAGGACGAAGGCGAGAGGCTGCTGCGGACTGCGCTGCTTCCACCTGACGATTCAAAGTGGAATGGGATCGAAATCCAGGACCCCGGGACCGGGACCATCGGAGTAGCGGAGCGTGGCGCCATGTTCGCGCAGATTGGTGTGGCGGAGGGCTTCCGACTCGAGAAGCACGACCCACCGATGCGTTTCTGGATGGATCGTTCTCATCGGGATTTGCCCGATGAGGCTCCGCCGGGGATACCCCAGAGTTCGTGGGACGATTGGAGGGATTCGGTTCGGCACGAGATCGACCTTGGCTACGTCATGTGGTTCGAATACGAGATCAACGACGTAAGCCTGTTTCCCGTACGTGATCTCCTCCATCGCGAGGATCTCGGGGGCGCCGCGCGCTCAGCTTTGACCGAGTTGACTCTCGCTTCGATTGCGCGTTGGGAGGAGGGGTGGGACCAAGTCACGATCAGGAAGAAGACGGGCTCGCCGTGGTCACAGCGGATCACATCTCCGCTCGCCCACTGGATTTCGACGTTGCCGTGGCTCGATGACCGCCCGGATGACGCGGATCCGTGGCACCTGGATCCGCAGCCGTTGCGGCATCGATGGCTTGTGCCCGCGTTTCGGCTTGAAGGGCAGAAGGGACGATTCCGCCACCTAGCACCGCTTTCGGGGGAGGCACCCCTCAAACTGGCTTACCGGTTGGGGGAGGACGAGGAGTTGGTTCGTACTCTGAAGGAGCTCGGCCTGAACACCTATCCCACTGGCAATGAGAGTGCTCGTACCGGACCGAGTCTCCTCAACGCATTGGCGGAGGTTGCCGCAAAAGGCCCGGGTGCGATGCCGGCCGGCGGATTCGACGTCTTCCTCGGCCAGTTTCGGCACGCGTGGGGACACCTGGACCCGGATCGGGGCCTCCCAGAGCGGTTTGTCGTCCATACAGGACCACGCACGCTTGAGGTGCGCACCACCGCCGAGCTCAAGGATGTGTACCTGCCCGATCACAGCGCCAATACCCGCCTCCTGGCCGAACACGGCCGGCCCATTATCGCGATGTGGCCGAAGGAAGCGAACGCCGAGATCGGCGACCGTCTGCATGAACTCGGAATTAGGCGTGCATCCGACCTGGAGGCGGACTGTCTGGTCGACGGCCTTCCTGCCAATGATGCCACTCATGAGGCTTGCTCGCTTGACGCAGCAGGTTTGGGTTGGCTTCGTGTCGTCCTCCTGACCTTGGCGGCGTACGGCGGACCCAACCCCAGCGGCCCCGCTACTGACGCCTGGCGCGCCGCCGCCGCTCGACTGAAGCGTGTTCGCATCACTCGTTGCAACTCCATTTCAGTGGAACTCCGAGACGCTGAGAGAACAGTCGCAAACAGCGAACCGAAGGCCCATTGGATGGCGCGAGACAACATCCTCCTCTTGACTCGGGAAGTCGTAGCCACCGGTTCGTATGGAGAAATCGGCACCGCTTGTCAATCCGTGCTTGACAGACGGAATCTGCTAAAAGACCTCCGCCTCGTCCTTGACTCGTTGGATGGGGAACTGCGACCGACACCGGCCCGGATCGACGAAGCGCTGGACCGAGCTGAGATCGACGCCGGAGCTGTGGCTGACATCCGGCTTCAGATCGGCAATCCGCTGGACCGCATTCGGCCCGTGGCGCAGCTGCTCCGTGTGTCCGCCGACGATCTGGAGGCCGCAGCGACCGACGCTGACCGGCTGTACGGCTGGCTTTCGGACAACATCCCTCGATGGCCCACCGAGGACCTGATGGCCGCCGCGCACGAGTGCTACGACGACTTCGAGATGGGATTCAGGGCGTGGAGAGTCCTCGGTGATGACGCGGGCCTTCCGAAGTGGAACGAGGCGCTTGCGGCGCTCGGCGGGGAGTACCGGCCGGTCGAGAACGAACACGCTACCGACCAGACGGCCCGCTATATGATGATGGCGGCCCCCGCGTTGCGCGCCTTTGCGAGGCATGTCGCGAATGAGTCTCCCGGGGTGCTGGATCCGGCGAGGCTCTTCTCGGATGTCCGTGCGGTGCATGAGGGCTTGGTAATGCACCCTGGGTGGAAACGCAACTGGTGGACGGTGCCCTTCCGGGCGGTGTTGGGCACGCTGCGCGATCGGTACGAGGAGATCAAAGAGGTTCAGGAGCATCTCGGCGCCTTTGCGGACGCGGACACCTTCGAGCAATTCGTCGAGGCGCTTATCCGACAAGGGGTGGCCTTGGAGCCAGATCCGCTCGACGATGCACGTCGCAACGAGCGCCGGGTCAGCCGGGTTTTCCGTGGCATGTGGAGTGTGTACCAGGCGTGGTTAGCCAAACAAGACAGGGACCGGGGGTGCATCGAACAGGCGCCGCCGGTTGACGTGGATGCCACGAGGTACCTGAGCGAGTGGTCGGAGGATGATGCGTTCGAGCTTGCGAAGGGGTTGATCGACGACGAGGGATTCGTCAACGCCACGAGCGGTTGCACGACGATCGACGCGATGCGGGAGAGGCTCGGAATTTCGCCCGAGGAAGTGGAGGACCCAACGCCGCCGCCAGATGGACGGGATCCGGTGGATCCAGTCACAATCGGGGAGGGGGAATTCGTGTTCGGTGTCGATTCATACCGCGATCTGTTCGAGCGTCTCGATCGGCTGGAGATCGGCCGGGCGCTTTTTTTGACGGGACAAGATCCTTCCGGACCAAATGATCCGTTGGCGAGCGTCACCAGCGAGGCCACGACCACCGCACCAGCTGTCGTGCGTGGTCGGCCAGAGACGCCGCCTCCAAACGACCGTGCGCCTGTGGGCCCCAGCAAACGAGGACCAATCGCACACTCTCCGTCCCACCTCCGGGAACTCGTGGGTATCGTAGGCGAGATGCACGCGTACCGATACCTGAAGGCAGCATTCGGCATCGACGAAAACGGGTGGGTGGCCCAGTTCAGAACCAAAGTCTTCCCGGTGGGCAGCGGCGAGAAGGATACGACCGACGACAGGCTCGGCTACGACTTCGAGTTCCCGCATCCTGACGGCAAGGTTTGGTGCGTGGAGGTAAAGTCGACGACCGGCGATGGGACCAGCTTCGACGTGACCGCAGGCGAGATCGCTGCCGCCAGGCGCTTGGCCGAAAGCAAGGAAAAACGGTGGCTCTTCCTCCGCGTAAGGCACGCGTTCTCAAGCCGGCCCGAGTTCGACTGGCTCCCCAATCCGTTCGAACCGGCCGGCCGATTCCTCCAGCTCCGGGTGGGCAGCATGAAGGTGGATTACGAACGGGCGAAGGAACGCTAACCCTGACGTTGCGTCAGGGTCATCCGTGTGGCGGCTTCGCCTCGCCTGGGTTCGCGCACTTGAATCCGTTCGGTAGCGATCGGGCTACCGCCCAAATCCTTGTGTGGGCACACGCCTCTCGGTTGGGCCGGTCGTGTTGGTCGAGCGCTACGTAGCATCCGAGCACTCAGCGGGGCAGGAAAACGTTGACGGCGAAGTGGTCCGATCGGGCGTATCCCGGATCTGTAGTGCAGTCGACCACCGCACCGCCCCCGCCCCTCGTGCGTAGTCGCAACGCTTGCTGGGTGCGATAGGCAACCAGTTTCGCAACCTCGGGCGCATCGATGGTGACCCCACAGCACGAGTGCGCTTGGTAGGGTGCTGAAGGGCTCTCGCCCGCGAGAGGGTGAGGAGTGCCGTCACAGGTCTTGCAAATCAACTCGTAGTGGTCACCCCGTTTCACGCTCGCTGCAACCGCCTGGAACCGCTCGGAGGACCATTTGCGCCAGACGGCAAGTGACCTGAGTGTCACACCGGACCATTCGCGGCCGTCACGGTAGACAGTCAGCCTGATGAGGGCTTTCCGGTAGGCAGCCTGCCGGATGGCGGCCACTGTAGTCCCGGCGAGTCGGGCTGCTTGCCGGTAAGTGACCACCTGCTCGGCGTTCCTGATCCCAGCGTTGAGAATGAAGTGCCTGAATGCGTGCCGTAGCACGGGCTCGGAAGGGAGGTCGTCGGCGGGGACTCGGCGGCGCAGACGCTCGATCATCTCCTCCCGACTAATGCTCTCACCGGTCTTCAGCGATTCTACTAGCGCCACGATGTTATAGAGAACGCGCTTCGTCTGTGTATCCATAGGAGGGCTCCATCTGATGGGTGGTTGATGTTACGAATAATAGTAACATGTCACCCGCTCGCCGCCAACCCACCTCCACCTTCCTTCGCAACGGTGTCGTTCCGAACGGGCAGCGTGACCGCGACCTTCCTGCGGCCGCGATGCTGCCTCCGGGGGTCCAGACACCCCCTCGCGCCTCGCAGTACTCCCGCCCAGCCCTGGCCGTCGAGGCGATCCAGCGCGACCGGCGTGGGGGCGATATTCGCCTCCTTTGATCGGGCGCCGAGCGGAGTACTGCCACGCGTCGCGCGACCAGAGCACGGTGACCTTGTCGGGTCTTGCGACCTGCGGGCGATACCGGGTCAGGAGGAGTGGCCGGGAGATCTCCCGCTCGATGAGGCGCGCGACCGGCCAGTCGTCGTACTTCATGCCCTCGAGGTTGACGCCCAGCCAGACCGTGCCGTCACGGGGGTAGTAGCCGGCGTTCCACTGGACGACCGGGCTTCGGCCACGGAAAACCGCCTTGGCTGGTCCCATCAACCTTCGGGCACAGAGCCACATACCCGTTCCCGTCGCGTTCTGGATCCGCTCCTCTTCGGCCTCCTGGAAGAGCAGATCCTGTCGGACAGGCGGACGCCGCCAGGCGCCTCCGACAGGTAGATCGGATATCGGTCCCCGTCGTGGAACTCGAAATCAGCCTGTAGCATGAGCTCGCCATCGGGACGCCGCTCCACGCGGGCGGACGCGCAGAGCGGTTCGCACAGCCACTTCTGAGGTCGTCAGGATCGGTCCCGCGCGGCGTCCTCGTGTGTCCGGAATGTCAGCTACAGTTGACATTATGTCATGTTCACCTTACAGTCGGCGAACGAAGTTGTCCCATCGAGCCATCGCCCCGACCAGTGCCTGTGGGTATCTTGATTGGAGCACCCGCCAGAAGAGGGCAGTGCCATTCACGAGGAAGCCACGACACTCACAGGGGGAACTGGGCAGTGCGCATAGTGCCCGAGTTCGGCAGCATGCAGATCGTGCTGCTGGGACAATTCAATCCGGCCATCTTTACGCCGGCGTGGTTCGCCCGCAACAAGATCCTCCGTGAAGGACTCGACGAGAGCGCCCAGGTCCAGGTGATCCATCCCCAGATCGCCGCCTTCACGGCTGACTGGCTTCATCTTCAGGTCACGAACGAACAGTTCCGTGCCGAGACTCAGCAGGCACCGTACGCCCGCCTGTGCGAGCTGGTCGTTCGGACGTTTTCGGAATGCCTCCACCACACGCCGTTGACGGCCTTTGGGATCAACCGCAACGTCCACTTCCTGGTTTCTGACCCGGAGGCACGCGCCAGCATGGAGAAGATCCTCGTGCCGCCGGAGCCGTGGAGCCCGCTTCAGGAAGTGCTGGGCTTGGACAGCGGGCACGGAGGGATGGCAGCGGTTCAAGTATCCCATCGGCAGCCGGAGGGTCGAAGGGAAGGCGGGCAGATCAATGTCACCGTCCAGCCGTCTGTGCTCGTCGGTGAGGGGCGGACGGGCGTGTTTGTGGGGATAAACGACCACTTCGTTGCCGACCAGCCGCAGGATTCTACTCCTCACCTGATGAGTGTGCTGGCCGCAGAATTCGGTCCATCCAGGAGTCGCAGCGACGACATTATCGACCATATCATGTCCCTGACCGAGAGCGAGGGTTGAATCCGTGACGTTACGAGTGGCGTCAACGGCGAGCGCGCCTGACGGGTCGCGCACTTCAGGCGAAAGCGTCGTGGGGGAAAACCCCGGCGAGTTGATTCACGAGGACGGTGTTCGCGCAATCCTGGCACCTCCGAGAAACCCATCACCCACAGCCGACGAATCCGCACTCGGGTCCCATGAGTCGCAGCGTTCCACATGGATGGGCAGTCAGGGACGCGCCAGCCTGCTAGGGTGCCTGGTGGACATTCTTCCTCCTCCGGTATCCCCGGTGCCCACGCCCACCCTGCATCCGATCCGCGAATGGGAAGGCTGCGTTACGGAGATCCGCAGCGAGGAGTTCGTCGCAGACCTGTTGGATCTCACTGCGGGCGACGCAGTGGAGGCCGAAGAAGCGGTCATCGCGAAGGACGAACTGTCCCCGGAGGACAGATCACGCTTGGCGATTGGTTCGTTTTTCTGGTGGGTCGTCGGCTATGAAGCATTACCCGGCCGTGCTCGCAAGCACGTGTCCCTGATCGTGTTCCCCGACCTCCCTCCGTTGACGGAAGCGGATCTTGACCGTGGTCGGGACTGGGCCGATTGGCTGTTCAAGCGGTGGGGCCTTGAGTGAGCTGGCCGGACCTCGTCCGGACGAGATCGAGTTGTCGTTGCTGGGACCGGGGTACGGCGAGAGCGTCGTGGTACACATGGGCGGTGGCGAATGGATGGTGGTGGATTCCTGCGCCGGCAGAGATGGCGAGCCAGCAGCCCTCAACTATCTCGATCGAATCGGTGTAGACTCGCGCTCCGCGGTCAAGATGATCGTCGCTACCCATTGGCATGACGATCACACCAGAGGAATGTCCAAAATCGTCGATAGGTGCGAATCGGCGCGATTCTGCTGTGCCGCTGCCCTACGGGACAAGGAATTGCTGGCTGCGGTCGATGGGCTTGGCGGGAAGACGGGTTTTCGAATGAGCAGTGGGGCCAGAGAAATACATGCGATCTTTTCGCACTTGGCGGAGAGGAGAACGCAGCCGATCTGGGCAGCGGCGAGTCGCCGCGTGTTCCAGAGTGGCGGTTGCGCGGTCTGGGCCCTTTCGCCCGGTGACGAAACACTCGGGCGGTTTCTGCTGTCCGTCGGCAGCCTGATCTCGACACAAGAGATATCGCCGCGGCGTGTATCGCCGCCGTCGCCCAATGACCTGTCAGTCGTCCTGTGGGTCGAGTGTAAGGGTGCGGTTGCGCTTCTGGGTGCTGACCTCGAAAGGAACGGCTGGCTGGCGATCGTCGGTGAACAAACGAGACCGGAGGGACGGGCCTCGGTGTTCAAGGTGCCGCACCACGGCTCGGCAACGGCAGATGTGCCAGAAGTGTGGCACCGTATGCTGGAGCCCGATCCAATGGCGATCCTCACACCGTGGCGCCGCGGGGATAAGGCGCTCCCGACACCTGAAGATGTGGCGCGACTTCTATCGAGGACGACGACGGCCTACGCTTCGGCGGACCCCGCTTGGTCGTCAGAGAATCAGGACGAGTTGCCGGTCAGGATATGAGTGTGCGGGTGAGATCCAAGCGCGGCCCGACCGGGTTGGTCCGGTTACGCCGGACTTCCGCCGACCACTCGTGGAGGGTGGACCTGTTCGGTCCCGCTCGTCCTTTGAGCGAGTTGGCGGCCTGAGCGCTGGCCGTCTGAACATAGACCCTCCCAACGATCGCATGGCCCCTACAGAAACAACCTCATCCTCTGCTCCAGCAACGGCCGACTCAGAATCCCCGTCATATCACCCGGCCCTTGAGTTCCAACTTCGTGCCCGAAGAGGGGAGTTTCTTCCTGATGAGCGTCTGCTTCAGCTGGCTGACCGTGAGTGCGTCGAGGAGCAGGCCCCACGCGTGCAGCCCGAGTTCCAGGCCGAGCGCGTCCATCACGGAGGCGCGGATTTCGTCCGGAATCACGTAGGGCGCGCCGTCGGCCTTGTTGCAGTGGAAGACGATGC
>VYAQ01000183.1 GCA_009844885.1 Gemmatimonadota bacterium
ACCGAGGAGGATGCGCTGGCCGCGATGGATGCGGCGCGCGGCGGGCCGGTGGCCGAGGGCAACGTGGGGGGTGGCACGGGCATGATCTGTCACCGCTTCAAGGGCGGGATCGGGACGTCGTCGCGCGTGGTCCGGGTGGACAGGCAGAGGTACACGGTGGGCGTGCTCGTGCAGTGCAACTACGGGAGCCGGGAACTGTTCCGCGTGGCCGGGGTGCCGGTGGGGCGTGAGATCGCAGACCTCATGCCGGAACGGCCGGGTGGGGAGCAGCTTGAGGGGGTTGAGGGAGAGGCCGACCGTGACGGTTCCATCATCGTCGTCGTTGCGACAGATGCTCCCGTTCTGCCCCATCAGTTGGAGAGAATGGCCCGCCGGGTGTCGCTGGGATTGGCGCGCAACGGGAGCATCGCGTCGAACGGATCCGGCGACATATTCGTCGCCTTCTCGACGGCGAACCGGGAGGCGGCTGCGGAGCGGGCGACGTCGGCGGACGCGCGGGTCCTGGCCAACGGGCGGCTGAACCCGCTCTTCACGGGCACGGTCGAGGCGACCGAGGAGGCGATCATCAACGCCTTGATCGCCGCCGAGACGATGACGGGCACGAACGACGTGACGGTGCACGCGCTGCCGCACGACCGGTTGCGCGAGGTTCTCCGGAAGTACAACAGGCTGGAGGGGTGAGCCGCTACCGCCTCCGATCCCAGTAGTTCACCGGACGGTCGTCCATCAGCCACGCGTCCGGGTCCACCCACCAGTGCTCTCCGTAGGGCACCTCGTTGGGCCACACCTCGTCGAGCGTGAGTCCATCGCGTACGCCCGGGATCGTCAATGCTGGAGCAGGAGTGCGGTTGAGTGAGTGCGCCGTGCCTCTGAGGCTCTTGTGGGGACGTACAAGTGGTTGCCCCTGACGCCCGTCCGCCACATGCCGAACCATCCGGCCGAGGCCGAGCACTACTTACCCCGCCGACTCGCCAGTCGCAATTCCCTATGCCCGCGTCCTCGGATTGGCCGCGGAAGCGTGCGCCCACCTGCCAGCCTGCTGCTCCCCACGTCGTTGTCCGGTCCGCGTATGTCCCATCCCGACATTACTCGTATGGGCGGGCCTCCCATCGGGCTCGATTGGCTCGCCCCGGCGCTACTGTGCATGCTGGAGCATCCGGATGAAGCGTGCCCGTCCGGGAAGTGCGCTCCGTTCGTCCCAGCCTGCGACCACGGCGGCAGTCAATCTCTGCCCGCGCTCAACAGCCGCATCTGCGCAAGCTGGCGGTCATTCGTCGAAGACGCTCTCCGAGGCGGCCCTACATGATTCCGCCTCACCCTCCCCTTCGCGGCATCGCCACCGCCTCGCCCACCTCCGGCCGCAGCCCCTCGGCGTAGACTTTCGCATTCAGCGCCGGCAGCCGCTCCGTGACGAGCTCGTTGAGCCGTTCGATGATTGGCGGCAATTCCTCCCAGGAACGATCGATCTGCCACAGCTGATCAGCGTTGGGATCGCCGGACGCGCGCTCGATCGTCGCCCACACGAAGGCTCCTGCAGCGACACCACCACCGCCGCCGAACCCGCCAAACCCGCCGCCGCCAATCTCGTCCTGCAGTGCCTCCAGGTTCTCGCGGAAGGCCTTGATCGCTTCGCTCAACTCCTCGGGCGCCTCCGCGGCAGCGGCGACCCGCTCGTCGATCTGGCTCAACTGCTCACGCATCTCCCCCATCCGCTCGCGCACGTCGCTCACCACCCCCGACAGCCGATACGAATCCATCATCGCCGCGTGGCGAGCCATCAGATCGCCGCGAGAGATGCTGACGCGCGGGTCGAGCCGCACCTCGACTGACGTCTCCAGAGCCGTGTCGCCCACCTCCAGCACAACCGCGTAGCTTCCCGGCAGCACGCGCGGACCCGGGTCCATCGCCTCGCCGTCCGCACCTTCGGCCGCCAGCCGCAGGTCCCAGATCAGCTCGTTGAGCCCGACTCCCCCAGCGCCCTTCAGTTCGCGGACAGCACCGCCGTCGCCATCGCGGATCGTCACCGTCACGCTGTCACCGTCGGCGCCCAGGTGATACCGGATCCGCGCCCCGGCGGGCGGGTTGGGGGCCGCGTAGATGCCGGGGGTCCAGCCCTGCGGCGTATACAGGTTGTACGAGGTGGCGCGCCGCACCGGGTAGAGGTGGGAGGCCGAGGCCATGACCTCGGCGCTCAGGTGCTCGAGCGGCGCGATGTCGTCCATGATCCAGATGCCGAGCCCGTGGGTGCCGACCACGAGGTCGTTTTCGCGGGGGTGCACGACGATGTCGTCGACCGGCACCGTGGGGAGGCCGTTCCCGAGGTCGTGCCAGCTCGCGCCCCGGTCGATGGAGTAGTGCACGCCCACCTCGCTGCCCGCGAAGAGGAGGCTGTGGGCCCGGGGGTGCTGGGCGAGTGCGTTGAGCGACGTGGCGGGCAGCCCGTCGGTGATCCGCGTCCAGCTCTCGCCGAAATCGCCACTCCTGTACAGGTACGGCGCGAAGTCGTCGCTGCGGTGCCCGTCGAAGGCCGCAAAGACCTCCCCCTGCGCGCCATGCGAGGCCACGATGCGCGTGACATAGGTGTACGGCGGCAGTCCGGGCACGTTGCCCGTGATGTCCGTCCAGGTTGCGCCCGCGTCGCGGGTGACGTGCACCCGCCCGTCGTCGCTCCCCGTGTACAGCACCGCAAAGTCCAGCGGCGATTCCGCGATCGCGGTCAGGTTGCCGTAATTGGACTGCCCGTCGTTGCGCGACATCTGGGGCTCCGAGCCCGCGACGCCCATGAGCATCAGAGTGTCGCGGTCGATCGCGTACGTCAGGTCGCCGCTGATCTCCTCCCAGCTCTGGCCAAGGTCCGTGGAACGAAACAGCACATTCGCTCCCGCATACACGACCTGGTCGTCATGCGCCGATAGCAGCATGGGCGTGTCCCAGTTCCAGCGCAGGCTGCGGTCCGCTTCCTCCTCCGTCGGGCGGGGCAGGGGGCGGATGCGTGCGCGCTCACCCGTGGCCAGATCTACGCGCGTAAGGTTACCCCCCTGAGACTCCGCGAACATCAGGTCGGGGTTCGTGGGGTGCATGACCGTGAAGAAGCCGTCGCCCGATCCCACGTTGTACCAGTCGCGCGTGCGGATGCCCTGATTGGACCAGGTGTCGGAGGGTGCGCACCAGGAGCCGTTGTCCTGCAGGCCGCCGCAGACATGATACGGATCGCGCATGTCCACCCCGATCTCGTAGAACTGGCCGAGCGGCAGGTTGCGGAGCTGATACCAGTTGTCGGAGCGGTCCCAGCTGATCGAAACGCCCCCATCGCCGGCGAGGATCAGGTGGTCGGAATCGGCGGGATCGATCCAGAGCGCGTGGTGGTCCAGGTGGACGCCGGCGGCCGCGTCGGCGGTGAAGTTCCGGCCCCCGTCTGACGACCGGTACAGGTTGGCGCCACCCAGATAGATCCGTTCGGGGTCGTTCGGATCGACCCGGATCTGGCTGTAGTACATGGGGCGATTGTTGGTTGTGCTCAGGTGCTCCCACGTCTCGCCCCGATCGGTCGAGCGGTAGACGCCGTTCTTCGCGTCGCTGCCGGCCCCGCCGCCGAACCCCTGGCCGGGCGCGCGGGCGTCCGCCTCGACAAGCGCAAACACCATGTTGCCGTCGCGGCGGAAGATGTCGAGCCCGATGCGCCCCTTGTCGCCCTCGGGCAGCCCCTCGGTCAGTTCGGTCCAGGTGTCCCCGCCGTCGGTGGTCCGGTGGATGCCGCTCCCCGGACCGCCGCCGTTGAACCCCCAGGCCCGCCGCCGCCGCTGGTATGTCGCCGCGAACAGCGTCCGCGGGTCGCCGGGGTCCATGACCAGTTCCGTCGCGCCGGTGTCGTCGTCGACATAAAGGACGCGCTCCCAGGTCTCGCCTCCGTCGGTGGTCCGGTACACGCCCCGCTCCGGGTTCGGGCCCCACAGGTGACCGACCGCCGCCACATACGCCACGTCCGGATCGCGCGGATGGACCTGGATGCGCGCGATGGTGTGCGTGTTCTCCAGCCCCACATGCGTCCACGTGCGCCCCGCGTCGGTGGACCGGTACACGCCGTTGCCCCACGGCGAACTCTGCCGGTTGTTGGGCTCGCCGGTCCCTACCCAGACCACGTTCGGGTTCGACGGCGCCACGGTCACGTCGCCCACGGACGCCGTCGCTTCGTCCCTGAACACGTGCTCGAACGTGATCCCGGCGTTTTCGGTCTTCCACACCCCGCCGGTTGCGACCGCCACGTAGAAGATCCGCGGATCGTCCTCCACGACCGCCAGATCCGCGACCCGCCCGCCCATGATGGTGGGGCCGATCGTACGGAATTCCAGCGCGGCGGTGGCCTGCGCCATCCGGTTGGCCGATTCGTCCTGGGCCCGCAGGGGCGGAGCCGCGGCAACGACGGACGCGAGGAGGAGGGCGGCCAGCGCCACTCCAGCGGCTGGCAAGGCACGGCCCGGCAATGAGCGACATTGTTCGGTACGGTCCACGATTGTTCTCCGGAACAGAAGGGTCTGCGCGGGGAGCCGGCGGTCATTCCGGCCCCCGGGTGTCGTCCACGGATACAATAGGTGCATGACCCCGGCCGGCAGAAGTATTGTGGGAGAGAGCGACCGGCACGGCACAACCACGCGAACCAACCAGGGAGCAACCACGAATGACGACACGCCGCGAGTTCATTGGGCAGGCGGGCATCGCGGCAGGGGCCGCGTCACTTGGCCTCGGATCCACGCAGCCAGCGGCGGCCCAACCGGGCTACGCGGGTCGTGGGGCCGATCCCCGCCCGTCCCGCCAGCAGGGCATGACCATCCTCATCCTGGGCGGCACCGGCTTCATCGGCCCGCACGTGGTGCGCCGTGCGCTCGCCCGCGGCCACCGGATCACTCTCTTCAACCGCGGCCGCACCAACACGCACCTCTTCCCCGAGGTGGAGAAGCTCGTCGGCGACCGCAACACCGACCTCACCGCGCTCGAGGGCCGGCGCTGGGACGCCGTCATCGACAACTCCGGCTACACGCCGCACCAGGTCGGCCTCTCCGTCGACCTGCTCAAGGGCGCCGCCGACCAGTACCTCTTCACCTCGACGCGCGCGGTGTACACCGACTTCACCGCCGAGGTCATGGACGAGGACGCGCCGATCGGCCCGACGGACCTCCCCGAGAGCGAGTGGATCGCGTACGGCCCCGCCAAGGTGCTCGCGGAGCGGGTCGTCGGGGAGGGCTTCGGCGCGCGCACCCTGATCGTGCGGCCCCCGGTCATCGTCGGCCCCGGCGACCGCAGCGACCGCTTCACCTACTGGCCGGACCGGATCGACGCGGGTGGCGAGGTCCTCGTTCAGGGCGACCCCACCGACCCCGTGCAGTTCATCGACGTGCGCGACCTCTCGGAGTTCTACATCCATCTGCTGGAGCAGCAGACTGCGGGCATCTTCAACAGCGTCGGTCCCGGGGCGCCCCTGTCGTCCGCCGAACTCGTGTACGGAATCCGCGCCATCACCGCCGCGCCTGTCTCGTTCACCTGGGTCGATTGGGATTTCCTCGCCGAGCGAGGCCAGATGCCCCAGCAGCAACTCCCCTTCTGGCAGCCGCCGAGCGGTCGCTACCTCAACTACGGCCGCATCGACAGCAGCCGCGGGATCGCGGCCGGGCTCACCTTCCGCCCCCTGGCCGTGATCGCGCAGGACACGCTGGAATGGCACCGCAGCCGGGAGGCGGGCGGTGAATTCCGGTTGCGCACCGGGCTCGACGCGGGGACCGAGGCCGAGTTGCTTGCGGAGTGGAGGGAGGCTCGGGGGTAGGGGGAATGGAGCGCGACCTTGTGCAACCTCGCGGCGTGAAGGGCGTGTCTCGCAGATAGACCTGGCCCCGCAGGAACCACGCTTGGCACCACAGGAGCATCCAGTGAACCACGACCCGTCGAAGCCGACCTGGCTTGCCCGGGCCCTCCCGCTCATCCTGACAGCGGCGCTGGCGGTCGCCTGTGGCCCCGACTCGACCCCCTCCTCGGCCGCCGGCGACCTCACCACCACCATCGACACCACGGGCGGCGTCGTCCGGGTCACGAATACCGGCACCGCGCCGGAGTGGGACCTGACCCGCCTGATCACCATCGGGCCGCGCGGATTCGGTGTGGGCGAGGGTGGCCCAGAGGAGTTCGGGATGGCATCGAGTGCTTCCCTCGGGCCGGACGACGCCGTGTACATCTCCGACGGCTACAACGCCGAGGTGAGGGTTTTCGGACTCGACGGCGAGCACCTGCGCACCTTTGGCAGGCACGGGGAGGGCCCCGGAGAATTCGCCTCCATCGAATCGGTGGCCTGGGTCGGAGACCGCCTGCTGGCCCTCGACCTGATCGGAGGCCGGCTCAACGTGTTCTCGCCGGAGGGACAACCGCTGGGCCAACGGCCGGCGACGGCGTATTGGGGTGGCTCGGGCCGGGGCGGGCTGTATCCCGTGGGCGACGACGAGGTCTATGCCGAGGCGCTGAGTCGGGATACCGCCGGTTCTAGTTTCGTGTACGTGGGCCAGAACATGGCGGGCGAGACCGGCGACACCCTTCATCCCCCCGCAGCGCCGTGGGAGCACGGGGTTCGCTGCGAATGGGACGACGGATGGTCCAGGGGGTTCGATATCATCTACAGTCCCAGGCTTCTCGCGCATCCGGGGCCGGGTGCCTCGATGTACTCCGCGAGAACCGATGCCTACAGCATTGCGGTGACGCGTGGCGCCGACACGCTGCGTGTGATCGAGCGCCTGCTGCCCGCCGAGCCGGTCACGGACGAGGAATGGGGCTTGGCCACGGCGGATTTCGAAGCGTTCCGGGACGAACTGCCGCGTGCCGTGTGCACGCCCCGCCGTCCCGTGCGGCCCTTAGCCAAGCCCTTCATCGACGAGTTCTTCGTCGCACCCGACGGCAGAATCTGGGTCGAAGTCATGCGCACCGCCGGCAACCGCTGGGAGGTGTTCGATCCCGAGGGACGGCTCCTGGCCACCCTGCCCGTGCGCGAATGGAAGGCTCGGTCCGTGCCCGCTTTCGGTCCCGACCACATGGTCACGATTCGCCAGGACAGCCTGGAGATCGACTACGTGGACGTCTGGCGCATCGAGACCGGCGGCGCAGTCAACTGACGCCGAATTCGCCCGTCCGCAGGAACTCGATCACCGCCTCCGCGGTGTACCGGCTGCTGGTGATGAACGCGTGCGACCGGGGCAGCACGATCACCGGCACACCCTCGACGCGCGTCTGCTCGACGCTGACGATTCCGTCGTCCGGGCCGGGAATCGCGAGGTGGCCGATGGGCTGGATGCTGCGGTTTCCGGCGATGATGCCCATTTCGTAGTCGGGCGGAGGCAGTGTCGCGGGAATGTGCGTGCTGTCGGTCCCGAGCGCGCTCCCCACGGGGCCCAGAACCTCGGTGGCAGCCGGGATCTCGCCCAGCCAATCGACGAAGAGGCTGCCCTGGTTGGGCGGCGCCACCAGAACCACCCTGCCGAGCCGTTCGGGCGGTGTCTCGGCGAGGTATCCGCGGATGACCAGCCCACCGAGGGAGTGCCCGACAAAGTGGACCCGCGGCGACTCGCCGCAACACCCTTCGACCGCCGTCCGGACCGCCGCCACCGCTTCCGGGAACGGTGTGCTGAGTGACTTGTACCCCACGGTGACCACCCCGTACCCCGCCCACTCGAGCCTCTGGGCCAGCACCATCATCGACGCCTGCGAGCGCCCCAGCCCGTGGACCAGCACCACGGCCTCCTCTCCGGGCTCGGGGCCGCTGCACCCCCCAAGCGGGAGCGCAAGCGCCAGCAGGAACAGGAATGCCTTCTTCATTACGCGACACCTCTCGAACACACACTAATGATACTCGGCGTGCGCTCGAAAGGTTGCCGCGGGCCTCAAGCAACGGGCGCGCGGTCACGGTGTGTCCAACACATGTCGAACGTAGCCGCCGAGCGCTTCGCGGCGTCATGAAAGCGAGGAGCCGATGAGAGAATCACGAATCCGCCCGGCAGGAGTGCTGGCCGTGGCCGTGCTTTCCGCCGCCTGCGACACCGGGGGCGATTCCGGGCTGGCGCTCCGGTCCGAAGTCCGCGACAGCGCCGAGATCACAATCGTCGAGAACGCGCGGCCTGCCACCGGGTCGCGGCTGGACTGGCGGGTCGGCGACGCCCCGGCCGTGTCGATTGGCCTTCGTGGAGGCGACGAGGCGTACCAGTTCTACGGAGTCGAGGATGCCACGCGGCTGGCCGACGGCAGAATCGTGGTGGCCGACGCCGGCAGCTCGGAGCTGCGGGTGTTCTCGGCGGAAGGTGGCCACGTGGTCAGCCTGGGAGGCGTGGGAGAGGGGCCGGGCGAATTCGCCCAGTTCGATCCGGAGACCGTCAGCGTCTGGCCGGGGGACTCGATCGCCGGTGCGTCGTGGTGGCGCGGACAGGTTGTCATCTTCGACGCGGACGGCAACCACGGCCGTACCGCTACACTGGGAGGAGCACGCTTCTCGCTCCTTGGAGTCATGCCGGGCGGCGACATCCTCGCCAAGCCGGGGCTCCCCGTCGGGATGCAATTCGGGGCCGGGGGCTCGACCCTCAGGCGGCAGGAAGCCGAGTTCGCCGTCGTCAGGCCCACCGGAGAGATTCGGGCCTCTGTCGGGACCCAGGCCGGGGACGAATGGTTCTTCTCGCCCAGCAGTCCTAGCGCGCGCCTGCACCCGTTCGGCAGGTCGGTCCTGGCGACGGTGTGGGGCCCGCTGGCCGTCGTTACCGCGAACGACCGCTACGAGATCCGGGCCTACGATGCGGACGGCATGCTGGCGAAGATCGTCCGGCGTGAACACGAGCTGCGCGTTCCGACGCAAGCCGAACTCGATGCGGTGCTCGAGGAAAGCTGGGCCGACAGGTCGGCGGAAGATCAGGAGAGGCTTCGCGGGATGGCCGAAGGCATGACGCTCGTGGAGTTCTTCCCCGCGTTTGCGGCGCTGCTCTCGGACCCCCTCGGCTACCTCTGGGTGCGGGAATACCGGTTCCCCGAACAGGTCGGGAGCATCTGGACGGTCTTCGACGCGGACGGGCGCGTTCAGGGATTCGTCGAAATGCCGCGCGACCTCGAGTTGTTCGAAATCGGCGAGGACTACATTCTGGGCGGCACGACCGACGAAGTCGGCGTCGAACGGGTACAACTCCGAGCGCTGGATCGCGCCGCGGGGTAAGCGCGCGGGCAGGACCGGTCTCTCGGGTAAACGATCCTTCCGCTGCCGCCGTCATACTCCCGAACCCTCACGAGCGAACAAAGGACCGAGAGCGCCATGCTCTCCGACCAGGAGACCTTGGAGTTGGCCCGGCGGGCCGGGAAGGGAGAACGGGAGGCGCTCGGAAGGCTGGCGGGTGCGCTCCGGCCCCTGATTTGCCGTTGGGCTCTGGTGATTACCGGCGATCCTGACGACGCGGAGGATGTCGCACAGGTCGTGTTGATGAAGATGGCGGGATCGATGGAGGACTTCGATGGCCGATCGAAGGTCACAAGCTGGGTCTACCGCATCACCCGGAACGCCAGCCTGGATCATGTGCGCAGACGGGGGCAGGACCGGCGGCTGGCCGACAGGCTGGGGCGGCTGGCCGAGGCAGCGACACCCCGGCTCGAGGATCCGCTCGACGACATCGAGATGAAGAGAACAGTGGGGCTGATTCGGACGCTGCTGGGGGAGTTGCCGCTGAGGCAACGAGAGGTCTTCGACCTTGTGGACCTGCAGGGGCTGAAGCCGAGGGAGGCGGCCGAGATGCTGGAGATGAACCCGAACACGGCGCGGGTGCACCTGCTGCGCGCAAGGCGCACGATGCGCAGGGAGATGCTGGCCCGGGACCACGGATACGGAGGGGTGGAAAGATGATGGATCATGGTGACGACTGGCCGGATGAGCTGTTGGACGGCGATCTCGAGGCGGCCGAGGACCTGGATTCTGCGGAGCGTCAGAACGCCGAGCAAATCGCGCGCGACACACGGAACATGGACGCGGTGCTCGCGGCGATGGCGGGGCAGATGAGCGAGGGCCTGCAGGCAGTGGAGGGT
>VYAQ01000331.1 GCA_009844885.1 Gemmatimonadota bacterium
CCAAAACCCTGACCACCGCCGCCGAGACCTACTTCGCCGACCTCCACCGGGTGCGCGCATCGGGTGGCGCGACCGGGGAGCGGTCGTACTATCCGGCGCTGGCCAACCTGATCGGCGCGGTCGGCCGCACGCTCAGGCCGAAGGTGTTCTGCGTTCTGGAGGGGGCTGACCAGGGTGCCGGCCATCCCGACTACGCGCTCTACACCGCGAGGCAGGTTCAAAGGGGCCGGCCGCGGGAAGGGCAGGTCCCGGAGCGGGGCGTCGTCGAGGTGAAGGGAGTGGGCGAAGACACCTGGCTGACGGCGGAATCGGACCAGGTGAGCCGCTACTGGGGCCACTACCGGCTGGTGCTGGTGACGAACCTGCGCGACTTCGTGCTGGTCGGCGCGGACGGGTCGGGCGGTCCGGCCAGGCTCGAACCCTTCCGGCTGGCGGAGGATGCGGACGACTTCTGGAGCAAGGTGGAGCGGCCTCGCGCGTTCGCCCGCGAAGTGGGCGCGGGGCTCGGCGAATACCTGGCCCGGGCCCTCTCGCACCAGGCCACCCTGGCCGAGCCGAAGGACCTGGCGTGGCTGCTCGCTTCGTACGCCCGCGACGGCCTGTCCCGGCTGGAGGCGGCGGGAAACCCGGAATCGCTCGCGGCGCTGCGGTCGGCGCTGGAGGAGACGCTCGGGATCCGCTTCCAGGGTTGACCGCGGCGAGCGCTTCTTTCGATCGACGCTGATCCAGACGCTGTTCTACGGGATCTTCTCCGCGTGGGTGCTCTGGTCGCGTGAGGAGCAGGCCAGGGACGGCCCGCAGTTCGAGGCTGGCCACGGTCCGCGCAAGTTCCGGTGGAAGGAAGCCGTCTGGCACCTGCGGGCCCCGGTGCTGCGGGCGCTGTTCGCGCAGCTGTCCGATCCGGGCCGGCTGGAGCCGCTCGGCCTCGTCGAGGTCCTGGACTGGACGTCGGCGGCGCTCGACCGCGTGGACCGGGCCGCATTCTTCTCGCGGTTCAACGAGGGCGATGCGGTGCCGTACTTCTACGAGCCGTTCCTCGAAGCCTTCGACCCGGCGCTACGCAAGCAGCTGGGCGTCTGGTACACCCCGCCGGAGGTGGTCCGCTACATGGTGGCCCGCGTGGACAAGGCGCTCAAGAACGATCTCGGCATCTCGGAGGGGCTGGCAGCGGAGAACGTCTATGTGCTGGACCCGTGCTGCGGCACCGGGGCCTACCTGGCGGAGGTGCTCCGCCGCATCGCGCTGAATGTGGAGAGCGACGGCCTCGGGGCGCTCGCGGGCGAGGCGGTGAGGAAGGCGGCGACCCAGCGCGTGTTCGGGTTCGAGATCATGCCCGCGCCGTTCGTCGTCGCGCACCTGCAGGTCGGCCTGACCATGCAGAACCTGGACGCACCCCTGGCCGCCGACGGATCAGAGCGCGCGGGCGTGTTCCTCACCAACGCGCTGACCGGGTGGGAGCCGCACATGACGCTCCCCTTCCCGGAACTCGAGGAGGAACGCGACCGGGCGGAGCGCGTGAAGCAGGACACCCCGATCCTGGTGATCCTCGGCAACCCGCCCTACAACGGATTCGCAGGGATGGCGGTGGACGAGGAGCGCGAGCTTTCGGAAGCCTACCGCACGACCAAGCGAGTGCGCCGGCCCGAAGGCCAGGGGCTCAACGATCTCTACGTTCGCTTTTTCCGCATGGCCGAGCGCCGCATCGCGGAGAGGACGGGGCAGGGGGTGGTGTGCTTCATCTCCAACTACTCCTGGCTCGACGGGCTGTCCTTCACCGGGATGCGGGAGAGGTACCTGGAGGCGTTCGACGCGATCCGGATCGACTGCCTGAACGGCGACAAGTACAAGACCGGCAAGGTCGCCCCGGACGGTTCGCCCGACCCGAGCATCTTCTCGACCGAGGGAGATCCGGTCGGCATTCAGGTAGGCACGGCCATCGCGACCCTGGTTCGGAAGGCGGACCACGAGCCCGCCACATCGGTCGAGTTCCGGCCTCTCTGGGGACCGAAGAAGCCGGAGGAGCTGATCGCCACGGCCGAGGCGGAACCGGATGAGCTGTATTCGGGAATCGAGCCGGTGCTACGTTTGGGCCTGCCGTTCGTGGAGACGGCGGTCAGCGAGGAGTGGTTCGACTGGCCGGCGTTGCCGGAACTGTTCCCGGTGTCGTTTCCGGGGGTGAAGACGAGTCGGGATGGGTTTCTGGTGGACACCGATCTTGAGCGGCTGCGGGCTCGGGTGGGCGACTATTTCGATCCGAAGCTGAGCCACCGGGAGATCGCGCGGCGGTATCCGAGGGTGATGAAGTCTGGAGCGCGGTTCGATGCACGTGCGGTGCGCGAGGGGTTGTTGAAGCGCGGGGAGTCCAATGAATCCGGATTCGTCCGCTATGCGTACCGGCCGTTCGACAACCGCTGGCTGTATTGGGAGAAGGATACGAAGCTGCTCGACGAGAAGAGGGCCGATTACCGGCCCCATGCGTTCGAGGGGAACAAGTGGCTGTCGGCTGCCCAGCATCTCCGAAAGGGGGCGGATGAGCCGCAGGCCTATCGGACGGGCTACATGGGTTCTCTACACTTGATTGAGCGTGGCGCTCTCATGTTCCCGGTGTGGCTTCGGGAAGAGGGCCTTGGGTATGAGACCGACGTGGGGAAGCGCACGAATCTGTCGGCCGCGGCGGAACGTTATCTCGCCCGTCTTGGGCTCGGTGTCGAGGACCTGTTCCACCATGTCCTGGCCACCTTTGCACGATCCTGTCTACCGAGAAGGCAATGCCGGGGCGCTGCGTGTGGAATGGCCGCGCATTCCGCTCCCGGGATGGCCGGATGGCAACGCTGCAGAAGACGCCGAAGCACTCGCTCGGCGGCAAATGGTCGGAAGCTTGCCGCCCTGCTCGATCCCGAATCCTCGGTCCCGGGTGTGACCCGGCCACCCCTGCGTCGCGAGATCGCGGCGATCGCAGTCCCCTGTACTGTCGGGGGACGCAACATGACAGGGGAGGATTTTGCCGTCACAGCCGGCTGGGGGCACGCGGGTGTCGGCGACGCCGTGATGCCTGGGCGCGGCCGTTCCGTCGAGCGTTCGTACTCGCCCGAGGAATCCGCGGCTATGGCGGAGGCGGCGGGTGTCCTCGGCGACACGACCCTCGATGTCTACCTGAACGGAGACGCCTTCTGGCGCAACGTCCCGGCGGCCATCTGGGAGTACAGGCTCGGCGGCTACCAAGTGCTCAAGAAGTGGTTGTCCTACCGGGAACAGAAGGTCCTCGACCGGAGACTACGGGCCGAGGAGGTCCAGCATTTCGCGGATACGGCGAGGCGGATCGGGGCGCTGTTGTTTGCCCAAGGGCGAGGGGTTGGGCGGGAGGATGGTCAGCAGAAGGCATCGTATTCGCGACCCCAGACCGCTCTGGAATGTAATGTCGACTGGTGATTATGCACTTGTTGTACGTCCGGCGGGCCGGTGTTAGCATAGGAGCATGGATCAGAAACGCGGGTCGTGGCGCCAGAGGCACCCTCTCACCCTCGCCATCGACGTGACGGCCGGAGGGAGGGCGGGCCCGCCGCAACCCCGACACCTCAGTGCCCTTGCCAGAAGTCGCCGGGCTCGGTAACCGTGAGTACCCGTCGAAGCCACTGGAAAGGAGACGGAGATGGCTGACTCACGTCTGAACACCGGCTGGATGGTTGCGTGGCAACCTGCTGAGGCGGACACGCCCGGTAAGATCTTGGTCGCACCCCATCCAGACTACGAGTACCGCACGAGCAGCTACCTGCTCACCTCCGACGGTACCGAGTCCCTTGAGCACCTTGAGGAGCGCGAACAGGCAGCGCGGCTAATCGGGGCAGCCTTTCAGTGCGTGACCGATGGTGTGCCGATCGCTGATGTTCTGCGCGAGTTCGGAAAGATCCCCGAGTGGCACACGATGCCATTTCCCACCATCCACGGGTGGGTTGAACGTGCGACATACAGAGGGGAATGGAACCCACACAACCCATCTTGACTTTTCCCGTCAGCTATCCGTGACATTCCCCCTCGCAATCCCGGCATGAACCCCGTACTCTTTCTTCACCCATCTCTCAGGAAAGGAGGCGATCCTTGGCCTACGACGTGTACCTCATCTGTTTCCTCGGCGAGACACGTCCTATCGATGTCGTGAAGGAACTGTGGCCTGAACACCGTCACCTGACTGGTCCCGACAGCGGACTCGCTGAGGGCGGCGCTGAACTTCTGATTGTTGCCGACGAACGGAAGAACGGGGTCACGCTAGTTGGCGACGTCTATAAGCGGATCCAGGAGGAGGCGGACGGGCGACCCTTCCGCGGTATCGTCATTCCGATGACCAGTACGCTCGCGGGGTACCACAAGTCCGATATAGTGGAGTGGATTCAGAAGGTGACTCAGTGACACCTCGCGACGACCCCCCAACGGGTGATGTGCCCGTCAACGGATCCGAAGACCACCCCTTGGTGCCCCAAGCCGGAATGGCCGAAGCCCTCAACGCACTCGCCGGGATCACCGTTTTTGACCGCCGCCTAACCGCACTGGAGGAATGGCGGAAGCTTGTGGATCATTCCCCGGGACACTTGACGGGGCTTGAACCCCGACTAAGGGCGGTGGAAGACTGGAAGAAGAGCGAGGGCGAAAAATCGAAGGGCAAAAAGCAACGGAAGCGTGACTGGACCCGCGATTTGGTGATCTTGGTAGTGGGTGCCGCTCTAGCGCTTCTCTGCGCATGGCTTTCCAGCTTGTGGGGATCCCCATCTCCGCCTCAGTAGTCGCTCCCCTCAACCCGCCACCGCCTCCCGTCCGTTGCCGCCGCACATCGGCGAGAAAACCGGCCGCGAGATCGCGGAGGCCGTGTTCGGCTGGCGTCCGGCGGATTGCTGGCTTCGAGAGCAGTATATCCCGCGGTCAAGGGATCCATCGTAGCACCAAAATCGCTCTTCGGAGCCATCAGCGTCAACGGGATGGCAGTGCTTGCCACCGTTCGCTAGGCCTCATCCATAGGGGTGGGAGGCGGATAGATTGTAAGGTCTTCCTTACCTAATGGAAGGTCCGCATGTCAGTTGCGAGAAGCGAATGGGTGGCGACCGGGTGATCAGGGAATTGCCTATTCCACCGATTTCGATCTGAGTCCACTTGCCCTGCTACTTCGTCAGTGGCACCCAGCGGTGGTCTCCGCTGGTGCTCACCGACAGTTCGTATCCCAACCCCTATGGCCCCAACCGATCAGCGTGCCCTGCGGTGTCCGTGGCCTGAAGGCCCCCAAGCCAGTTCTCCATTTTCCTACCAACAGGCCGACCAAGACCACCCGAAGCAGACACGTGAAGCATCCAGGACGCACCTGCTTGACTCATTCCCGCGCAACCAATGGCGCGTACCCGACTCCGAGATCCCACCAGTTCGTTGGGCGTGGCAGACTCGACTACCGACCTTCCGCCCCAGCGTGCCTTCGTTGCGCCTGAAAGTGGGGTCCAGAAGCCGCAGCAGCGGATCGAGTCCGGAGGCCTTGCCGAACGGCGTCGCAACGCCCACTCTTTAAGGCTCACTGGTCCCGTTACGTCTTCGGCAGCGGAGATAGCCGGGCACCACGCCCTTGCGGCGGGCTTGGTGGAACAATCGCGCAACTCACGGGGAACTGTTTCCTCGGCGACAGATAATTCACATGCCATTCGACTACCAATTCGAAAACCTCGGCGAAGCCCGCTTTCAGCATCTTTGCCAAGCCCTGCTAGCTCACGAGTTTCCTGGTGTCCAATGTTTCCCAATTCACCAGCCGGACGGCGGTCGCGATGCAATCTCGACTTCATGGTCCACCGATGACGATTCCTTCACCGTCTATCAAGTCAAATACGTCCGCCGGCCGAGCGCTCTTTCGCAGCCATGGAAGTGGTTTACTGATACGGTTGAAGCCGAACTTCCGAAGATAACAAAGCTGATTCCGGCGGGCGCAAAACGATATGTGCTTTTGACGAATGTCCCCGGAACTGCCCATCTCGATTCCGGCTCGATCGACATCGTACGACAGTTCTTGCACGATACAGTTCCTATTCCTTCCCAATGTTTGTGGCGCGATGACCTTAGCCGCCGACTCGACAGCCATCCGGATCTGCGTTGGGCGTACTCTGAACTCATCACCGGACCCGATCTGCTTCGTCTACTCCTAGCGTCTGGTCTACGCGACAACGTGCAACGCCGGACTCTTGCAATAAGCGCTTATCTCACGGATCAACTCAACTTGGACACGGAAGTCCGCTTCAAACAAATCGAATTGCAGAACGACCTTCTCGACCTGTTCATTGACGTCCCTGCAATGATTCGCCCACAATCAAAAAGGCAGATCCACGCGGCACGTCGCCTCGGACATCTGCGACCTCAACACGCCGTTGGCCACGACCCTACAAGAGAACAGAATGAGCATCCAGGCTGTGTCGCAACGTTGTTGGATTCGCGGTTCCAAGATCAATTTCCTTTAGTTGTTGTTCAGGGCGCACCGGGACAAGGGAAGTCTACGATCGTTCAGTATATGAGTCAGATCCACCGGATGCGCTTGTTGGATCGCGATATCCCGGATCACAACGCAGGACACAATCAATCCTTCCGAACTCGGCTCCCGTTTAAGGTCGACCTCCGAGACCTTTCAACATGGCTGGCCGGAGGGAACCCTTTCGCAACCGGTGCGGGGCAGCCGGAAGGCCAGACAACGCTACGATCACTAGAATCCTTCCTGGCGGAACAAGTCGTACAGCACAGTGGAGGAGCTGGCTTTGACGTTTCGGATGTCCAGGCAGTGGTGCGGGCCAGCGCGATACTGATCGTGTTCGATGGTTTGGATGAGATAGCAGATTTGACCCGCCGTGCGACGGTCACCGAAGAGCTGTGTCGTGGTGTAAAGCGCTTGAAGGCACTGGCGATCGATCTTCAGTGTGTAGTCACTAGTCGACCGTCGGTGTTTGCCGAGTCGCCCAGCTTTCCCGAGGAGTATCTTTACCTTGAACTCCGTTCGATCACCACTGCTGCGTGTCAGACATATGCTGACAAATGGATTAGGGCAAAAGGCATTACGAGACGGGATGCATCGGAGATCCGCAGGGTGCTAACAGAGAAGCTTGCGCAACCGCACCTCGCGGAGCTTTCGCGGAACCCCATGCAACTGGCAATACTGCTTAGTCTCGTGCACAGTCGCGGTTCTTCGCTACCCGAGAAGCGGACCGCGCTATACGACAGCTACATGGACTACTTTGTCAGTCGCGAATCCGAGAAGAGTTCTGTCGTCAGAGATCACCGCGAGTTATTGGTTGAGGTCCACGGTTATCTGGCGTGGGTGTTACACGCAGAAGCTGAGCGCAGCGAGAATGGCGGCAGGGTGTCACATTCCAAATTGTCCACGTTGGTGCGAGAATACCTTAGAGAGGAAGGGCATGATGGGACACTGGCGGAAGCTCTTTTCGCTGGTGTCGTAGAGCGCGTCGTAGCCCTGGTGTCACGGATCGAGGGTACATTTGAATTCGAAGTGCAACCGCTGCGCGAGTATTTTGCCGCGCGGTATCTCTATAACACAGCGACGTATTCGCCCACTGGAGCCGAAGCGCCTGGTACTCTTCCGGACCGGTTCGACGCAATGGCTAGGAATGGCTATTGGCTGAACGTGACGAGGTTCTACGCCGGGTGTTTTAGTAAGGGAGAAATCCCCGCCCTCGTTGACCGGCTGGAGGAATTGCTAAAGGAGCCGATGTACGAACACACGAGTTACGGAAGGTTTCTTGCGTCAATGCTATTGGGTGACTGGGTGTTTTCGCAACATCCGCGATCGATGAAAAAGGTCATTGATATCGTGCTCGATGGTGTCGAGCGCCGGTGTTTCATTAACGCGGCGATACGATATCGCGGCCCGGACACAACATTGTTGTTGCCACAGAGATCCGGCAGGGACGAGCTGATCGACAAATGCTTTACTATTCTCGAGGATGAGCCTCCTTTCGACTTTGCGCTGTCCACGATAGCAATCGTGACTGAGAACGCGCCGATCAATCACCGTGTGGAATACTGCCTCGATGCGTTGACGAACAAGGAGGGCGCTAGCTTTACTATCTGGCTCATGTATTCCCTCTATCTTCACGTGCTGGGGCGATTGGATGGAGAACAGCTAGACGCTGTCTTCAGGGAGCGAACGATTGATCCAATACACCTGGATATACTTGTGAAGGGCGGGCGTACTGAACTGTTGCAAGAGAGACCAGAAGAGTATCGGAGAGCCATCGATCTAGTTTTGGGGCGGCGCATCGTAGTGCGGCATCATGGCCAGCCGCGTTCGTGGATTGAGGTGTTGGGGTCGTGCTTTGCTGGCCTACAGCAGTGGGGACCGCCAGTATCTTTGGGACGGCTGGGTGAGCACATGGAGGACGAGAAGGACGTTGACGAGGGCCTACCTTTCGCTGAGCAAATACGCAACTTCGCTACGGTTGTGGGTGAACACAACGAGATTTCGAGGGGCAAATGGTCCCGTACACTTCTCCCCTGGAACGACATTGTGGAGACGGGCCGGCGGGAGTTTGGAGACAGGTGGGCATTCTTCGAACTTGCCGCGCAGGCCGCAGGCATCAGATCTTCCGAAGAGAAGGGGAGTGGACTTAGGGACTTGTTCGATACGGATGCGGCACTCTGTGAAAGGGCACGATACGCGCGACTGAGAGCAGGTGATAGAAACTGGTGGTCGGACACGCTTCAGAGATCGTCGGATCGACTCGATCAGATGTTTTCTGCGTTGGTGTTGATGTCCTGGGGTAGTGCGAAGACGATCGCTGGGAATGCGAGGGCATTGGAGGACCTGCTGAGATCTTGTTGCGATGTAGATTGGCCTGTTATCGTGCAATCGATGCGGAGGATAGATAACGCGGTGAGGCGTTGGGGAGGGCGGCGAGGACTGAATATTCGTGACCAGGAATTGGCATGCCGTGGTTCGGCACGACTCATTGCAAGTTTGTGGCCGCGGCTATCGCGAGAATCTCAGGACATGTGTTACGAGGCTGTCATTGGACCGTATTCGGGAAACGACGGTGTTGTCTTGAATATTTGCCAAAGGGCCACGCTGACGCGTCTCCGAGCGGGGAAGGTGGGATGGGAGACAGCGTTGCCGAGGATCGCGGCTGCATATCGGGCGATGGGAAGCTTGGATTCTGCGGCGACATACTTCCTTGGGCGGCACGTTGCTAACAAGGGCATACCGCGTAAGGTAGCCGTGTCTGTCCTCGATACACCGGAGTCCTATCCCGCAGAGCTAATTGCGATGGCGGAAGGTGCCCTTAGGTATCAACTGTCGGAATCGGTTGTGCCTGTAATCGAGGTCGCGAAAGCTGAAGGCTGGTTTCGAAGTCGGTGAGAACCATTACACCAGCGCGACCAAAGCCGGATGGTGGGGATAGTCCTCAAGCGCCGCTCTGATCAGGCTTTTCCTGGAAATGCCTGATCCGCCACCACCGCGACGGAGGGTGCGTAACGCCTTGAACCAGAGCACGCGACCTGTGTCGCTCAGGTGCAAGCGAGACGGATCGCCACCTGCCCGTGCCCAAACCTCCTGATCCATCGGTCCCAACGGATAGAGATCCGGCATTAGATTGTTGAGGCGTTCCCAGGTGCCAAGCATGGCACTCGATGTTGTGTCCGCTAAGGCCGTCTTGATACCACCTCTGTCGAGTGCCACAGGGAAATTCTCTTCCACATCACTTGCCTTGAGAACCGGGTGCTGCTGCCCCGGCACAGCGCGCTTCACCATCAAGGCGACGTGGTTGAATATCTCGAACACCCGGATCACACCGTCCCCGCTTGTCTGTCCCTCGCCGCGCAACGCTTCCAGAAGTTTGGCCGTAAACACGCTGTTTCGAGCGCTACGGTCTACGAGGGATACTTCGTTTGCTCGGCATGACGCGAGTAAGACTCGACCGGTGCCTTCTGCCAGCCGTGTTACCGGGCGCGCAAAATTGCACACATGTGGGCATCCAAAATGGCACGGTG
>VYAQ01000395.1 GCA_009844885.1 Gemmatimonadota bacterium
CCTTTACCAGGCCGGGGCCGTTCCGGGGGCGTGGGAGCGGTCCTATCTTCGCGCGGTTGCCAATTCGGTGGGCGTGGGGGGGGGGGGGGCGGAGGACGGTGTCAGGTTGGTGCCGGCGCTGGGAACCGAGCCTGCGTGGGTGGAGATGGACAGCGTCTCGTTGCGCAGGGTGATCGAGAACCTGGTGGCGAATGCTGTGGCGGCGGCCGGCAAGACGAACGGCGAAGTGCGGATCGGGGTCGAGGCCGGTGACGACTCCGCTCGGCCTGAGCACCGCCTCTTCGTTGAGGATGATGGGCCCGGGATTCCCGCCGATTTGCGCGCGCGCGTGTTCGAACCCTTCTTCACAACCCGTTCCGGAGGAACCGGCCTTGGCCTCGCGATTGCGCGCCGGCTGGCTGCGGATGTCGGTGGCCGGATCGTCCTGGAGAGCGATGCCGGGAAGGGAACCCGTGTCGAGGTGATCCTCAAGGCGGCTGGAGAGGGGGCGCGATGAGTCCGCTGGTATTGATCGTCGACGACGTGAAGCCGCTGGCCGAGCAGTACGCGTATGACCTCCAGCGGCTTGGGGACTTCAGAACGCGCGTTGCGGCGGGAGGCTCCGAGGGGCTCGACATTCTGACGCGGGAAGCCGTGGATTGCGTGATCCTCGACCTCGAGATGCCGGGACTCGACGGCTTCGACGTGCTGAGGTCGATGGAGCACCGGGGAATCGATGTACCGGTGATCGTCTACACCGGCACCGGGAGCTTCGAGCGGTGCGTGGAAGCCGTGCGTCTTGGCGCGTTCAGCTTCGTGGACAAAGCCGAGCCGATGGAGCGCGTCGTGCACGAGGTTCGCCTGGCGCTCCGCCAGACCGATCTCCGGGAACGGCTTGAGGACCTGGAGGGCAAGGGCCGGCGACCGACGCTGATCGGCCAGAGCGGGCCCATGGCCGACCTCCGTTCCGCCATCGGGAAGCTGGCGGATATCCCGAGCCCCGTGCTGATCCTGGGCGAAAGCGGGACGGGCAAGGAACTGGTCGCCAGGGAGCTGCACCGCCAGAGCCGACGCAGCACGGAAGCGTTCGTGGCCGTCAACTGTGGCGGCATGGCGGAAGGACTGGTGGACAGCGACCTCTTCGGCCACGACCGGGGCGCTTTCACGGGCGCCGTCAAGGCACGGCGGGGTGCCTTCGAGCGCGCATCGGCGGGGACCCTCTTCCTGGACGAGATCGGTGAGCTTCCGGGAGCACTGCAGGCGCGGCTCCTGCGCGTGCTGGAGGGGGGCGAGATCAACCGGCTGGGTGGCGAGGATCCGATCACCGTGGAAACGCGGGTCCTCGCCGCGACCCATCGGGACCTCGACACCGAGGTGGAAGCCGGAACGTTCCGGAAAGACCTGTTCTACCGCCTCAACGTGCACGTTGTCCGAGTGCCTCCGCTCCGGGAACGCGGCGGGGACATCGGGCTGCTCGCCGACCATTTTGCGGCAGCGCTCGCGCCACGACTGGGCCGGTCCGCGCGTCCGGTATCGGATGCGGCCCGCGATGCTCTCCAGGCACGGGACTGGAGACGCAACAACGTCCGGGAACTCCGCAATACGATCGAGCGGATGATCATCGCGTCGGACGGTCCGCTGCTCGATGTCGAAGACCTGCCCCCGGACCTGGGACGACACGGTGCGCCTGGCGTACATGCGGAGCCCGCGGCCTCCGACGCGGGCATCGGCGGGCAGGGCACCTTTCGGGAGCAGAAGCGGGCCGCGGAGCAGATCATCGTGCGCCGCGCCCTCGAGACCCACGACTGGAGGATTGGCCGTACGGCGGCAGCGCTGGGATTGGCCGATCATTCGAGCCTCCTGAAGATCATGAACCGGCTGGGAATCCGCCGCCCGGGACGCCCGGATAGCTGAACCGGCCCGCCGCGGTGGCGCATCGGCCACGGCCGAACCCGCCGCCCGTGTCCAACCGGACACGATGAGGCAAGAGGCCGACAAGCCGGAAGCCCGCGCCTGCACGGCCAACTCGTTCCCGCGCAATGCCTTGAAGCCGAAAGCTCCGAGTGCGCGTCGATTGGCCCGCTCGTTGCGCCTACCCGGACCAAACTCAACCGCCTCGCGCCGCGAAACCGGGACGACTCGGTCCGCAGGCACGGGGCCAGGCTTCGGGAGGCCGAACAATGAAGTACACGACGACGGAGCGGGATCGGTCGGAGGCGTTGCTGCGCTGGAGCGCCGTGGGACTGGCGCTTGCATTCTTCGCGGGCGTCGCGGCGTGCACGGACGGGGACCGGAAATTGCCGGTGGGCGAGGTGGCAATTGCGGAGATCGAGGTGACTACGGAGATCGAACCCTCCACGACCTTCGAGACACCCGTGGCGATTCACGAGGAGCGGGTGCAGCGGGCGGACGCGGTGCCCGACGTGAACGCGCAGGTGTCAGACGCCAGGGCGGTCGCACAGTCGGACCGCTATTCGCTCGGGATCGCGGCGTGGCGCGGCGGGGATCCGGAAGGCGCCGAGGAACACCTGCGTGCGTGGGTGGCCCACAGGCCCGATCACGCCAAGGGCCGCGTGAACCTGGCGCGGGCGCTCATCGAGATCGGCCGTCCCTACGAGGCTCGGGAGCACGCCGGCATCGCGACCGACCTCGATCCAGGGTCGTCCGCGGCATGGCGCACCATGGCCCGCGCCCAGGCCCAGAGCGGTGATTGCTCGAGCGCGCTTGCCAGCTACGAAGAGGCGTTGCTGGTCGACCCGGAAGACGTGTGGGCGCTCAACAACATGGGCTACCTGCTGATCGAACACGGCCGCTTCGAGGACGCCATCGGGCCCCTGGCGCTTGCCGTCACGCTCGACGGTGCGAACGCCCTGTTCCGGAGCAACCTGCTGGCGGCCCTGGAAGGTGCCGGCAGGGACCTGGACGAACTGGACGCGTTTGTGACGGGTCAACTGGCGGAGAGATACATACGGGAGCGGGAGCCCCCGCCCGGCGGCGATCCGTGGCCGCACGGGCGGGGCATGTAGCGGGCCGGCCTGCATCTCCGCTACCCTTGGTGCCGGGTGCCACCGAACGCAAAGGGCGAGGGGTGTGACGGAGAAGAGGAAGCTGAAGCGGGAGAGGGTGTGGCAAGAGGCCAAGGCGATCATCTGGCGGTATCGCGGACGGGTCGCCCTTGGCCTGCTTGTCATGGTGATCGGCCGTCTGGCCGGGCTCGTAGCGCCTGCTTCGTCGAAGTTCCTGATCGACGATGTGGTCGGCCAGGGACGAACCGATCTGCTGTTGCCCCTCGCGATCGTGGTGGGAGCGGCGGCGCTCGTGCAGGGGGGAAGCTCGTTTGCGCTGTCCCAGATACTGGGTGTCACCGCTCAGCGCGCCATTACGGAAATGCGGAAGACCGTACAGGCCCACGTCGCGCGCCTGCCGGTCAACTACTTCGATTCCACGAAATCCGGGGTCCTGATTTCGCGGATCATGACCGACGCCGAGGGGATCAGGAATCTCGTCGGCACGGGGCTGGTTCAGCTGACGGGCGGCCTGGTCATGTCGGCGACCTGCTTCGCCATCCTGATGTACGTGAACTGGGTTCTCACCCTCTTCACCATGTCGATCCTGCTCGTCTTCGGCGGCGCCATGGCCATCGCCTTCAGGCGCCTCAGGCCGCTGTTCCGGGAGCGGGGCCGGATCAACGCGGAGGTGACCGGCCGGCTCGGCGAGAGCCTGGCGGGCGTGCGCATCGTGAAGGCATACACGTCGGAACGGACGGAAGACAGGATCTTCGCAAAGGGGGCGCACCGGCTGCTGCGCAACGTGGCCAAATCGGTGACCGGAGTCTCGGCCGTCACGTCGTTCTCCTCGGTGATCATAGGGCTTATCAGTGTCGTGATGATCCTCGTCGGGGGCCGCGCGATCGTCACCGAAACCATGACCCTCGGCGACTTCGTGATGTACCTGATCCTCACGGGGATGATGGCGGGTCCCCTGGTCCAGATCGCGAGCATCGGCACCCAGATCACCGAGGCGTTCGCGGGCCTGGACCGCATCCGGGAGCTGCGGACGATGAGCACCGAAGCGGACCGGGACCTGGGCAAGAGGCCGCTGGGACTGATCCAGGGATGGATCTCGTTCGAGAACGTGTCCTTCGCGTACGACAGCGATGTGCCCGTCCTCCGGGATGTCTCGCTGGACGCGCCACCCGGCACGACGACCGCGCTGGTGGGATCGTCCGGGTCCGGAAAGAGCACCCTGGCCGGGCTGGTGCTGTCGTTCAACGCGCCGGATTCGGGCCGTGTGCTCGTGGACGGCCGCGACCTGGCGGAGATCCGGCTGGACGAGTACCGGCGGCATGTGGGCGTCGTGTTGCAGGACAACTTCCTCTTCGACGACACGGTCGAGTACAACATTCGCTACGGCCGCCCGCGCGCGTCCAGGGAAGAGGTCGTGGAAGCCGCGAAGCTGGCGCACTGTCACGAGTTCATCACGGGCTTCCCTGAAGGCTACGACACCGTGATCGGCGAGCGCGGCGTAAAGGTCTCCGGTGGCCAGCGGCAGCGGCTCGCGATCGCCCGCGCGATCCTGGCCGACCCCCGCATACTGGTACTGGACGAGGCCACGTCCAGCCTCGACTCGGAGAGCGAGGCGCAGATCCAGGAGGGCTTGCAGGCGCTGCGGTCGGGCCGCACGACGTTCGTCATCGCGCATCGGTTGTCCACCATCCGCAGCGCGGATCAGATTCTGGTGATCGAAGAGGGCCGGGTGGTCGAGCGCGGCAACCACGACCAGCTCATGGCCGCTGGCGGACGCTACCGGGAGCTGCACGACCGCCAGTACAGGATCGAACTGAACCGGTTCGTGAATCCGGGCGAGGAATTGCGGCCCCTCATGGGGCGGGGACGGACCGAGGCGTAAGGGTCCCGCGAGCGCCGGAAGCACGTCGGCGGGGCAGGTGGTAGATTGGCCCAATGGGCAAGGAAGCCGAAGGAACCCGCACCCGTGCTGCGACCGGCAGCGCGGCATCCGACCGCGAAGCCGGATTCGAGGTAGGCGAGGACTTTCGCCGTTTCTCACAGCGAGACGACATCTTCTGCCGCTCGTTCTGGGATCCCGAGGTGCGCACGCACCGTTCGGACATGTTCTACGAGACCTACAGGACCCCGCGGATGACATGGCGGTCCGTGGACGGGTTCACGCAGCGTGACTACGCGTTGCGCAACGCCTCGTGGCACGTCACCGATATCTTTGCCGAGCTCAAGGAGGATGCGGACCGGCGCGAGGGCTTCCTGGATCCGTACACGGTCTTGCGCGAAGGGCCGGGCAGCGCGCTTCCCGTCGAGTCGCCCGAGGAGATGGCAAGGGAGCTCAAGCACGCGGCGCGCATGCTGGGCGCCGACCTCGTCGGGATCACCGGGTACGACGAACGGTGGATGTACACGCACGCGTACAGCCGCGAGGGCGAGGTCGAGAAGCCGCAGGAAGTCCCGGCCGACCTCGACAACGTCGTCGTCATCGCGCAGTCCATGGACCTGGAGGTCCTGCGCACCGCGCCATCGGCGCTGAGCGGCGCGGCGACCGGCGCCACCTATTCGCGAGACACCATCGTGCTGCTGGCCATCGCCCAGTACATCATCAACCTGGGATATCGCGCGGTTGCGAGCATGAACGATTCGGCGCTCGTGATCCCGCTGGCGATCAAGGCGGGTCTGGGCGAGTACGGGCGCCACGGCCTCCTGATCACACGCGAATTCGGACCACGCGTCCGCATCGGCAAGGTCTTCACGGACATGCCGCTCGCACACGACCGGCCCGTGCGCTTCGGCGTCCGTGAGGTGTGCGACATCTGCCGCGCGTGCACCGAAGGATGTCCGGCCAGGGCCATCGACGGGGGCGAGCCGTCCAGGGTCGTGCACAACCGGTCCAACATCCAGGGCATCCGCAAGTGGACCACCGACGCCGAGAAGTGCTTCCGCTTCTGGGCCAACCAGAACACGGACTGCTCGATTTGCGTGCGTGTGTGTCCCTACAACCGTGACTTCCGCGGTTGGCCGAACCGGGTATGGCGGTGGCTCGCCGGCACACCGCTGAGGCGCCTGGCCCTCTGGCTGGACCGCGCCAGCGGCCGCGGGAAGCGGCTGAAGCCGTCAAGGTGGTGGCACGCGGCGACGTAGCGCTGTACTATTGACAAGGTGGGCGATGACGGGCCTCCGCGACCCGCTGCCGGACACTAATTGATGCCGAAAAACCGGAGTTTCGACGGCGTCGGCCGCTTTTCGCTGGCGCTGTACCGCTTCTCCCACGATATTGGTATGGTGTAGGGAAACCGAATCCCCCCAAGCGCTGGATACGACAATTTCGGACAGCATGGCGACAGAATCGGACAGCATGGCGACAGAATCGGACATATTGCGACTTTTTCGGACAGTTTTGGCTCTTCCAACCCTCTTTCCGGGAGGCTGCACATGCGTAGACGCGACTTCTTCATCAGGGCCGGAGCGGTCTCGGGCGCTGTAGCGGGCGCCAGTGCGTTCGGGGGACTCGGGAGCCCCCTTGCAGGACTTGTCGGTGCTCCGGGGCGGCGTCTGAGCAACGGGGCGGTGCGCCTCAACTCCAACGAGAACCCGCTGGGCATTTCGCCGGCCGCCAAGGATGCGCTGGTGGAGGCCATCGTGCTCGCCAACCGCTATCCGTCGGACCAGCAGGGCGAGCTTGTGTCGAAGCTGGCCGCGGCCCATGAGGTCGCCGAGAACCAGATCGTGATCGGCACAGGGTCGGCGGAAGTGTTGCAGATGGTCGTGCAGGCCTATGCCGCGCCGCGCGCCAGGCTCGTGATGGCCGACCCCACCTACGAGGCGGTGACGAATTACCAGCGCACCGAGGCCTACGAGCTCGTCAAGGTGCCGCTCACGTCCGACCACGCGCACGACATCGGGCGGATGCGCGAGGCAGCCGAGAGCACGGGACGCCCCGCCCTGGTGTACCTCTGCAACCCGAACAACCCGACGGCGACGATCACGCCCAGCGCGGAGATCGACGCCTGGATCTCCGAGGCCCCCGACCACGTCTTCTTCCTCTCGGACGAGGCGTACATCGAGTACGTCGATGACGAGCGCATGTGGAGCTCGCTCCCGTGGATCGCGAAGAAGCGCAATGTGGTCGTCGTGAAGACGTTTTCGAAGATCTACGGGCTGGCCGGGCTGCGCATCGGGTACGGGATCGCGCATCCCGACACCGCCACACGACTGATGGACTTCGCCTCAAGGAACAACGCGAACCAGCTGGCCATTGCGGCGGCCGGGGCGTCGTTCCGCGACGAGGCGCTCATTGCCAAGAGTCGCGAGGTGAACCGCGAGTCGCGGGAGATGGTCGAGACCACGCTGGACGAACTGGGACTGGAGTACATGCCCACCCAGGCCAACTTCCTGATGCACCGGATTACCGGTGACCTCGCCACCTATCGGAACCGCATGGCGGAGGAGGGATTCCTGGTGGGAAGGGACTTTCCTCCGATGCTTGACTGGAACCGGCTGTCTTTCGGTCTGCCCGAGGACATGGGCCGGTTCTGCGAGACGCTTCGCTCCTTCCGCGGAAAGGGATGGATTTGAAAATGAAGAAGAAACTACTCCTGTTCGGGGCGCTTGGCGCGCTGCTTCTGCCCACGGCGGCCCTCGCACAACAGGGAACCCTCGAGGGCACCGTGACCATGCAGGGCACCGGCGCCGCGCTGCCGGGCGCGCAGGTGTCGCTTCCGGACCTCAACCTGGGCGCCAACAGCCGCGCCGACGGCAGCTACACGGTCTCGAACATTCCGGCCGGCACGCACGATGTGGCGATCATCCTGATCGGCTATCAGACCTATCGGGGCCAGGTCACGATCACCGCGGGCCAGACCACCCGGCTCGACGCGGCCATGATCACGGCCGCACTGGAGCTCGAAGGCCTGGTCGCAGTCGGTAGCCGCGCCCAGCCGCGAACGGTGACCGAATCGCCCGTGCCCGTCGACGTGATCCCCACGACGGACATTGTTCAGCAGGGCGACACCGACTTCGCCAACCTGCTGCGCAACGTGGTCCCGTCGTTCAACGTCAACATTCAGCCGATTTCGGACGCGGCGACCTTCGCGCGGCCCGCGAACCTTCGCGGCCTCGCGCCCGATCACACGCTGGTGCTGATCAACGGGAAGCGGCGGCACCGCACGGCGGTCATCACCTGGTACGGCAACGGCCTCGCGGACGGTTCGCAGGGCCCCGACATCGCGCTCATTCCCGGACTGGCGCTCGAGCAGGCCGAGGTGTTGCGCGACGGCGCGGCGGCCCAGTACGGCTCCGACGCCATCGCCGGCGTGATGAACTTCGTGCTCCGCAACGACCGCTCCGGCGGCTCGATCGAGTTCAAGAGCGGCGGGCACCTCTTCGGCGACACCAGCAACCGGGTGGACCGTGGCGTCCTGCCCGGCGACGGCGACATGTACACGTTGTCCGGCAACATCGGGCTCCCGCTCGGCGAGACCGGATTCCTCAACCTGACCGGCGAGTACGGCAACGCGCTTCCCACCGACCGCAGCGTCCAGCGTGACGACGCGATCGCGCTCATCAACGTGCAGGGGAACAACAGCGTGCGCGATCCGGCCCAGATCTGGGGATCGCCCGAAGTGTCCGACGAGATCAAGCTGTGGGCCAACACCGGCTACGTCTTCGGGGACCAGATGCAGTTCTACGGCCACGGCAACTACGTCAGCAAGACGGTCGAGGGCGGCTTCTACTTCCGGAACCCGAACACCCGCAGCGGCGTGTTCGGCACTAGCGACGACGACGGGGACTTCCTGTTGGTGGGCGACCTGCTCGACGCGCAGGACGGTGTGCTCGACGGCTCGGCGGGCTGCCCCAGGGTCGCGGTTTCCGGCGGCGTAGTGACCGACCAGGCCGCGTGGAGCGAGCTACTGGCCAACCCCAACTGCTGGACCTTCCAGAAGATGTTCCCCGGCGGGTTCACACCGCAGTTCGGGGCCAACGTGTTGGACGCCTCCGCGGTCGCGGGCCTCAAGGGCGCGAGCGAGAGGCTCTCCTGGGACGCCAGCGCGGCCTGGGGCAAGTCGAACATGGACTTCTACATGTACAACACGGTCAACTCGTCGCTCGGGCCGGACCAGCCCTGCGCCACCGACCAGAAGCTCTCGCCGCACGTCCCCGACCAGCCGTGCACCCCGTACTTCAACCCCGGCATCTACGACCAGCAGGAGACCAACCTGAACGTTGATCTCTCGTACGCCGTGAACGAGAGGGTCAACTTCGCGGGCGGCGCCGAGTTCCGGAATGAGCGCTTCGAGATCGTTCCGGGCGACCGGGCGAGCTGGACCGAGGGTCCGCTGGCCACCCAGGGCTTCACCCCGGGGTCGAACGGATTCACAGGGTTCGGTCCGCTGACCGAGGGCGTCTGGAACCGGAACAACTTCGCGGTCTACAGCGACCTGGAGATCCGCGAGCCGGAGGGGGCGTGGACCTTCGGCGTAGCCGGCCGGTTCGAGAACTTCTCCGACTTCGGGAGCACCATCAACGGCAAGGTGGCCGCCCGCGTGAGCCTGTCCGAGGCGTTCGCGCTGCGGATGAGCGCCAGCACCGGCTTCCGCGCCCCCACGCCCGGTCAGTCCAACGCCTTCAACATCTCCACGATCTACGACCCGGCGATCATGGACCTGACGAACAACGGGACCATCCCGTCGACCTCCGATCTGGGGAGGGAGTTCGGGGGCGAGCCGCTGACGCCGGAGACCTCGGTCAACCTGGCGTTGGGCGGCGTGGTCGAGAGCGGCAACCTGAGCATGTCGTTCGACGCCTATCAGATCCGCATGTCCGACCGGCTCACCTTTACCCAGGACTTCAAGCTCGGCCCCGCCGACATTGACCGGCTGCTCGCCGAGGGCATCATCCGCCCCGGCGGCGTGCTCGCCAGATTCCGCTTCTTCATCAACGACTTCTCGACG